>JBKJIV010000019.1:0-25080 GCA_046598365.1 Polaromonas sp. | reverse complement strand
AATCGCGAGCCCTCATCCGCTTTGACCTGCGCTCCTCGGCCCAGCCCGACGGGTGGGGAGTTTAAGACCGGGAACAAATCCGAAGTCCTTGAAGCGCGCGGCGCTTCAAGGGCGGGGGGTTGGGAGTGGGGAGTTGAAACCGCTGCCCAAAACGGACTAACGCCGCAGCGCGATGCATAAACCGAGGCCGGCGACCTCAGCCACCCTGCGAACCCCGATGCGCCCAAGCCGTCGTGTGTTTTTCGATGTAGCTGAACAGCTCGTACATGATCATCGCCATCGCACCAATCACCACCAGCCCGGCAAACGCCAGCGCCATGCGTTGTTGTGATCCGGCGCTGAGCATCAGGTAGCCGATGCCCGAATCCCCGGCCGTCATCTCGGCCAGCACGGTGCCTACAAAAGCCAGCGTGATGGCGATTTTGAGTGAGCCATAGAAGTAGGGCATGGAGCGCGGCAGGCCGACCTTGATCAACACATCCCAGCGTTTGGCGCCCAGTACGCGCAGCACGTCTTCAAGTTCGGGCTCCAGCGTGGCCAAGCCGGTCGCCATGTTGACCGTGATCGGGAAGAAAGAGATCAGGAAGGCGGTCAGGATGCCGGGGCCAACGCCGATGCCGAACCAGACAATCAGGATGGGCACAATCGCCGCTTTCGGAACAGCGTTGAAGGCGACCAGCAGGGGATAGACCGCGGCATAGGCCAGGCGTGAGGAGCCGACCAGAAAGCCCAGCATCACGCCGACCACGATGGAGATGCCGAAGCCAACCATGGTGACCCAGAAGGTTTTCCAGGCCGCCTGGGCAATGGGACCTGCAAATTCGGCCATCGCCTCGGCGATGGCCAGCGGGGCGGGGAAGATGTATTCGGCGATGTCGAACACGGCAACAACAAGCTGCCAAAGTGCCAGGATGACCAGTAGCAGCAGCACCGGGGACCAGCGTTCCATCTGTTTTGTTGTCATGACACGCTTTCCTTGTCGGTCACACCGACATTGCGGATGGCTCCGATATGGCCCCGCAGCTCATGCACGATGTCGCCAAAGGCCTGGGTATAGGTGATCTCCAGGTCGCGCGGGCGCGGCAGATCGATCTCGCGCTTGACGACAAAACGCCCCGGGCTTTTGCTCATCACATACACCGTGTCGGCCAAAAATACCGACTCGCGCAAATCATGCGTGACCAAAATGACGTTGAAACGCTGCTCGGTCCAGAGGTCGCGCAGGATGCACCACAACTCTTCGCGCGTGAAAGCGTCAAGCGCGCCAAAGGGCTCGTCAAGCAGCAGCATTTTCGGCTCATGGATCAGCGCGCGGCAAATGCTCACGCGTTGCTGCATGCCGCCGGACAGCTGCCACGGAAACTTGTCTTCATACCCGCCCAGGCCAACTTTTTGCAGCAGCTTGCGTGCGCGTTCTTCAAACTCCTTGCGCCTGGACTTGAACTGGCTGCGAAAAGGTTCGACGATCTCCAGTGGCAGCAGCACGTTGTCCACCGTGGTCCGCCAGGGCAACAGCGAAGGCGCCTGGAAAGCCATGCCGGAAATTTTCAGCGGCCCTGTCACGGGCTGGCCGTCAATCAAGATGCGGCCTCTGGACGGCATCTTCAGGCCCGTGGTCAGCTTCATGAAAGTGGACTTGCCGCAACCCGAGGGTCCGACGATGGCAATGAACTCGCCTTCGCGAACCTTCAGGTCGATCGCCTCCACAGCAAAGTGGTTCTGCGCCAGCAGCTCTTCGTTGTATGCGAGCCAGACATCGCTGAAATCAACAAAATGACCGTCGGGAAGGGATTGCATTGTCAGGCGAGGTTGGGAAGTTGGTCAGGGCATTCAACACAACGGCCAGCGTTTCATGGAAAGCTGGCCGTACATTTCAATCATTGCCAGCTCTGCAGCCGGTCAGTGACTTGGTTACTTTTTCGGCACGGGAAGAATGTTGAGTTCGGCGGCGCTGGGCAGGAAAGAGCCGTTCCAGACGCTGTCGGCATTCACGCGGGTCTTGGTGTTGAAGGCATCCGAAACTTGCGAGGCCATCAGCGACAGGCGTGGCCCCTTGACCTGGCCAAAACCGTCGGCTCGGGCGTCGGGGCTGTTCACCACGGTGTCAATGGCGAGCTGCAGGCGGCGGGTTTCCAGGGCGACGTTGATGATGCCGTCGCGAGCCTTGACGTCGTCGATGGCGGCGGCAGGCTTGGCAATGACATCTTTGACGCCCTTGGTAAAGGCCAGCAAAAAGGCCTTGATGGCGGCCGGATTTTCCTTGATCATTTTTGGTGATGCGATGACGACGTTGCCATACAGCTTGACGCCGTTGTCTGCATAAGGCAGGACCACCACGTCCTCAGCTTTCACGCCCCGAACTTCCAGATTGAGCAGCGACGTGAAGGTGAAGCCGGTGATGGCATCGACATCGCCGCGGGCGAGCATGGTCTCGCGCAGCGGGGGGTCCATGGCCGTCCACTGCACACCCGTGATTCCGTTGGCCTTGGCAAAGATCGGAAAAGCACGGCGGCCCGCGTCAAACACCGGTGCGCCGAATTTTTTGCCACTGAGGTCGGCCACAGTTTTGATGCCTGATTTTTTCAGGGCCATCACCGAGGCCGGCGTGTTGTTGTAAACCATCATCACGGCGACGGGCTTGTTGGGCGCATCAGGGTTGTTGGCGTGAAACTCCATGAGCGCCGCCAGGTCGGCAAAACCCATGTCATAGCTGCCCGAAGCGACGCGGGTGACGGTGCCGCCCGATCCGTTGCCAGCGTCAACGGTCACGTCGAGTTTTGCATCCTTGAAGTAGCCTTTGGCGGCAGGTGTCAAAAACAAGGCGGCAGGACCTTCAAAGCGCCAGTCGAGCTGGAACTTGATGGGGGTGTTTTGCGCGTGCACGCTGCTACCGAAGGCTGCGGTTGCGCCTACGGCGAGGGCGGCCAAGGTTTTGATGAAAACTCGTTTTGTCATGGAAACTCCGCAAAAAAATAGGGATGGGTATTCAGGTCAAGCAAAAACAGTGCCCAGCACCGCTCTGCGACACCGATGGGGTGTCTGATTGTCGGTGAGACAGGACCCCGAACTATCGGGATATCCCCTCAAACTGGCGCCGGCAAGGAAATTCACGGGGCGATGGCTTGTTGGGGGGAGGTTAAGAGCTCGCGCAGGGTGCGCGCTATGACTTTGGTTGCGCGGCGCAGGTCCTCCAGCGCCAGCCGTTCGTCGGCCCGCTTGGCATGGGATTCAAGCACAGTGCGCGGTCCGGCGCCGTAGATCACGCCGGGTATGCCAGCCTCGGCGTACAACCGCACATCGGTGTACAGCGGCGTACCCATGGCCGGAATCTCTTCGCCGAACACTTCCCGGCCATGTTTCTGGATGGCATCGACCAGCGGCTTGTTGCCACCCAAGGGCTGCATGGCACGGGCCAGCAGCAGGCGTTTGATATCGACCGTGACGCCAGGACACTGGGCTACGGCGTTCGCAACCACCGTCCGGATACTGGCTTCCACCTCAACTGGATTTTCTTCGGGGATCATGCGCCGGTCCAGTTTGAACATCACCTTGCCCGGTACAACATTTGTGTTGGTGCCTCCCTCGATGCGGCCCACGTTCAGGTAAGGATGGGTAATGCCTTTGACTTTGGATGTGATCTTTTTGTATTGCGCATTTTGTGCATACAGCGCGTTCAGGATATGCACCGCTCCCTGCAGTGCATCGACGCCGCTGTCGGGAATGGCCGCATGCGCCATCTTGCCGTGCACCGTGACTTCCATCTGCAGGCAGCCGTTGTGGGCGGTGACAACTTCATAGCTAAAGCCGGCCGCAATCAGCAGGTCGGGCCGCGTGAGTTTGTTGCGCAGCAGCCAGCCCGGGCCCATTTCGCCGCCGAACTCTTCGTCATAAGTGAAATGCAGCTCCACGTTGCCGTGCAGGGGAATACCCAGTGCTTCGAGCGCCCGCACCGCAAAAGTAAAGCTCGCAAAGTCCGACTTGCTGACAGCCGAGGCGCGGCCGTAGATATGTCCGTCCAGGATGGCGGCACCATATGGATCATGCGTCCAGCCTTCGCCGGGTGGCACCACGTCACCGTGGGCATTGAGGGCAATTGTTTGACCTTCGCCATAGTGGCGGCGCACGATCAGGTTGATCAGGGACTCCAGCCCGTAGGCTTTCACTTCGGCCGCAGGCACGGGGTGTTTTTCGGCGTCAAAACCAAAATCCTTGAGCAGCTCCGCCGTGCGTTCGGCGTGCGGCGCGTTGTCTCCCGGGGGCGTGGGCGTTGGGACGCGAATCAACTCTTGCAGAAAGCGCACCTCTTCGTCGAAGTGAGCGTCCACCCAGGCGTCAAGCTTGTTGTCGTCGGTCATGCGGCAAGGCCGTTGAGAAGATGTTGAAAGGCTCGCACCGCCAGGTCGATGTCGTCGCTGGTCGTGCTTTCAAGGGGGTTATGGCTGATGCCCGAGTTTTGCCCCCGCACAAACAGCATCGCTTGCGGCATCACCTCGTGCAGCTTCATCGCGTCATGGCCGGCACCACTGGGCATACGGTAAGTAGGTACGCCGAGGCTTGCCACCGCTCGTTCCCAGCGCTGCTGCCAGTCGGTCGCGCTGGGTGCGGCGGCGGCGCGCATCGCTTCTTCTACCGAATAGCCCAGACCGCGACGCCCGCAAATTGCTTTGAGTTCAGCCAGCACGTCGCCTACCAATGCATCGCGTTGCGAATCGGTTGGAGCGCGCAAGTCCAGGCTGAACTGGCAGCGGCCGGGCACCACATTGATCGAACCACTGGGCACCTGCAGCATGCCGATGGTGCCCACCGAGTCGCCATCGCGGGCCGCGCGATGCTCTATAAAAAGTGCCAGTTCTGCGACGGCCACCGCAGCATCGCGCCGCCTGTTCATGGGTGTGGTGCCGGCATGGCTGGCCATGCCGGTGACCTCGCAGAGGTAACGCACACCGCCGTTGATGGAGGTCACGATGCCCAGCGGAATGTCCAGTTCATTGAGCACCGGACCTTGCTCGATATGTACTTCAACAAAACCAAGATAGTCCGCCGGCTGGCGTTGCAGTGCGGCTATCGCTTCCAGTGTGGCGGGCAGTCCAGCGTGTTGCATGGCTTCGCGCATGCCCACGCCATCGGCGTCTTTTTGGTCCAGCCAGGCCGGATTGAACTGACCAATCAGCGCACCCGAGCCGAGAAAAGTGGCTTTGTAACGCTGGCCTTCTTCTTCCGCAAAAGCGATCACTTCAAAATCAAAAGGCAGGCGCAGGCCCTGGCGTTTGAGTTCGCCCACACAGGCGACGGGCACAAAAATCCCGAGCCGGCCGTCGTACTTGCCGCCGTTACGCACGGTGTCGTAATGCGAGCCCGTCATCAGTGTTTTGGCCCCTGGCGCGGACGCCTTGTAACGGCCCACCACGTTGCCAACAGCGTCAATCGCCACGTCGTCAAATCCTGCGTCACGCATGGTTTGTGCAATCTGCGCAGCGACGCTGCGATGCGCGTCGGTCAGGTAGGTAACGGTGAGCTCGCCTTTTTCGGCGTAACCGGGGTCGCTGAACGCACTGAGTTTTTCCTGCCAGTCCCAGACCTGGTTGCCCAGATCAGGAGTCACTTCCAATTTGTCATTGAGGCGCAGCTCGGCGATGCGGTGGATGTTGCGCAGGCATTCGCCCAACTCAAAGTCAGGTGGGTTGGACAGCCGCCGTTCAAAGCTTGCAATGATCTCCCGCTTGCCCAGACCGCTGCCCCTTGGTCCCCGCACAGCCAGGATGAAGGGAAAGCCGAATTTCGCGTTGTAGTCGGCATTGAGCCGCTGTATTTTTTCAAACTCTTCGGGGGTGCAGTGGGTCAGGCCGGCTTTGGTTTGTTCATGGGTTGACTCGGCCGTCAAGGAGTTGCTGACCATGGCTTTGCCTGCCAGTTCGGGGTGGGCACGGATCAAGGCCAGCTGGGCGTCGAGTCCGGCTTCGCCCACGATGCGGGCCATCACGTGTTTGAGCTGTGCCAGCGACTGAAAAGGCCGGTGCGCAAGCGCTGCCTCGGTAATCCAGGGGGAATGCTCGTACAAGCCGTCCAGCCATGCGAGCGCTTGCGGGGCTGGTGCGGCGTTGATTTGTTCGAGAGTCGGTGTCATGGTTTATCTTTGTAGGGGTGTATGTGCTGCCAGTGCCGGGCGATGTCAATGCGGCGGCAGATCCATACCTTGTCATGGCGCTGCACGTGGTCCAGAAAACGCTGCAGCGCCACGATGCGCCCGGGCCGTCCGAGCAGACGGCAGTGCATGCCTATGCTGAGCATTTTGGGCGCGTTCAGGCCATTTGGGTCACCCTCGGCATACAGCGCGTCAAAGCTGTCCCGCAGATAGACAAAAAAGTCGTCAGCCTGCGCAAACCCCTGAGGCAGCGCAAACCGCATGTCATTTGTGTCCAGCGTGTAGGGCACGATCAGGCGCGGAACCACGGTGCCGTCGGTTTTTGTGACCTTCATCCACATTGGTAAATCGTCGCCGTAATAGTCGCTGTCGTACGCAAAACCGCCCTCATCCGCTACAAGGCGGCGTGTGTTGGGGCTGTCGCGGCCGGTGTACCAGCCCAGGGGCCGCTGACCTGTCATCTGCGTGATGGCTTGCACCGCTTGTTGCATATGGGCGCGCTCGGTTGCTTCGTCGATGTCCTGATAGTTGATCCAGCGCCAGCCGTGGCAGGCGATTTCGTGCTCCAGCGCGACAAAGGCGGCGGTCAATTCCGGGTGGCGTTGCAAGGCCATGCTGACGCCGAACACGGTCAGTGGCAATTGGCGCTTTTCAAACTCGCGCAGAATGCGCCAGACCCCGGCGCGTGAGCCGTATTCGTAAATGCCCTCCATGGTCAGGTGCCGCGCAGGGTAGCTGGGCGGATTCGCCATTTCAGAGAGAAACTGCTCGGAACCGGCGTCACCATGCAGGACCGAGTTTTCACCGCCTTCTTCGTAGTTCAGTACAAACTGCACGGCAATACGGGCTTGGCCCGGCCACTGCGCATGCGGCGGCGTAGGGCCATAACCGACCAAATCTCTAGGGTAGGGCGTATTCATGACAGGGCCATGGAAATGTCGTTAATCGGCATCTTGCGATCGAAGGTGAGGCTTTCTTCGACATGTTGAAGATGCTCCGTCATCAGACGAACGGCTGCCTCCTCGTCTTTGGCGGCCAGGGCCTTGACAATCGCCGCGTGTTCGTCGTGTGAGTGTTCGGCTGCGCCGGCGTTCTGGTACATCAGCGTGATCAGAGCGCAGCGCGAAATCAGGTCGCCCAGCATGTGAGCCAGTACGTCGTTGCCCATCAGTTCGGCCATGCGGACATGGAAATCACCCAGCAGCTCGTTGCGCACAGACACGTCCTGCTGCTGAAAAGCCAGTTTTTCCTGGGCTACATGGTCTTTCAGCCCCTTGATTTTGGCGGGCGTGACATTGCGAACAAAGGCGCGTGTCATTTCCGCTTCCAGCATCCGGCGGACAGCAAACACCTGGCGAGCCTCGGCGACCGACGGCGTGGCCACGAAAGCGCCGCGTGCGGGCTCCAGCCGGATCAGCTGGTTTTGGGAAAGCTGGAACAAGGCTTGGCGCACCAGCGTTCGGGAGACGCCGAAGTGGTCCGCCAGCTTTTGTTCCGCCAGTTTGGTGCCAGGCTGCAGCCGATGCTCCACAATGGCTCTGGTCAGAGCTTCCACAATGTCGTTGGTGGTGGACGATTCCATCGGTAAATGATAGTGGAGAAGCGCAAAATTGTATACACCTTTAGTCCACAAATTTCCAGGAGGGATCCCCCCATGGGCCTGAGCACACACGTTCTGGACACGATGCACGGCACACCCGCGTCGGGCATGGCTGTTGAGCTGTACACCACCAATACCGCCGCTAGTGAGCAGATCACGCTGGTGAAGTCATTCGTGCTGAACAGCGATGGCCGCAACCCCGACGGTCTGCTGTACGACAGCGACACTTTGCAGCGCGGCACCTATCGGCTGGTGTTTGATGTGGCGGCCTATTTCAGGTCGTGCGGCGTGAGCTTGCCTGAACCGAATTTTTTGAACAAGGTGAGCCTGGATTTCGGTGTGGCGGACATAGACCAGCATTACCATGTGCCCCTGCTGGTCAGCCCCTGGAGTTATTCCACCTACCGGGGCAGCTGACCCACGCAGACGGTCGGGGTTTCTGCTATCCGTGAAATGTCATCCGGGTGTCATCCCTTAAGGGCACAATCTAATTTTTTACCACCGTTGATCCACATGAACGTCAATCCGAAAAGCACTCTGAGCCGCCGCAAAGCCCTGCTGTTGTCCGCAGGCACTGCCGCAAGTCTGGTGGTTTCCGCTGCGTGGGCGCAGGCTCCGTCAAGTGCGGCCCCCTTGTCTGGGGCTTATCCCGACCGCGCAGTGAAGATCGTCGTTCCCTTTGCGCCTGGCGCTGGCACAGACGCCATGGCGCGGCTGATTGCGCAAAAACTCGGCGAATCCATGAATGCCAATTTTGTGGTGGACAACCGCGCTGGTGCTTCGGGTGCTATCGGTACCCAGTTTGTCGCGCAATCGCCGGCAGACGGCTATACCCTGCTGCTGGTGGCTTCGCCTTTCACCACCGTGGCCGCCTCCCTGCCCAGCGCCAACTATGACCCCCTGCGCCAGTTCACGCCAGTCGGCATGATTGCCACTGGCCCGCTGGTCTGGGCCGCCAACACCAAGCTGTCGGCCAACAACATGAAAGAGCTGGTCGCGCTGGCAAAGCAAAAGCCCGGCGCACTCAATTACGGCTCAGCGGGAGCGGGCGGCGTTAACCACCTGGTGCTGGAGCTGTTGAAGGCCCGCACCGGTACCTTCATCACCCACATCCCCTACCGCGGCGTGGCGCCCGCGACGATGGACATGATTGGTGGGCAGATCCAGCTCGTCACGGGCACCATCCCGGCCTTGCTGCCCTTTATCAAGAACGGCAGCATCAAACCACTGGCCGTGACAAGCGCCAAGCGCTCCAGCGCCCTGCCCGATGTTCCCAGCATGACAGAGGCCGGCTTGCCCGGCATTGATGTGGTGAACTACTTCGCGCTGATGGCACCCACCGGCACGCCCCCCGCCATCGTTAATGCCCTGAATGCAGCCATCAACAAGATCGTGGCCATGCCCGACGTCGTTGCCCGGTTCAAGACCGATGCCGTGGAGGCCGCACCTGGGTCGCCCGCGTTGCTCGGTCACTTCATCGAAGCCGACTACCGCGCCTGGCGCAACGTTGTTAAAACGCAGAACCTCAAGATCGAGTGAGGCCACGACCAGGGCGCAGCGAGCGAAAGTGGGGGCCATGTTTTTCCGCCGGGCCGCCCCAAGGAAAAATGCGCCCCCTCGGGGGGCAGAGAGCTACGCGCAGCGTAGCGAAAGTGGGGGCCTAATTAATCCTGTCCTTCGGTGAGGGTATCAAGCTGGAATTTCCCGCTTTTGTGCCACAACCAGGTGTCGGTGTAGACCACTTTTCCGATCCGCGTGGGCGCGGGAAACGGAGAGGCTTTCTGGATCATGCGTTCAATCTCGGCAATCACCTCGGGTGCGTGTTTGGGTGCACGCATCCAGTCCAGGCGCGTGACGACGCCGACCTGGTTGATCTCCACATTCAGCACGCCCACTGCGTACAGCAAGGGCGGCATTCTGCCTTTGTAAATCCGGTCTGCGTGAAGACCGTAAAGATGACTGGCACCACTCTGGCGGTATGCGCGCGGCGTGAGTGCCGGTGAGCTCCGGGCGGAGCCTTGAGGGCCTGCGATAGGACCGACAACGGGCGAGCTTGGCTCCGGGTAGCTGCCTGCAGCAGCGGCGGCCGCAGCCTGCTCAGGCGCGGTCTTGCAAGCAGAAACGAGCGCGCCTGCAGCCGCTGAAAGCATGGCCATCAGCCATATGCGGCGCGGTGATGAGTCAGACATACATTCCTTGTAGTGGGCGCCAAATGGCTTGCTGCTATCGTGCAGGCTAACGGTGGTGGTCGGCAAACTGTCCCTGTTCCCATTTTGCCGAAATAGAGGTCAGCTTGGCAAAAAGAAACTGCATGAACTAAAGGGTTTGTACTGTGAGCCAACACAAACGTAATTTTTTGGATCGACTGGCCCGCAGCCCCGCTGTGCTGGTGCGGGTGGATTCTACCGAGGGCTCGGTGCCGCGCGACGCAGGAACCTGGATGGCGGTGTTCGCAGATTCGGTGGTGGGAACCATTGGCGGGGGCCACCTCGAATACGAAGCCATTTCACTTGCGCAATCGCGCCTGCAGGGAAGCAGCGGGGATCCGCTGCTTCGCGTTGTGCTGGGGCCGTCTCTGGGGCAGTGTTGTGGAGGCGCGGTTGTTTTGCGTTTCGACAAGGTCGGGCCGGACGACGCCCAGCGACTTTTGCTCGAACTTGAAAAAACTTTACAACCCGTTGCTCTTTTTGGCGGCGGCCATGTGGGGCATGCACTGGTCCAGGTACTCGCGCGCTTACCGTTTGCACTGAGCTGGTTTGACAGCCGGGATGGAATTTTCCCTGACGCGGTGCCTGACCATGTGCTGTGTGAGCATTCCGATCCGGTGCAAGGAGCGGTGCGCGGTTTGGCCCCCAACTCCCAGGTGTTGATCATGAGCTTCAGTCATGCCGAAGACCTGGACATCGTGGCCCAATGCCTCCAGCGCCAGCGCGAGCGGGCAGACCTGCGCTTTATTGGTTTAATTGGCAGCAAAACCAAGTGGGCGACGTTCCGGCATCGACTGCGCTCACGTGGTTATAGCGACGAGGAGCTGGCCCAGGTGACCTGTCCGATTGGCCTGCCAGAACTGGAGGGCAAAGAGCCCGAGGTGATTGCAGTGTCCGTTGCGTCGCAGTTGCTTATGCAAGGTAGGCAGGGCAATCGGTAGAGATCGCATACACTTTTACACACCGGTCGCAGCGGAGCACTTGTTGTTCGTGGCCATTTGTCTGCTTACAGCGCCCGCAGTGGTGAGCAGGTTTGAAAGTTGAGACATGGAAAGCTACCTTCTCGACTGGGCCAACCTGCTGCTGCGCTGGGTCCATGTCATCACCGCCATCGCCTGGATCGGCTCCTCGTTTTACTTTGTTTTTCTCGACTCCAGCCTGACGCCGCCGGTTGACGAAGACCTCAAGAAACAGGGTGTCAGCGGTGAACTCTGGGCGGTGCATGGCGGCGGGTTTTACCACCCCGTCAAATTTGCGGTCAAGCCGCCCGAGCTGCCGAAACATCTGCACTGGTTCTACTGGGAGAGTTACAGCACCTGGCTGTCGGGTATTGCGCTTTTTACCGTTTCCTATTTGTGGAATGCCGGCACCTACTTGATCGACAAGTCCCTGATGGATTGGTCCCCCAGTGCGGCCGTCGCAGCGGCGCTGTCATTTCTGGTGGTGTTCTGGTTGCTGTACGACGGTATTTGCCGGATTTTTGGCAAACGCAAAAACGCAGACATCATCATCGGCGTGCTGGTGTTTGCGCTGGTGTGTGTGGCGTCGTGGCTGGCGTGTTATTGGTTCGCGGGGCGTGCGGCTTTTTTACTGGTGGGTGCCATGATTGCCACTGCCATGAGTGCCAACGTTTTTTTCTGGATCATTCCTGGGCAGCGCAAAGTAGTGGCCAGCATCAGAGCCGGCGAGCCGGTTGATCCGGTGCATGGCCAGCGCGGCAAGCAACGCAGCGTGCACAACACCTATTTCACCTTGCCGGTGCTGTTTGCCATGCTTAGCAACCATTACAGCTTCACTTACAGCCATCCGTACAACTGGGTTGTGCTGATTGTCATGATGCTGGCCGGTGCGCTGATCCGGCAGTTTTTTGTGATGCGCCATGGCTACAAGCTGGGACGCAACCGGCACCCGGGCCTTTACGCCTTGGCGGGCGTCGCGCTGATCCTGGTCTGTATTGTTTGGATGAAGCCCGTTCCGCCGGCGGCAGTTCATGCCGTCGTGCCGCCTTCAACAGCAGTGCTGCCTGCCGAGCAGGGCTATTTGAAGGTGCAAAAAGTCTTGGCCGAGCGTTGCTATATGTGCCACGGCGCCCAGTTGCAGATGAAAAATGTCCGGCTCGATTCACCCGGGCTGCTCAAGCAACATGCGCAATTGGTTTACCAGCAGGTGGTCATCAGCAAAGCCATGCCCATGAATAATTCCACCGGCATGCTGGATGCCGAACGGTTGATGATCAAACAGTGGTTCGAATCGGGTGCCTGGGTCCCCTAAACCTCCGGGAATACCCTGAATCTGCGACGCCTGTGCGTAGTATCTCTTATCGACTTTGCTGCGCTGACATGCTCCAATTTGCTGAAGCGAGTGGCCTTAATGCTCGTCCATAAAAAGGGGACAACAACATGAAATTCTTATCAACCGTGATACGGCCTCTGGCCATGGCCGGTGCACTTGCGACCTCAGTCGCCGCTGACGCGGCCCAGATCGTTGTAGGGCAGGTCGCGCCTTTGTCCGGACTGGAAGGAACTCAGGCCCGGGCCTACTCAACCGGTATCCAGCTGGCCTTGAACAACGCCAATAAAGCGGGCGGCGTCAACGGCCACACCTTCAGTCTGGTGCGCAAGGACGACGGCGGTCGGCCAGCGGACAACATGACGGCGACCAAGGCCTTGCTCAGCGAAAGCCGACCGCTGGTGCTGGCGGGCTATTTTGGCGATCGGATTGTCAATGAGCTGGTGACGTCAAAGCTGCTGGAGACCGAAAAAATCGCACTGGTGGGTTACCGCGTCAGTGAGATCCTCGCAGAAGCGCCGATGGTGTACAGCGTACGCGCCAACCTTCGTGACGAGATCACCAAAATCACGGAGCACCTGGTCACAGTGGGCGTGACCCGCCTCGGCCTGTTTTACCCGGACGGCGCTGGTGGAGCGGCGCTGCTGACCGCCCTCGAGGATGTGATGAAAGCCCGTGGCGCCAAACTCACGGCCAAGGCCACTTACGCGCAGGGTACCAACAAGGTGCCCAATTCCGTGGTGGACACCTTCATCAGCGCCGCGCCGCAAGCCATCATTGTGGTTGCCACCGGTGCTGCAGCCGGGGCCTTTATCGAAAAGTACCGGCTGGACGGTGGTACGGCACAGTTGTTCGCCCACTCCGGAGCGGACATTGAGCAGATATCGCAGCGGCTGGGTGAAGACCAGCTTAAAGGGCTGTCGATAACCCAGGTCACGCCCAATCCGTACAAGATCACAGGGCGACTGACCAAGGAGTTCAGCGACCTGGCAGCCAAAACACCCAATCTCGAAGTACCGGTGAGCTACGCGATGATGGAAGGCTACATCGCTGGTTCGGTGATCGTCGATGCCGCGCGGCGCATGGGCCCAAAGATATCGCGCGAAGGTTTTTCCCAAGCGCTGGACACCACCGAACTCGATCTCGGCGGCTACCGGGTTGGCTTCAAACCCGGCATGCGATCAGGCTCTCGTTTTGTCGAGCTGACCATCGTGACCGCAGCGGGTCGTATTCGGCAGTAAATACGAGCGCAGGCTTGCTTACCAGTCAGCTACCAGAGCCGCGGAACGTGTCGAGGTCTTCTCAAAGTGGCTGCTCAGGTAATCCGCAAATGCTCTGACACGGGCTGACACCTGGTGCCGCTGCGGCCAGATCGCGTGGATGTCTGCCGGCGGTGATGCAAAGTTGCGGGCTCAGGGTTTCCTGAACAAAGCGGATAAAAATTCCGTTGTGACCTTGTATGCGTCCGCTGCCGAGTCGGGGTTGTTGCCAACCATGACAGGGCCTATTTTGCGGTTATCGCTATTGATACGCGGAGGTAGCGGTCCGTCGAAGCTGTGATAAGTGTCGGGATAGAGCTTGATGAGGAAGGGAGCACTACCGGCTTCCCGACGTTGCGCCAAGGCTTGGCATGGGGCTGCTGGATTCCACGCGTCTTTCTCGCCCACAAACATCTGGACTGGTGCGTAAGGAGCAAAGCGGTTCTCCACTTGCGTGCACTCAGGATAGAACATCACGGCCCCGGCAAATCGGGCCTCCGCTTTTTCAGAGAGGGCATTAGCCTTGTTCATGCCCTGCAAGCCGGCGGTTGCGCCCCAAGTGACCATGGCTATCCGGCTGCCGTCCACTTCAGGCAGGCTTCGAAGGTAGGCGAGGCCACCGAGCGAATCTTTCAAGCGGGTGAGCGGGTCGATATGGGCGACCTTGCAAACTTCGTCAAATCCACGGGGAGTAAACCCGTCAATCATCAGCACGGTCACACCCATGTCGTGGAGTAGTTTTCCCATTCGCCGGTATTTGACCTTGATCCGTTGGCCATCGGGCGCCATTAATCCTTCGCAGGCTGGGACCAGGACGGCTGCGGGCGCCTTTTCGCCGGGGTTGGAGGTGACGGCCTGGAGCAGATGCCCGTTGATTACAGCGGGCTTGGATGTAAACACGCCGCTGCTCGCCAGACTGGTCACGACAACCCTGCGATAGGTCAAGGCTGCGGCCGGTCCCTCGTCTCCCGGCTGGCCTTCGGGCTGGCTTTGTTGGGCGTATCCTGTTGCCGAGCCGAGGGGAAGCAAGAAACAGAACACCAGTATTCCCGGCAACATTCTTTGAAGCATGTGTGACCTTGTTGAAAGCAGAAAAAGGGACGGCTGGCGGTTCGCCTTTGTCGTTGGCGACAGTTTATTGTTGCACGCTATAGGGTTGTCGACACATAAGATGATCCGTCGTTTTTGGGGTTGCTCTATCAAAGCATTCAACATCGCACTCGCCCACACCTTTTGCCCAACCAATGGTTCGCAAGAGCTCCCGACTTGTCAATCCCGCCGTTAGACCTCAGACTTCCCCAGATGGCTGGCCAGGTAATCCGCAAATGCTCTGACACGGGCTGATACCTGGTGCCGCTGCGGCCAGACCGCGTGGATGTCCGCCGCCGGCGTTTGGTAATTTTCAAGCACCTGGCGCAGTCGCCCGCTGCGCAGGTAACGGGCAATGTCCCACTCTGCCCGCATCAGGATGCCGTGGCCCGCCAGTGCCCAGTTGACCGCGATCTCGCCGTCATTGGTGCTCAGGTTGCCGCGTACCTTCACCGTTTCCACCCGTTTGCCCGAACTCAGGCGCCAGATGCCGTACGCCTCGTCGCCTTGCCGTATGCCGATGCAGTTGTGTTGCGCCAGGTCGTGCGGCAATTTGGGCGTGCCGCGTTTGGCGAGGTAGGCTGGTGAAGCGCAGAGCAGGCGCCTGTTAGGCGCTAGTTTGCGGGCGATCACACGCGCGTCCGGGGGCTCGCCGAAGCGCACGCACACATCAAATGCGTCGTCGTCGGCCGGCGGCGGGTTCACTGTGAGATGCAGCTGTATCTGCACCTCTGGGTGCAGCTTGGCAAAGCCCGAGATCAGCGGCGCGATGTGGGTGCGGCCGAAACCCAGCGTGGCATTGACGCGCAGCAGACCCTTGGGTGCGGCCACTGCGCTGGACACGAGTTGCTCCATGTCGTCGATCTCGGCCAGGATGCGTCTGGCATGGGCCAAATAGATCTCACCCTCGGGCGTCAGGCTGATGCGCCGCGTCGTGCGGTTCAGCAACTGCACGCCGAGGCGGCCTTCCATCTTCGCCAGGCGTTTGCTGACGGCCGGCGTGGTGACGTCCAGCTCCCTTGCCGTTGCCGAAAAACTGGCGCAGCGTGCCAGCAGGCTGAAAAAGGCCATTTCGGAGGGGGCTGAGGTGGGCGTGGACATTGCAGGCATCCTTAACTCAAAGTTAACAATAAGATAACTTTAAGCGCTGAAAGTCAACAACGCAATGCGTAAAGTCCGAGTCATCACATTGACGGAAAAACGCATGAAGACCTACAAGATTGCCTGTATCCCGGGCGACGGTATCGGCAAGGAAGTAGTGCCAGCCGGGCAACAGGTGCTCGAAACACTGGCCGCTGCCCAGAGAAATTTCAACTTCGAATTCACATCATTTGGCTGGGGTGGCGACTGGTTCCGGGCGCACGGCGTGATGATGCCCGACGACGGCCTCGATGCCTTGCGCGGCATGGACGCCATTCTCTTCGGCTCGGCCGGCGACCCGCACATTCCGGACCACATCACGCTCTGGGGTCTGCGCCTGAAAATTTGCCAGGGCTTCGATCAGTACGCCAACGTGCGGCCCACACGCATTCTTCCGGGTATTGACGCGCCGCTCAAACGCTGTCGCACGCAAGATCTGGACTGGGTGATCGTGCGAGAGAACTCGGAAGGCGAATATTCCGGCGTTGGCGGTCGAGCCCACCAGGGTCACCCGATCGAGGTCGCGACCGACGTCTGCATGATGACGCGTGCCGGCGTCGAGCGCATCATGCGTTACGCCTTCAAGCTTGCGCAGTCGCGCCCGCGCAAGCTGCTGACGGTTGTCACCAAGTCCAACGCACAGCGCCATGCCATGGTGATGTGGGATGAAATCGCGCTCCAGATCAGCAAAGAGTTCCCGGATGTCACCTGGGACAAAGAACTGGTCGACGCTTGCACGGCCCGCATGGTGAACCGGCCCGCCTCGCTGGACACCATCGTCGCCACCAACCTGCATGCCGACATCTTGAGCGACCTTGCCGCCGCGTTGGCCGGCAGCCTGGGCATCGCGCCAACCGGCAACATCGATCCTGAGCGCCGTTACCCCAGCATGTTCGAGCCCATCCACGGCTCGGCATTCGACATCATGGGCAAAGGCCTGGCCAATCCAGTGGGTACTTTCTGGAGCTGCGTCATGCTGCTTGAGCACCTGGGTGAACAGGTGGCGGCGCAGCAGCTGATGCAGGCCATCGAGGCTGTCACTGCCAACCCGGCCCTGCATACGCGCGATCTCGGCGGCAACGCCACCACCGCACAGGTCACCGCTGCTGTGTGTGATCACATCGCGCACGTACAAGAGGCGTCACGAGAGGCGACACGCCTTGCGGCCTGAGTCATTGAAGTTTTGATAGTACGCAACGACAAACGAACGGAGACAAACCCATGAAAAAACTGCTTTCTGCCTTGAGCCTCACCTTGCTGGCGCCATTTGCAACCCAAGCGCTGGCCCAAGCCTGCCCCGACAAAAACGTGCTGTACTGGCAAGCCTTCCCGCCCGGCGGCGAGTCGGACCTGTCGGCGCGCCACCAGCAAGTGGTGCTCAAGAAAAAATGCCCGGCCATCGAAACCGTCATTCAGTACAAGGCCGGTGCCGGCGGCGCGCTGATGTGGTCGCAGATGAACACTCTTCCAGGCGACGGCCTCAACATCGTGGGTGTGAACCTGCCGCACATCGTGTTCCAGCCTATCGAAGGCCAGGTGCAATACAAGACGCAAGACATCACGCCGGTGTTCTGGTTCCACTACACGCCTGACATTCTGGTGGTGCCCGAGCAGAGCCCCATCAAGAATTTTGCGGATTTCATCAAGGCCGCCAAGGCCGACCCCGGCAAACTGAGTTTGGGTGGCTCGGGCCAGAACTCGGCCAACCATGCGGCGCATGAGCGCTTCAACGCGGCCTTCGGCGTGAAGACCATTTATGTGCCGTTCAAGGGCACGGGCGACATGGCCACCTCGGTCATGGGCGCGCAGGTGGATGGTGCCATGACCTACACCGCGTTTGCCATCAACAACAAAACCCGCATCCGCCCGCTGGCGGTGGCCATGGACAAGCGCCATCCACTCATGCCGGACGTGCCAACGTTCAAGGAGCTCGGTGTGGACTGGGTGGACGGTGCCTACCGCGGCATCGGTGTGCCCCGCAGCACATCCCCCGAGGCCCGCAAGAAAATGTCGGATATGTGGGCTGCCCTGAACAACGACCCCGAAATGAAAGAGCTTGCTGCCAAAAGCGGTTTCGAGCTGGTCAACGTGGGAGTGGACCAGATGGACGCGTTCATGAAAGAAAAAACGCGGCTGTACACCGAAGGTGCGCAGCGCTTGGGGCTGGGTAAAAAATAGCGCGAGCCAGTCAACTGGAGAGGGGCGGTGATGCGCAAAATTCATTTTGCGCGTCGCCGCCCCATTTTTTTAGCCTTTGACCTTTTTGATTGAGAGATCTTGTGAAGATTATCGACATCCGCGAATCCACGCGGCCCATTCAGTCCAGCATCCGTAACGCCTACATCGATTTTTCGAAGATGAACCTGAGCCTGGTGGCTGTGGTCACCGACGTGGTTCGTAACGGTAAACCCGTCATCGGTTACGGCTTCAACTCCAACGGCCGCTACGGCCAGGGTGGCCTGATCCGCGAACGTTTTGCGCCGCGCATTCTGGAGGCCGCGCCCGAAAGCCTGCGGGACGACGCCCGAGACAACCTCGATCCGCACAAGGTCTGGGCGGCCATGATGACCAATGAAAAGCCAGGCGGCCACGGTGAACGCTCGGTGGCCGTTGGCACCATCGACATGGCTGTCTGGGATGCGGTGGCAAAGATCGAAGGCGTGCCTTTGTATCAACTGCTGGCCGAGCGTTACGGCAACGGTACGCCCCAGCGCAAGGTTTTTGTCTACGCCGCTGGCGGCTACTACTGGCCGGGGCAGGGAATTGAAGGCCTGCAGCGCGAGATGCAGAGCTACCTGGACCGCGGCTACTCGGTGGTCAAGAAAAAAATCGGCGGTGCCCCGCTGGCTGAGGACTGCAAACGCATTGAGGCCGTGCTCAAGCTGCTGGCACCGGGTCAGCGGCTGGCGGTGGACGCCAACGGACGCTTCGACTTGAAGACCGCGATAGATTACGCCAAGGCGATGTCGCAGTACGAGCTGTTCTGGTACGAAGAAGCCGGCGACCCGCTGGACTATGCCCTGCAGGCGGAGCTGGCGCAACATTACGACCAGCCTATGGCGACGGGTGAAAACCTGTTTTCAATGCAGGATGCGCGCAACCTGATCCGCTATGGTGGCATGCGGCCCGACCGCGACTGGCTGCAGTTTGACTGCGCGCTCAGCTACGGCCTGGTGGAATACCTGCGCACGCTGGACATGCTCAAGGAAAACGGCTGGTCGCCAGCGCGCTGCATTCCGCACGGTGGCCACCAGATGTCGTTGGCCATTGCCGCCGGCCTTGGGTTGGGCGGCAACGAAAGCTATCCAGATCTGTTTCAGCCCTATGGCGGCTTTCCCGATGGTGTGAAAGTAGAGAACAGCTTTGTGACTTTGCCTGAGTTGCCGGGCATCGGTTTTGAAGGCAAGGCCGATCTCTTCCAGGAAATGACCCGCCTGGCCAGCTAGATGTAGTTCGAGGGCGGCCGGGACGGGTCTGGACGGTCACCACGCGGTTACCACCCGGTTACCACGGCACAATCCGGGGTGGAGACACTTTCATGACCGCACCCCATCCCGCCACCGATCCCCGCGCTTTTCTTGAGCACCTTTACCAGGCCGCCGTTCAGCGCGCCCTGCCGCTACACAACACAGCCGCCTGTCTGCCCAAGCCGCCCAAAGGCCGCACCATCGTTATCGGTGCCGGCAAGGCGGGCGGGTCGATGGCACAAGCGGTGGAGGCGCTCTGGCCCGCCGACGCACCGCTTGAGGGTTTGGTTGTTACCCGCTATCACCACATTCCACCGCGACCTGCAGGCCTGCCCAGCCGCATTGAGATTGTGGAGGCGTCTCACCCGGTGCCCGACGCTGCAGGGCTTGAAGCTGCGCAACGAATTTTGGCCATGGTGCAGGGCCTTACAAAAGACGATCTGGTGCTGTGCCTGATCTCCGGCGGCGGCTCGGCCCTGCTGACTTTGCCGGCCGACGGCTTGAGCCTGGAAGACAAACAGCGCATCAACAAAGCCCTGCTCAACAGCGGCGCCAACATCGGCGAGATGAATTGCGTGCGCAAGCACCTCTCGCGCATCAAGGGTGGACGGCTGGCCGCCGCCTGCGCACCGGCGCGCGTGGTGACGCTGACCATCAGCGATGTCCCGGGCGACGACCCGTCAGTGATCGCCAGCGGGCCGACCGTGCCCGACGCGAGCAGCTGCGCCGACGCATTGGCTATCTTGAAGCGCTACGGCATCGAAGTGCCCGCAGTGGTTCTGGCAGATCTTCAAAGCGGGGCGCTGGAAACGCCCAAGCCGGGCGATCAGGCCTTTGAAGGCCACGAGGTACACATGATTGCCACGCCGCAACAATCACTTGAAGCAGCGGCGACTGCTGCACGTGCAGCAGGTCTGGCTGCTTACATCCTCAGCGACGAGATGGAGGGCGAGTCACGCGAGGTTGGCAAGGTACATGCAGCGTTGGCGCGCGCCGTGGCGCTGCGCGGTGAGCCTTTCAGCAAACCCTGCGTCATTCTGAGCGGCGGCGAAACCACGGTCACAGTCCGGCCCCGGCAGCCCGGCGACGCCAAAGGCCGTGGCGGGCGGGCGGGCGAATTTTGCCTGGGCCTTGCACTGGCGCTGCAAGGCCAGCCCGGCGTGTACGCATTGGCGGCCGACACCGACGGCATCGACGGCGTGGAAGACAACGCCGGCGCTTATGTCGCGCCCGACACGCTGCAACGCGCGCTGGCCGCTGGCATGAAGGTCAATACTTTTCTGGACCGCAACGACGCGTATGGCTACTTCGAGCCGCTCGGCGATCTGGTGGTGACTGGGCCGACGCACACCAACGTGAATGATTTTCGCGCGCTGCTGATTTTGTAGCAAAGTGCGCGTGTCGTGATGGAGCGAGGTGCCAAGCCAGGTCCCACGACACTTGGCAGTTGGCAGAAAGCGGTTGCTGGCGCCGGCGCGTCATCAATTTGGGCTGCTAATTTGACAGGTGTTCCAAAATTCCGTGAAAGCGTAAAAGCATGCTGCGAGTTCGACTTGGCGAGGGTGTGAGCTTGGTGTAACCGTGTCAGTGGAAACCGGCGCACCCTGTCAAATCGGCACTGGCAATAATAGTCCGGGCACCTCTATTGCAGCGCTTGACCAGATCAGCGCCGACCCTTGATTTCTCCTAGGGGGAACTGGTTTTAGGGCGCAGCGCAGCTGTAGCTGGAAGCCATGTTCAAGTCCCCAGATCCTCTGTACTTGGGATAGGCAGGGTAGTCGCACAGTGGCCGGGTTCTGCCGGGCACGCCTGCTGTATCAGCAACTGTTTGCAGGGGCGGTGCGATGCCCTTTTCGACCCAGTTTTCAAGTGTGGTCAGTGAGTCCCATGCCGCGTTAAACACGCTACTTACGGCGTGACCATAACCAGGGATTTCATAGTAGCGGGCAAAGCTGTCTACCTTGGCCGGGCTCATGGATGTGCGAATGCGTTGCCAATATTGCTGCGTGGCCCGCGTGCTGACCAGCGCGTCGTGAGAGCCATGGGCCATGAGGATCTTGCCGCCCTTGTTGGCAAAGGCTGACAAATCCGTTTTGTTGGTGTCTTGCATAGCCGTCAACTGCACAATACGGGCTTGCCAGGGGCCGGGGTTTTGTGGGTCCAGGCTCAATGAATTAAAGCCCGCGTCACGCGTCACGAAGTATTTCACCCATTGGTCCCAAAACGTACTGCCATACGGTGGGCTGGTGGCACTGCTTGTGGTGGTTGCAGGCTTGACCGCGGGCATTGGGTTGGCGGGTTGCTCAGTGCCCAGCGACAGCGTGAGCACCGTCGGTTGCAGCGGGCTGGCGCTTGGGTTGCCAAAGTCTGTGCCCCAGGTGTTAAAGCCCGGATACGTCGTCTCGCCACTGGCCAGCGCGTAGTTCAAGACAAGCGGCGTGTTGGTCACGTTGTAGCCAGCGATCTGCGCATCTGACAGGCAGGTATCACCCGCGTCAACGCCGCCCGCGCAACGCAAGGGCTGGTTGCCCAGCGTGGCTGTCATCGGGTTAAAGCTTGCATTGCAAGCGCTGACATTGCTGATCAAGCCATCCATTGCGCCATCCAGGCCATCGCAGGCGGCCAGTGCTGCGTCGTACATCAGCTTGCGCTTGGCCCGGCTCGGGTAAGCGCCAGGCTTGGCCAGCTCGCGCGTGATGCGGCCAAATTGCAAATCGAGTGCGGCTGCGTTCCAGGCTGGGTACAACACAATTGCGCCATCAAAGTCCTGTGGCCAGTTTTGCACCGCAAAAAGCGCCTCGCGGCCGCCAGTCGAGCCACCCGCAAAATAAGTCTTTTGCACCTTGGCGGCATAACGCGCCTGAATGATGTTGATGGCGGCATCGCGCGTCTTTTTAATCGCGTCGGAAGAAAAGTTTTTCAGGGCTTCATCGTTGGCCCCAAAGGTGCCATCACGGCTGCCGTTGGCATTGGCCTGGTGACCCGAGTCGCTGCCAAAAGTAGCGTAGCCGCGCGCCAACGGCGCAGGTTTGTCAGTGGGCCCCGCAGGCACGTTGCCAAGGCCAGTGGCCAGCACGCCGTTGTAGCCACCACCGCCAAACATCACTGCCTTGCCATTCCAGTTGGACGGCAGGTTCACCTGGAACTTGATTTTTGGGGCGGCTGCGTCGACCGGATTGATGTCTCCCAGTACCCGGCAGTATTCAGCTACCGCGGCCACGCCAGCGCCGGCCGCGGGCACGACAACCGCGCTGGTCACCATCGCGCCCGTGGTGGGCAGCCCGATCGTTTTCTGCGGCATGACAAAACCATTGAGACCCGCGCACGATGTGGGTGCGGGTGGTGGCGCGGGGATCGTACTGGCACAACCCCCCATCAGCAACAGGACCACAGCGCCAGCCAATAAGCCCTTGTTAGAGCCGCAACATTGTTGAATTGAAGGGTTCACTGTTATGTATCCTGTTGTCAGACGTTGAAAGAAGAGATATTCACTCGCGTAAACCCAAGTGTGACACCGTAGGCCATGGTGACAAAACGGGTTTCCCCTTGAAATGAATATCTGGAAAACGCAAAAATTTGCGCTATGGCATCCCAAGCCGTTCCCAGTCTTCGCCGTCCCTCAGCCGCCGGCATCGCCACATACACACTGATCGCCAGCTGCTTTTCAGCGGCCGACCACGGCCACAGCGCGACTTGGGCTGCCCGGAAAGTTCGGGCGGCCTGTCAACACATTGGCAAGCACGCGCAGACGGCCAATGAAGTGGTGCTGCCGAAAGCGGCAATAGTCATGTCTTCATCTGGATTGCGCTACACAGCCCCGACGTACTCGCCCCGAGCGGGGTAGTCGTTCTTGATGACGAAGTCCAGCGCCTGCACCATGTCTGCAAACGACGGCCGCACAAACGGCATCGACTGCACAGACAGGTAGTACAGGGTGTTGTCGGGGCGCACCAGAAAAATGCCCGGCTCCGAAAACAGGTCTGGCTCCTCGATGCCGATCGATGTTTTTCCGCGCGAGGTGGAGATGTACAAGCCCCACTGGCGCGCGGTTTCCAGCGGCAGCCCGTAAGCGATGCGCAACTGCGACGCCCCCACCTTTTGCGCCATCTCCTGCGCGCGGCCCTCGGTGTCCGAGCTGATCGCGATGGTGCTCACGCCGCGTTCGGCAAACGCGGGCGTCAGTCGTTCAAGTTCCTTCAGATACATGGCGCAAATCGGGCAATGCAGACCGCGGTAAAAAACCACCAGGGTCATGCACTGCGGCTGTTCCTGGGCCAGGTTGAAAGCGCCGTGGGACAGGGTGGCAAGGGACAGTTCAGGAACGGTTTGACGCGGTACGAGCATGGAATTCTCCGGATGGTTGTGAAACAAGAAAGCCAGTATCGACACTCTTGAATCATGTAAAGTCCGTATTTCATGATTGAAAGTCCGGAAAAACACCATGGATCGCTTGTCCGCATTTTTTGATGCTTTCCCCCTAGAGGTCAGGGTGTCGCCCGCTGCTGGCGGTGCTGAGCCTGGCGGCTCGATGCTTTACCTGTTGCCCAACGCCACCGACGCGGCGGGCGAGGCACTGCTGGTCGTCAGGGGCAACACCAAGCCAAAAGCTTTTTCAATGGCAGTGGCGGTCGCCTTCGGCGGCGCCGGCAACCCGCTGCTCAATGCGCTTCCCGACACGCTGTCACTGTCCATCGGCGATGGCGAGCCCCGGCTGCGGGAAATGGCGCGCGCTTTCCTGGACGAGCTGGCGGATGGGCGCTGTGGTCACCGGCACGCGCTTCAGCGCCTGGGCGAAGTGCTGGTGCTCTTCCTGCTCCGGTCGGCCATCGAACGCGGCAGTGCCCAGCCATGTTTGCTGGCCGGGCTGGCCCACCCGCAACTGCACCCGGTGCTGGTGGCCATGCACGACGCACCTGCGCACGCCTGGCACGTGGAAGAACTTGCCGAAACCGCAGGCATGTCACGCAGCCGCTTCATGGCGATCTTCGGGGAAGTGGTGGGAACGACGCCCATGTCCTATCTCACCCGGTGGCGCTTGCAGCTGGGACGGCGCGAGTTGAATCTCAGCGGCGCCAGTGTCAAGTCGGTCGCCAGGCGTGTGGGCTTTGGCAGCGCCGAAGCATTCTCACGCGCCTATCAACGGGAGTTCGGGCGCTCGCCTGTACACGAGTTGCGCCAGACCGGTGCTTGAGCCTGCAGGCCCGCGTGGGTAATGTGAAGTTTGACAACCTGAACGCGGTGTTGACGGCGGCGGATTGCACGTTTGATGACGTTGTGGACGTCACCGTTTTCATCGTGGACGCAGAGGCGGCCATTGAGACGATATGGAAAGTCTTGCCCGGGTATCAGGGCGATGCGCCGCACCCGAACCAAGCAGGGTCTCACGCTTTGAAAGTTGCGTTTTGCTTTGCGATTTGCTTCATGAGTGTGGTGTTGTAATCGATTCAATACCAGAGTTGGGGAATGTATAGTGCTTCTGGTATGGCGGTCACGGTGCCCGGCCAGGAATAACGGAGATATGTCATGGGTCTTGTTCAGGCAGCGGTGGGTTCAATCGGCGGTTCGCTCGCCGACCAGTGGAAAGACTTTTACACGGTTCCCGACGGTTTGCCGGCTACGGCGGCGCTTTTTGCTGCCGTGCCGCGCGGAACCAATGCCGGACGCGGATCGAACACCAAGGGTTCCTCGAACATCATCACCAATGGTTCGAAGATCGTGGTTCCTGAAGGCTACGGACTGCTGCTGTTCCAGGATGGCGCGATCACAGGTTTCGCTGCCGAGCCGGGCGGCTATGAATGGCGATCGGACGACCTCAACTCGAAGTCGATTTTCTCGGGCGATGGCTTGGTCGATTCGCTGATCAAGCAGAGCTGGGAGCGTTTCAAGT
>JBKJIV010000176.1:0-2868 GCA_046598365.1 Polaromonas sp. | reverse complement strand
CAGCGTCGAAGGCGGCAAGACGGGTGAAGAGTGCCGACAAGTGGCTTATGCCATTGCACACTCGCCCTTGGTCAAGACCGCTTTTTTTGCGAGTGACCCCAACCTCGGGCGCATTCTCGCCGCGGTGGGTTACGCAGGCATCACGGATCTGGACCAGACAAAAATTGACCTTTATCTGGATGATGTATTGGTAGCCAAAAACGGCGGCCGGCACGGAGATTATGTTGAGGCCGATGGCCAGCGCGTCATGAAGCAAAGCGAAATCACGGTGCGCGTGCTGCTGGGCCGCGGCGATGCAGCAGACACGGTCTGGACCTGCGATCTGTCTTACGACTACGTCAAGATCAACGCGGATTACCGCAGTTAACTAGAGATGACAGGGCGCCGGGCATGAACGAGCAATTTGAACGCCTGATCACGCGGGTCGAATCACTGATGGCGCGCATTGAATCCGTGCTGCCGCAGCCGTTGTCCGCGCCTGACTGGACTTCCTCGATCGCCTACCGCTACCGCAAGCGCAGCTCCGGCCACGGCTCGCTGGAGCCGGTGCGGCACATTGGCAGCATCAGCTTGGGTGACCTCAAGGAAATCGAAGACCAGAAGGAAAAAATCAAGCGCAACACCGAGCAGTTTGTGATGGGCAAGCCTGCCAACAATGTGCTCTTGACTGGCGCGCGCGGCACGGGCAAATCCTCACTGATCAAGGCCTGCCTCAATGAATATGCGGCGCGCGGGCTGCGGCTGATTGAGGTCGACAAGGCCGACTTGGTTGACCTGCCGGACATTGTGGATGTGGTTTCCGGTCTCCAAGAAAAATTCATCGTTTTTTGCGACGACCTTAGTTTTGAGGAAGGCGAACCGGGCTACAAGGCACTCAAGTCCATTCTCGATGGTTCCATTGCGGCGGCTACGCCCAATGTGCTGATCTACGCGACCAGCAACCGGCGCCATCTGTTGCCCGAGTACATGACAGAGAACCTCACCTACTCCCACGGCGAAGACGGGGAGGTGCATCCGGGCGAGGTGGTGGAAGAAAAGATTTCCCTGTCTGAACGGTTTGGCCTGTGGGTCAGTTTTTATCCCTTCACCCAGGACGAATACCTCACCATCGTTGCGCAGTGGTTGTCATCGTTTGGCGTGGGCCCGGACGCGATTGCTGCGGCGAGGCCGGCCTCGCTGGTCTGGGCGCTGGAGCGCGGCTCACGCAGCGGCCGCGTGGCCTACCAATTTGCCCGGGACTACGCTGGCCGTGACAGCGCCAGCCGTCCGCTGACGGCGCCTGTCATAGGGGCCTATGAGCGGCCAGGAGTAATTGCTGCGGCGTCGCCCGACCAAGGCGACCAGGCCCCCGATCATTCAACATGAGCGTGCTGGTCGCCGACGGCGAGCGCCCGCGCGAGGGCGGCGCAGACCGCAAGGTGGTTGACGTCGCTGTTGGTGTGCTGATTCGGCCTGATGGCGACTTCCTCTTGACTTCCCGTCCACCCGGCAAGGTATATGAGCACTACTGGGAATTTCCCGGCGGCAAGCTGGAGCCGGGGGAAACCGTGGAGCAGGCGCTCCGGCGCGAACTGCACGAGGAAATTGGCATCACCATTGCCGCCGTTCATCCGTGGAAGGTCGAGATGGTGGACTATCCCCATGCGCTGGTGCGGCTTAATTTCTGCAAGGTGTTTGATTGGACCGGAGAGTTGCACATGCGAGAGGGCCAGCTTTGTGCGTGGCAAGGGCTGCCGGTCACGGTCAAGCCCGTTTTGCCCGGGACACTGCCTGTGTTGGCCTGGTTTGCCAGCGAGCGGGGGTTTTCCGGAGACACTCATGGGATTAGTTGACTGCTATAGTTGTAATAGCAAGCTGTTCCCTTGATTCAAGAGCAGTGCCGCGCGGAGTTGCGGCACCATGAGGAATCCCCGCCATGCCCGCCCATTTATTCAGTCACACCGTCGGGGCCACGACTTATCAGTTTCGTGACCTGAAAGACCTGATGGCCAAAGCCACACCGCTGCGGTCTGGCGATGTGCTGGCCGGTGTTGCCGCCGCCAGTGACGAAGAGCGGGTGGTTGCCCAGATGGCGTTGGCCGAAGTTCCGTTGACCCGCTTTCTCAACGATGTGCTGGTACCGTATGAAGACGACGAAGTCACGCGGCTGATCATTGACAGTCATGATGCGGCCGCGTTTGCGCCCATCAGTCACTTGACTGTGGGCGACTTTCGCAACTGGCTGCTCAGCGACGCGGTAGATAGCGCCGCGCTGGCTGCTGCCGCGCCTGGCATCACACCGGAGATGGCAGCGGCCGTCAGCAAAATCATGCGTAACCAGGATTTGATCTTGGGTGCGAAAAAATGCAACGTGGTTACGGCGTTTCGCAGCACCATCGGCCTGCCGGGGCGCCTGTCCACGCGTTTGCAGCCCAACCACCCCACGGACGATGCAGCCGGCATTGCGGCCAGTATGCTCGATGGCTTGTTGTACGGCAGCGGTGACGCGGTGCTGGGCATCAACCCGGCTACCGACAATCTTTCACAAGTGATGCAACTGCTGTCCTTGATGGACGAGATCATTCAGCGTTACGCCATACCCACGCAATCTTGCGTGCTCACCCACGTAACCAACACGCTTAAGGCCATCCAGCGCGGCGCTCCGGTGGATCTGGTGTTCCAGTCGATTGCCGGCACAGAAGTGGCCAACCGCAGTTTTGGAATCGATCTACAGCTGCTCGGTGAGGCCAGGCAAGCTGCGTTGTCGCTAGCTCGCGGCACTGTCGGCAACAACGTCATGTATTTTGAAACCGGGCAGGGCAGTGCGCTATCGGCCAACGCGCACCACGGCATGGATCAGCAAACCTGCGAGGCGCGGGCCTATGCGGT
>JBKJIV010000107.1:0-4855 GCA_046598365.1 Polaromonas sp. | reverse complement strand
AC
Organism: Polaromonas sp.; assembly: GCA_046598365.1. Lineage (GTDB taxonomy): Bacteria > Pseudomonadota > Gammaproteobacteria > Burkholderiales > Burkholderiaceae_C > Polaromonas. The sequence goes on along the minus strand of JBKJIV010000107.1, from coordinate 4,853 downwards.
ACCCGGGCCTGCCCGTGATCATCATGACGGCGTTTTCTGACCTGGACAGCGCTGTCTCGGCCTTCCAGGGAGGTGCTTTCGAATACCTGCCCAAACCGTTTGATCTGCCCAAGGCGGTCGAACTGATCCGCCGCGCCGTTGAAGAAAGCCAGCGCGAAGAAGTGGCCGAAGAACGCATGGCCGCCACCCCCGAAATGCTGGGTCAGGCACCCGCCATGCAGGACGTTTTCCGCGCGATTGGCCGCCTGAGCCAGAGCATGGTGACGGTGATGATCACCGGCGAGTCCGGCTCCGGCAAAGAGCTGGTGGCGCGCGCGCTGCACAAACACTCGCCGCGCGCCAACGGGCCGTTTGTGGCCATCAACACCGCAGCCATTCCCAAAGACCTGCTGGAGTCCGAACTTTTCGGCCACGAGCGGGGTGCTTTCACCGGCGCGCAGACCATGCGCCGCGGCCGCTTTGAGCAGGCCGATGGCGGCACGCTGTTCCTCGACGAAATCGGTGACATGCCATTTGACCTGCAGACGCGGCTGCTGCGTGTGCTCTCCGACGGCAACTTCTACCGTGTCGGTGGCCACAACGCGGTCAAGACCAATGTGCGCGTGATAGCCGCGACACACCAGGATCTGGAGCAGCGCGTCAAGGAAGGGGGCTTTCGCGAAGACCTGTTTCACCGCCTCAATGTCATCCGCCTGCGCCTGCCGGCCCTGCGCGAACGACGTGAAGATGTGTTCCAGCTAACGCGCCACTTCCTTCAGCAAAGCGCCAAGCAATTAGGCGTGGAGCCCAAGCGAATCTCTGATGCGGCTTTGCAGCAGCTCAGCACCTTCAGTTTTCCCGGCAATGTGCGGCAGCTTGAAAATATCTGTCACTGGTTGACCGTGATGGCTCCAGCCCAGGTCATCGAGCCCAAGGATCTGCCTCCCGAGGTGCTGGGAGCTGCGTCCGACCAGGGCAAGGTCATTGTCGAAGGCGGCTTGACTGTCCGTCCGCAGCCTTTGGTCTCAGAGGTTCTCGGCACTGCACCGGTTGATCATTCCAAACCCGACAACCCCATTCCGCTTCCCGATGTAGCACCCGTCGCGTCCTTGCCAGCCGGCAGTGCGTGGGAAACCGGCTTGGAGGCTGAGGCCCAGGCACTGCTGGCAAGTGGTCGCAGTGACGTCTGGGATGTGCTGACCCGTCGGTTCGAATCCAGGTTGATCCAGACCGCTCTGCTCAACACCCGGGGGCGTCGTATCGAAGCCGCACAAAAACTGGGCATAGGCCGCAACACCATCACGCGCAAGATCCAGGAATTGCATTTGGAGTAAAAGTGCCAGCCCTAAGCTGCGACTTGCACCGCTTGGGCCTAAGCCCGTCCTCCGGAATCTGACTTTCGTGCCAGGCCATTGCGGCCGTTAACCAGCATGACCAGCGCCGCGGCAATCTTGTCCGCCGGCAGCACATGGGAGGCACCGCCCAGCGCAATGGCTGCGCCGGGCATGCCATGCACCACCGAGCTTTCACGATCCTGGGCGATGGTGATGGCTCCCTTGTCTTTCATGGCTTTCAGCTCCTCGGCGCCGTCTTCGCCCATGCCGGTCAGCAAGACGCCCAGCGCGTTCGGGCCGCAGACTTCTGCCAGCGAGCGGAACAAAAAAGAAACTGCGGGCCGAAGTTGATTTTCCGGACCTTGGCGGGTCAGGGTAATGCTGCCATTCCTGCTGATGCCCATATGGAAATCGTCGGGTGCGAGGTACACATGGCCCGGCAGCGGGCGAGTCCCGCCGGTGGCGATGTGCGTCTGCAAGCCGGTCGTGTTGTTTAACCAATCGACCATGCCAGACAAAAATCCCTGGGCAATATGCTGCACCACCAGCAAGGGCACCGCAAAGTCCTTCGGCAAGGCTGAAAGAATAGTCTGCAGCACCGGCGGTCCACCGGTGGACGCGCCAATACCGATGTAACTGATTTGCGCCTCAGGGTGTAACGGTGATTCAGCGGGATACGTTTGCGGCAAGGGGGTGCGGTGCAAACGGTTCGATCGTCGAACGACCTTGACCTCGGACATCAGTTTCACTGTTTGCAGCAAGTGCGCGCTGGTCGCTTCAAAATCGCTGGACTGGTGATCGCAGGGTTTTTTGACGCAGGCAATAGCACCCGCCTCCATTGCCTCGAATGCAAAAACAAGGTCCTGACTCTCTGAGGCGGCGCAGCAAACAATGATAGGCAGCGGTTTCGTTTCCATGATGCGCCGGGTCGCTTCAAACCCCTTGAGGTAGGGTGCCTGGATGTCCATAAGCACCACATCGGGCTTGTTCCTCTGGACAAAATCAACCGCATCTTGCCCGTTGCTGACGGCGCCGATCACGCAGATCTGCGGATCCGACTCGAGCAGCTGCACCAGGCGCAGGCGCATGGACGCGGAGTCTTGTGCTACCAGAACATTGATTTTGCCGTTGATCATAAAAACTTCACGTCTGAGATCATTAAATCAGTCGCCTCACCACCTCGATCAGGTTGCTCTGGTCAAAGCTGCTCTTGACCAAATAGGCATGTGCGCCCACGTCCACGCCGCGCTCGCGGTCTTCTCGCGTTTCCAGCGCGGTTACCAACACCACGGGCAAGTCTGCAAGCTTTTTATCTGCGCGAATCCGCTGCGTCAGGTCAAAGCCATTGAGCCGCGGCATCTCCACGTCAGACACCAGCAGATCGAATTTTTCGGCGCGCAACAGGGTGAGGGCTTCCATGCCATCCGCCGCGGTTTTGACCTTGTACCCGGCGGACTCCAGAATGCTCCTGATCAACATCCGCGAGGTGATGGAGTCCTCGGCGACAAGAACCGTTCCGGTCTCCACCGGCTTTGCTCCAGTCGCGGTACGCCGCACCACGCCGCCCGCCTTCCGGGCAGACTTTAGCAGGTCAGTCACATTGAGAATGGGCGCCACCTGGCCGGAGCCGAGCACCGTGGCGCCCGCGATATTGCGCACGCGGACCAGCGGTTTACCCAGGCGTTTGACCAGTACCTCCTGTTCGTCCAGCACAGCATCGACCGCAAACGCGATGCGCTGATCGGCAGTGCCGAGAATAACGACCAGCATGCTGGCGGCCAGTTCGTCGTCGCGCTGTGCGGGTGGCAGATCCAGCACCTCGGCCAGCCCCACCAGGGAGACCACACGCCCGTCCAGGACGATGGTTTCGCGGCCTTCCACAGTGCGAACATCGTCGGCCTTGACGCGAGCCACACGCTCGACATGGAAGGTGGGAACAACAAACAGCCGCTTCTCTGCCTCGATCAGAATTCCCCGAAACGTCGCAAGCAAAGCCGGCAGAACCATTCGGAAAGTGGTTCCCTTACCGGGCTGACTTTCAACCGTGACGCTGCCCCCCAGTTTTTCAGCCTTCTCGCGCACGATAGCCATGCCCAGCCCTCGGCCAGACAGCCGGGTGATCATCGCGCTGGTGGACACTTCGGCTTGAAAAATCAGCGCCTGCGCCGTGGCATCGTCCAGTTGCTTCGCGTCCTCTGCCGAAAGCAGGCCGTGCTTGACGGCCGAAGCCCGGACCTTGTCAGTGTCAATACCCGCACCATCGTCGCAAAGCAGGATTTCCACCTTGCTGTCGCCAACCTGCGATACGGACAGCGTGATCGTGGCCCGCGCAGGTTTGCCTAGGCGCACGCGCGCTTCAGTGGTTTCGATGCCGTGATCGACGCAGTTGCGCAGCAAATGTATGAGCGGGTCCTTGATCTCCTCCAGAATGCGCTTGTCGATCTCCACATCCTCCCCGTTGACGGTGAGGTCGGCTTCCTTGCCTTCGTCGCGGCACAGATCGCGCAGGAGTTTAGGCAGCGATGCCGAGAGGCTGGCAAAGGGCAGCAGCAGCAGTTTCTTCGAATCCTCCAGCAGGTCGTCCACCAGTTTGCCAAGGGCATAACGGTCGTGCTGCGCCGTGCGCTCCAGCGCCACGGCCTGGCGTTCCACGGCCTTGACGTAGTCCATGCTCCAATCAAAAAAGTCCAGCATGCGGGCCATGCCCGCAGGGGGCTGGCTCAGCGCCTGGGTGGCCGGCTGTTCGGCCTGCTGACGTAGTTGGCGCGCCAGTGGTTCGACCTCTGCCCAGGCATCACGCCAGGCATCAAAGCGGTTGGACAGCTCGTGCAAATCGGTCACATGCTGGTCAGAGACCAATTTTGCAGTGAGCATTTCCTCGGCTTGCAGCAGCCGGGCCTCCAGTTTGGATACCGCCACGCGCACGGTTTCCTGGGATGGTATTTTCTCGCTTGCGGCAGACACAACCGGGGCCACGGCTGCGATCTCTGACGGCAGCGCCGCAGGGTAGTGGGCATGGACCGGTTGCCCCATGGGTGGGGCCTCGCCGGCTGCCGGGGTGGACGTGTTGGCAAGCGGGGGCAAAGGCTGGCGCGGCAGCGACAAGGCAGGTTGTGTTGGGGAAGCGGTGGGCCCCGCCAGCGCCAAGGCGACGGCGTCAACTGTGTGATGCAGCGTCTCAAGCGCGTCGGACGATGGCGAGCTTACCCCCCGCTTCCAGCGCGAGAATGTGTCCTCCATGGCGTGGCACAGCGATTCGATTGCGGTGAAATCCACCGCCCGTGCTGCGCCCTTCAAGCTGTGCGCGGCGCGAAACACCGTCTCCAGAACCGGGCGTTGCGACTCGGCTGACGGCGATTTTTCCAGCGCCAGCAAGCAGTCCGTGATCGCCTGCAAATGCTCCGCCGCTTCGACCTTGAAAGCGGCCTGGAGTTGCTGCAGGAATTCGTCTTCTTTGGTACTCATGGCGCTGTTGATTACGCCACCTTGTACCGCTCGACCATCTGTTTGAACCGCTGGCCAAGAATGTTCAGGTTGCGC
>JBKJIV010000051.1:0-49059 GCA_046598365.1 Polaromonas sp. | reverse complement strand
GTCGTAAACGCTGACGATATTGGGATGCTGCAAGCGTGCCGCAGAACGGGCCTCGGTGCGGAAGCGGTGTTCGTATTCGGCGGCGGCTTCCTCGGAGAGGTTCTCGACCTTGACGGTCTTGATGGCGACTCGTCGCTCGAGGTTGGGGTCGCGGCCTTCGTACACGATTCCCATCGCGCCCTTGCCGAGGACACGGACGACGTCGTAGCGGCCAAGCTTCTTCAGACTCACTTCGCGCCCTGTAAACCGAGGAAACCGATTCTAGCCTCAGGCTCAGCTATGCAGGGCCTGGGTGCCCTGCGCTACCTGGGCCGTGTCTCGCGCCCGATACGGACGCTCTCGCGCATGTAGGCATCGGCGAAGTATTTTTCCATCAGGCGCTGGCTCCAGGCCTGCATGTCGATTCCCTGCTCCTCGAAGTACTTGCAGTAGGCATCCCAGGTGCGGGTGCCTTCGAACAACTTCGGCCCGTCACCCAGCAGGCGGGCCTTGAGTTCGGCTGGCGCGAATTCCTTCAGGATGCCTTCTACCGCCTGCCTTGCGGCGGCCGCCGAGGCTGCGTTGTGGGTCACCAGGTCGACCAGCAACTCGCGCATCGCCCGCTCCGGCGGCGGCAATCCCGCAGCGGCAAGGCGGCCACCAAACAGGTAACGCAACTTGGTCTCGGCCGACCAGTTGCTCTTGAGAGGATTGGTCTCCCGCGGCGCGAGCATCGTGCGATCCTCGGCGTGCAGGTCTTCCTTGACGCCGGCAACTCCCCTGTGCAGGTCCAGCACGCCCAGGACCAGAAGCCTGACCATGCGCCCGATTGCCTCGAGCTCGCCCTGCGTCATTGCGCCACCGTCCATGCCCAGTCCGCGGAAGAAGGAACGCGCGTCTCCTGCCTCGAGCGATCCCGCCTCAAGGCCGCCGCCGCTATTGACGCCGGGGCCGAAGGTGGTTTCGAAACCCCACTCGCCGAACGGGTCGTCTTCCTGTGGGACGGGCGGCGCACCCCGCGCCGCAGGCGAAGCGGGCACTGCCGTGCCGGTACGGGATGAATCGGCCTCGAGCACGGCCCAGGGATCGACCGGATCCTTCGGCACCGGGGCCTGCTGTTCGATCAGCGTGGCCTGGACGGTGTAGTCACCAACTTTCAGCCCCTGCCCGCCTGGCAGGATGCCGCGCGCGCCTGGCGGCGCTTCGCCGAAAGGCATCTCGATGCCATTGACGACCGACAAAACGTGGAACCGCAACTCACCCTGCTCCAACCACAAAGACAAATGACGGCGCGAAACAGTGCGCTCGGGGTCGGGCAGGCAGACGTCGCACTCGGGATCGCGTCCCAGCACCAGTTCCACGTCGCCGCCGGCGATTCGGCGCACCACATCCAGGCCTGGGCCCGCAATGTGGAGTTCGAACACCATGGCTGTTTGCCTCGGGGTCAGGCTCTCACTGAGAACACGACGACGGGCGCGTCCTCGGCCTCGCGCTCGCAACCCAGCGAAATCTGGCCCTGGCCGACAAGGTAGCACTCGGTGCGGCGAAGCACCACCGGCTCGGTCTGGTTGCCCATGTAGACCCAGGTGCCGAAGCTTGATGCATCGCCCAGGATGAAATGGCCGCCACGCCACTCGACAGTGGCATGCACACGCGAAACCCGGCCGTCGTTGAGCGTGAGCGAGGCGGTGGCCGAACGCCCGAGGGTGAGCTTTTCGCCGCGCGGCTCCAGCCGCAAGGTCTGGCCGCCCACGGACAGTTCGAGCAGGCTGTCTTTGCCCGTTGCCTTGAACATGGACACGCCCATCACCGTCGCTTCTGTGTCGCGTTCTTCGACGTGCCAGTCGACACGGAAGATCTCCGTGGCCTCGGCCTTGCCACGCAGGTAGATCGGTCCCAGGCTCCGCGTCTGGGCCTGGTGCATCGCGGGGAGCAGGTCGCGCACGCGAACAGTGGTCAGGATCTGGTCGGCTCCGGCGAGGTCCGCAAGGCGCGCGGCGCTGTTGACGGCGTCGCCGTAGCAATCGCCTTCGATCTCGACCACTTCACCCGATTCGACACCCATCTGCATCTGGACCGGCTTGCCCTCCCCGCCGGGATAGACGGGCTTTTCCTTCAACCGGATCTGGATGGCGATGCAGGACGCTACCGCATCCATCTCGTTCTGGAACACCGTGAAGATGCCGTCGCCCAGCAGCTTGACCACGCGGCCGTTGTGTTCCTCGAAAGTCTTGGAGAGCGCGGTGGTGAGTTGCGTGACGAAACGCCCTGCGGTCTCGTCCCCGAGGCGTTCGAAGATGCCGGTGCTCCCGACAAGGTCTGCAAATACAACGGTGGCCATGTTCGCGCCGATTGTAGGGGCAGCATGCCAAAAGGAAAAAGCCGGCTGGACCGAGTGGTCCAGCCGGCTTCGTATCGATGGTCGGCGTGGCGGGATTCGAACTCGCGACCCCTTGCACCCCATGCAAGTGCGCTACCAGGCTGCGCTACACGCCGAAGCCAACGAGTATATCCGACCCCTAATGGCCCGAACTGAGCAGGTCGCGGATCTCGAACAGCTCGCGCCGCACAAGCAACATCTTTTGCGAGAAGAGGTCCCGCTCTTCGGGCGGTGCGCTGTCTTCGAAGTCGTCGAAGTTGGTGTCCTCGACTTCGATCACTTCGACCCCTTCGAGCATCACTTCGCCAGCACGGCGCTTGTCGCGCTCGACCTGCACGATCTCCTGCAATTTATTGCGCGCGCCGCTGATCGTGAAGCCCTGGTCGTACAGCAAGTCGCGGATGCGGCGGATCATCAGCACCTCATGGTGCTGGTAGTAACGCCGGTTGCCGCGCCGCTTCATGGGACGCAGCTGCGTGAATTCCTGCTCCCAATACCGTAGCACGTGGGGCTTCACGCCACACAAATCGCTGACTTCGCCGATCGTGAAGTAGCGCTTCGCCGGTATCGTCGGGAGGGCTTTCTCCATTGAAATCAATGTTGTAGGAGAGAAAGCTGTTAGGTTACTCTAAGAATCGGGAACACGCAAAGCCCGGCATGCGACGGGCGTTGCTTTTTGGAACCCCGCCGGGCGGCTTTTAGCGCTCGGCGTCCTTGAGGCCCTGGATCTGTTCCTTGAGCTTGTGGCTGGCGTGAAAGGTCACTACGCGCCGAGCCTGGATCGGGATGGCTTCGCCGGTGCGTGGATTGCGACCCGGCCGCGGTGCCTTGGTGCGGATCTGGAAGTTGCCAAAGCCTGAAATCTTGACGTCCTGACCGTCGACCAGGCTGCCCGAGATCAGGTCGAAGAAGGCGTCGATCATGTCTTTCGACTCGCGCTTGTTCAGCCCAATCTGTTCAAACAGCAGCTCCGCCAGTTGCGCCTTGGTGAGGGCGGGCGTCTCCAGGCTCTCGACGGCGAACTCCATGATGTCCTCTTGCTGGCTGGTGGTTGCTAGCGGGTCCATGTCCTATCCCCTCAATCGGCCGCCGAGTTGGCTTGAGATGCGATCGACAACCGCCTTCACCGCCGCATCGATCTGCTCGTCGGTCAGTGTCGCGTCGGGACTGGCGAGCGTCAAGCGCACCGCCAGGCTTTTTTCGTTCGCGACCAAACCACCGGCTGCCTGCTTCGGCTTGTAGACGTCGAACAGGAACGCGTCGCGCAACAGGCCACCGGTTGTGGCGGAATGCACGGCGGCGAGAACCGCATCGTGAGTGACGTTATCGGCGACGATCACCGCGATGTCGCGCTGGGCGGGCTGGAATTTGGCGACCGGCTCGAACTCGGGCACCTTGCGCGCGGCAACTGCGTCGAGGTCCAGTTCGAAGACCATCGGTGCGTGAGCGAACTCCCATTGCTGGCGCCAGCGCGGATGCAGCTCGCCAACGAAGCCAATGGGCTCGCCTCGCAACCACACGCTGGCGCAACGGCCGGGATGCATGGCGGGATGTTCAGCCGGCTTGAACTGCGCTTTCTGCGGTGAGAGCAGCGCCTCGACATCGCCCCTGGCGTCGTAGAAGTCGGCGCCTGCGCCCTTGCGCGACCACTGCAGGCCGTCGGTGTCGCCATAGGCAAGGCCCGCAACGCGCATCGGCTGGCGTACCCCGCGAACCGTCGTGTCCGTGGTCTCGACTGAAGCATCGCGCATGAACACGCGCCCCACTTCGAACACGCGGACCCGCTCGGCCCTGCGGTCCAGGTTGAACCTGAGCACCTGCAGCAGCGAGCCGATGAGCGATGAGCGCATCACTCCCATCTGGCTGGCGATCGGGTTCAGGAGCCGGATCGGGTCGGTATTGCCGGCGAGCTCCCTCTCCCAGCGCTCCTCGACGAAACTGAAGTTGATCGTCTCGTTGTAGCCGAGCGCAGCCAGCAGGCGGCGCACGGCGAAGCGGCTGCGGCGCGATTCGGGCGGCAGCCTGGCCGTGACGGGGGCCAGCGGCGGCGTGGTCGGCAGGTTCTGGTAACCAACGATGCGCGTGACTTCCTCGATCAGGTCTTCCTCGAGCGTGAGGTCGAAGCGGTACGGGGGCGGCGTGACGGTGATGACGCCGTCCGTCGCTTGAGCAGGCAGCCCCAGGCGCGAGAACGCATCGAGGCACTGCGCCTCGGTCACCGGCATGCCGATCACCTTGGCGGCGCGCACGACGCGCATCGCCACCGCCTTGCGATCAGCCAACTTTGTCACCTGGTCGTCCATCGGGCCGGCTTCGCCGCCACAGATGTCGATCACCAGGCGCGTGATGTGCTCGATGTGGTCGACTGTCTGGCTCGGGTCCACGCCGCGTTCGAAGCGGTGACCCGCGTCGGTCGAGAAGTTGTACCGGCGCGAGCGCCCCTGCACGGCTTCAGGCCACCAGAAAGCGGCTTCGACGTACACGTTCTTCGTGTCGTCCGAAACAGCCGTCGCATCGCCGCCCATGATGCCGGCAAGCGACTCGACTTGCCTGTCGTCGGCGATCACGCCGACCTTGTCGTCGACCTCGATCGTGCTGCCATTGAGCAACTTGAGCTTCTCACCTTGCTGGCCCCAGCGCACGTCCAGCCCGCCGTGGATCTTGTCCAGGTCAAAGATGTGCGACGGCCGGCCGAACTCGAACATCACGTAGTTGGAGATGTCCACCAGCGCCGTCACGCTGCGCTGGCCGCATCCGGCGAGCCGCTCGACCATCCACTGCGGCGTCTTCGCCTTCGTGTTCACGTTGCGGATCACGCGGCCGGAGAAGCGGCCGCACAGGTCGGGGGCACTGACCTTGACCTTCAGCTTGCCGTCGTGCTTCGGCACGACGGCCTCAAATTTCGCATGCTTGAGCGTCGCGCCCGTCAGCGCGGCAAGCTCTCGCGCTACGCCATATACAGACAATGCATGCGCGAGGTTGGGTGTGAGCTTGAGCGTGAAGACCATGTCGTCGAGCTTGAGCACCTCGCGCACGTTCGCGCCCACCGGCGTGGCCGCATCGAGCTCCAGCAGGCCGCCGTGGTCATCGGAAAGCTTCAATTCGCGAGCCGAACACAACATGCCCTGGCTCTCGACCCCGCGCAGCTTGCCGGTCTTGATCAGGAAAGGCTTGCCGTCGTCACCGGGCGGCAGCTCTGCCCCGACCAGCGCACACGGCACCTTGATGCCCACGCGCGCATTCGGCGCGCCGCAGACGATGTTGAGAAGCTCGCCCTGCCCCACATCCACCTTGCACACGCGCAGGCGGTCGGCGTCGGGATGCTGGACGGTTTCCTTGATCTCGCCGACCACGATCTTCGAGAACGGCGGCGCGACGGAATTCAGGTCTTCAACCTCCAGCCCGCCCATGGTGAGCGTCTGCGCAATCTGATCGGCTGTAAGCGGCGGGTTGCAGAACTCGCGCAGCCAGGACTCGGGGAATTGCATCTTCTTCTCGTATTCGGTTCAGCGGAACTGGCGCAGGAAACGGATGTCGCCTTCAAAGTACAGGCGAAGGTCGTTCACGCCATAGCGCAACATGGCCAGGCGGTCCGGGCCCATGCCGAAGGCAAAGCCGATGTAGCGCTCGGGGTCCAGCCCCATGTTGCGCACCACGTTCGGGTGCACCTGCCCCGAGCCTGCGACTTCGAGCCACTTGCCCGCGAGCGGTCCGCTCTGGAACTGGATGTCGATCTCGGCACTGGGTTCGGTGAATGGGAAGAAGCTCGGTCGGAAGCGCAGCGCGAGGTCATCGCTCTCGAAGAAAGTGCGGCAGAAGTCGGTGAAGACGACCTTCAGGTCCTTGAAGCTCACGTTTTCGCCGAGCCACAGGCCTTCGCACTGGTGGAACATGGGCGAATGCGTGGCGTCGCTGTCGACGCGATAAGTGCGACCGGGGGCGATCACGCGGATCTCGGGCATCGCGGCGCCAGCCTTCACGCTCGCCGCGTACTTCTTGACGTGCGCCTGCGCATAGCGCACCTGCATCGGCGAGGTGTGCGGGCGCAGGTTGTAGTGGATGCCGTCGTCGCCCTGCAAGTCGACGTAGAACGTGTCCTGCATCGAGCGCGCGGGGTGGTTGGGCGGATTGTTCAGCGACGTGAAGCTGTGCCAGTCGCTCTCGACTTCCGGGCCGTCGGCCACATCAAAGCCCATGCTCGCGAAGATCAGCTCGATACGCTCCATCGTCAGGCTGACGGGGTGCAGCCCACCGGGCTCGCGCACGCGGCCGGGCAGCGAGACGTCCAGTGCCTCGGCCTTGAGTTGTACGTCGAGCTCGGCGTCGGCCAGGGCCTCGCGGCGGTCGTTCAACGCAGCCTCGATCGCCTGCTTGGCCTGGTTGATCGCCGCACCGCGCGACTTCTTCTCGTTGACCGATAGCTGGCCGAGGCCCTTCATCAACTCGGTGATGCGGCCGGCCTTGCCGATGAACTGCGCCTTGGCGTTTTCCAGGTCGGCCGGCGTCGCCGCGGCTGCGAAGGCGCTGCGGGCGGAATCAACAATCGAATCGAGTTCTTGGGTCATGGGGATAAAAAAACAGGGCTAGAGCATCAAGCCCTAGCCCTGTCTTGGTTTGGTTGCACCGGGCACCGCGCGCGGCGCCCACCGTGAACTCAAGCAGCCAGCTTGGCCTTGACTTGCTCCACGATGCCTGCAAACGCCGCCGGATCGTGCACGGCGATATCGGCGAGGACCTTGCGGTCGATCTCGATGCCGGCCTTGCGGATGCCGTTGGCGAACTGGCTGTAGGTCAGGCCGTTCAAACGCGCGGCGGCGTTGATACGGGCGATCCACAATTGGCGGAAAACACGTTTCTTGGTGCGGCGATCACGGTAGGCGTATTGGCCTGCCTTCATCACCGCTTCCTTGGCGATGCGGAATACGTTGCCGCGGCGACCGCGGAAACCCTTGGCAAGGGCGAGAACCTTTTTGTGGCGGGCGCGAGCCGTTACACCACGTTTGACGCGAGGCATGTGATTACTCCTTGTTCGTCAGTTGATCAGATGCCGCGGCCAGGCAACATGGCGGCCATCGAAACCATATTGGTCTCGTGAACCGTAACGGCACCGCGCAAGTGACGCTTGTTCTTGGTGGTCTTCTTGGTCAGGATGTGACGTTTGAAGGCTTGGCCGCGCTTGACGGTACCACCCGGACGAACGCGGAAACGCTTTTTAGCGCCGCTCTTGGTCTTCATTTTGGGCATTAAATGCTCCTTTTCATTTGTGCTCGTGAGGCGCTGCGAACCTTCCGCAGACTTGATGGCCCCGAGCCACTTGTAAGTGGCGAGTATTTAACTTGCCACTTGCAGCAGCGAGTTTTACCTCGCCGCCTTTGGGAGCCAGATTTCATCTGGTCCCGGGAAATGCTGTGAAGCACTCCCCTGAACTACCTGCCGGTGACCAAACCCGCAGGCAAAACGCTTATCTCTGCAACAAGCGCCTTCAGGCGCTTGTCGGCGCAACCGGTGCGGCTTCTGCCACGACCGGTGCAGGCTTGGCAGCCACCTTCTTCTTGCCCGGCGCGATCATCATGACCATCTGCCGACCTTCGAGCTTGGGAAACTGCTCAACCACTATCAAATCTGCCAACTCGTCACGAATACGCGCCAGCAGGGCCAAACCCAGTTCCTGGTGCGTGATCTCGCGACCGCGAAAACGCAAGGTAATCTTGCATTTGTCGCCCTCTTCCAAAAAGCGCTTGATGTTGCGCAATTTGATGTTGTAGTCACCATCGTCGGTGCCGGGCCGGAACTTGATTTCCTTGACCTCAATCACCTTCTGCTTGGATTTCGCGTCGGCCGCCTTCTTCTGCTCGGCGTACTTGAATTTGCCGTAGTCCATCAATCTGCACACAGGCGGAACCGCCGTGGGAGAAATCTCAACCAGATCTACGTCATATTCACCGGCAAGGCGCAAGGCTTCCATCGTGCTGACAACGCCCAGTGGCTCATTGTCGGGCCCGGTCAGTCGCACTTCGGGGGCCATGATTTCACGGTTCAAGCGATGCTTGCGTTCTTCGCGGTGACGGCGGTCACGAAATTCAGTAGCGATGGTTCTAATCCTTTTAACAGTTGCTATAAAAGCTATAGCTGCTCGCGCCCGTCCTCCAAGGACGAATCGCCAAAATCATTAACAAAACAGTCAAAAATCAGGCTTTTTGGGTAATGTCAGAAGCAATCGTTTGGGCAAAGGCTTCGAGTGACATGACGCCAAGGTCTTTGTTACCCCGGGCGCGCACTGCAACCGCGCCGGCTTCCTTCTCTTTGTCGCCCACGACAAGGATGAAAGGCAGCTTCTGCATTGAGTGCTCCCGTATTTTATACGTAATTTTCTCGTTCCGCAGGTCCAGGTTGACCCTAAGCCCTTGATTTTGCAGCGTTTTAGCTATTTCACGACAGTATTCGGCCTGCGCATCGGTGATATTGAGGACGGAAACCTGCACTGGCGCCAGCCAAGTCGGCAACGCGCCCGCATGTTCCTCGATGAGAATGCCGATAAACCGCTCCAGACTACCGACGATGGCCCGGTGCAGCATGACTGGCCGATGCCGCGCGCCATCTTCGCCCACATATTCGGCGTCCAGCCGTTCCGGCATGGAGAAATCGACCTGCATGGTGCCGCATTGCCACTGCCGGCCAATCGCGTCTTTCAGCGTGTATTCGATCTTCGGGCCGTAAAAAGCGCCGTCGCCGGGTGAAATTTCGAATTCACAGCCGGAGGCCCTCAGACTTTCCATCAGCGCGTGTTCGGCTTTGTCCCAGCTTTCGTCAGAGCCAATGCGCGCATCGGGCCGGGTGGCCACCTTGTAAATGATATTTTTGAATCCAAAGTCGGTATAAACCTTCTGCAGCAGCGTGGTGTAGTCCTCGCACTCCTTGAGGATCTGCTCTTCAGTGCAAAAAATATGGCCGTCATCCTGCGTAAAGCCGCGCACCCGCATGATGCCGTGCAGACCGCCTGAAGGCTCGTTGCGGTGGCACTGGCCAAATTCGCCGTAACGCAGCGGCAAATCGCGGTAGCTCTTGATGCCCTGTTTGAAGATCAGGATGTGGCCCGGACAGTTCATCGGCTTGAGTGCGTACTCGCGCTTTTCCGACTCGGTGGTGAACATGTTCTCGCGGTATTTGTCCCAGTGGCCGGTTTTTTCCCACAGGGTTTTGTCAATGACCTGGGGCCCCTTAACCTCCAGGTAACCGTTGTCCTGGTAAACCTTGCGCATGTACTGCTCAACGCCCTGCCAGACCGTCCAGCCCTTGGGGTGCCAGAACACCAGGCCAGGCGCGTGCTCGTCAATGTGAAACAAGTCGAGCTCACGGCCTAACTTGCGGTGGTCCCGCTTCTCGGCTTCTTCGAGCATGGTCAGGTACTGCTGCAACTCGTCCTTGGTCGCCCAGGCGGTGCCGTAAATGCGTTGCAACATTTCATTGTTGTGGTCGCCGCGCCAGTAAGCGCCGGCAAGCTTCATGAGCTTGAAGAATTTCAGCTTGCCGGTGCTCGGCACATGCGGTCCACGGCACAAGTCCTCGAACTTGCCCTCGCGGTACAGCGAGACATCTTCATTGGCCGGGATGCTGGCAATGATCTCCGCCTTGTAGTGCTCGCCCATTTCCTTGAAATACGCCACAGCGTCATCGCGCGGCAAAACACGCCGTGTCACCGGCTCATCCTTGGTTGCCAGCTCTGTCATCTTCTTTTCGATTGCCGCGAGATCCTCTGGCGTGAAGGGCCGCTTGTATGAGAAGTCATAGAAAAATCCATGCTCAATGACTGGGCCTATCGTGACCTGCGCATCAGGAAACAATTCCTTGACCGCATAGGCCAACAAGTGAGCAGCCGAGTGGCGAATCACATCCAGCCCTTCCGGGTCTTTGGCTGTGATGATCGACAGAGGGCTATCGGCGGTGATGAGATGGCTGGTGTCGACGACTTTGCCATCAACCTTGCCGGCAAGCGCGGCCTTGGCAAGACCAGCGCCAATCGACGCGGCCACTTCGGCCACGCTGACCGGCTGGGGAAATTCTCGAACGGAAGCGTCTGGCAGTGTAATTTTGATCATGATAAGCAGGCCGTAAGAATGAAAAAAGCGCGGTAATTGCCGCGCTTTGCTGGAGGTTGGATTGGAAGATCGCTATAAATTTAGTAGCTATATGTCACAAAAGGGTGCGGCTAGCGCCCTGGATGACTCCAAACCGGGGGCGTGGTCGTAGTTCGCGGCGTCATAACCCGAACTATCCTTCCTGTTTCCAGTTTGATTGATTGCATGGCAGTATTTTACGGCAGCTTCGCCTCAAGGTGCGCCTGGCGAGCCCGGCGGCAGAAACCCCAAGCCCCGGCAGCTCGGACATTCGGTGATGACCGTCTGTTTTTCCACCTCGAAATGCTCATTGATGTTCTCGCTGTCGATGCGCAACTCCCCCGTGCCATTGCAGTCGGGACACGGTATACGCTGGAATCCGGTGGTGGCTTCTGACAAGGCAGTCTCCTGTTGCGTTTTATTACATCTACTTTACGCGAAAGTCGCTGCATAAAAAAGCCCGGCAAAAGCGTGCGCTTTAGCCGGGCCGGACGAACCACCTGAAGTGGTCCGCTTTTTTTCTAGATCAAGCGGCAGTTCAGTGGAACTGCTCTTCCTCGGTGGAGCCAGTCAACGCAGTCACGCTGGACTTGCCGCCCTGGATGGTGGTGGTGACTTCGTCAAAGTAACCGGTGCCAACTTCCTGCTGGTGCGACACGAAGGTGTAACCGCGCTCGCGGGCTGCGAACTCGGGCTCCTGTACTTTTTCGACATAGGCCGACATACCGCGCTTGACGTAGTCCTGCGCCAAATCGAACATGTTGTACCACATGGAATGAATGCCAGCCAGGGTGATGAACTGGTACTTGTAACCCATGGCGCCCAGCTCTTTCTGGAACTTGGCGATGGTGGCATCGTCCAGGTTTTTCTTCCAGTTGAACGATGGCGAGCAGTTGTACGCCAGCATCTTTCCGGGGTGAACCTTGTGCACGGCGTCGGCAAACTTCTTGGCAAATGCCAGGTCAGGCGTGCCGGTCTCGCACCACACCAAATCGGCGTAATGAGCGTAGGCAATCGCACGGCTGATGGCTTGGTCAATACCCTTTTTGGTTTTGTAGAAACCTTCTGAGGTGCGCTCGCCCGTCAGGAAAGGTTTGTCGTTCTCGTCGTAGTCGCTGGTCAAGAGGTCAGCCGCTTCCGCGTCAGTGCGGGCAATCACCAGGGTAGGCACGCCGCAAACGTCGGCAGCCATACGCGCAGCGATCAGCTTCTGGTTGGCTTCAACCGTTGGCACCAGTACTTTGCCGCCCATGTGGCCGCACTTCTTGACCGAAGCCAACTGGTCTTCCCAATGCACGCCAGCCGCGCCGGACTTGATCATGGCCTTCATCAACTCGAACGCATTGAGCACGCCGCCAAAACCGGCTTCAGCGTCGGCCACGATGGGCGCAAAGTTGTCGATGTAGCCTTTGTCACCAGCGTCGATGCCTTTGGCATGCTGGATTTCGTCAGCACGGCGGAAGGTGTTGTTGATGCGTTCGACCACTTGCGGCACGGAGTCCACCGGGTACAGCGACTGATCGGGGTACATCGACGAGTAGCTGTTGTTGTCAGCAGCGACTTGCCAGCCCGACAGGTAAATGGCCTTCACACCGGCTTTGACCTGCTGCATGGCCTGGCCGCCCGTCAACGCGCCCAAACAGTTGACGTAAGGCTCGTTGTTGACCAAGTCCCAGAGTTTTTCTGCACCACGGCGAGCCAAGGTGTGCTCAATGGGGAAGGAACCACGCAGGCGCACCACGTCGGCAGCGGTATAACCACGCTTGATACCCTTCCAGCGGGGGTTGGTGGCCCAGTCTTTTTCGAGGGCGGCAATTTGCTGTTCGCGGCTCAGTTGTTCTGTAAGAGTCTGTGGCATGAGTTCACTCCGGAGGTTAAAAATGAGGGGACAAAACTGCTTTGCAATTTCAATGCCGCAGCAGTTTTGCGCTGGATCAACTTTAAGTCTTCTACAAGACTTTGTGAAGCTCTTATGTCTTATATAAGATAAAAATTATTTCCAACAAAATCAACACTCTTTGGATGCATTTTCACAATACAGGAATCAATCTCTCATATTGAGAAATTATTTTGCAGTGCACCATTTTCTTTTTCGTAATGCGAAATTCGTTTTCCGGATGATGAAATCAGCGCCGGGAGCGATTGAATGCCGGCGCATGGCGGCCTTGCACCGTGCCTGTTAACGGTGCGGGCGACGTCCAGCCAGCCAGTCACCACCGGCAATCACCGGGCACCCTTTTGTGCGGTCCGGATCAATTTCATAAATGAAACACCGCAGCTCACGCCATTCGTCAGCCTGGGTCGCCGTACTCAGCACTGTGACCTCGCGCTTGTGATATTCGCCCGTCTGCTGCGGCCAAACCTCTTCAATCTGGTCCAGGACACGCTCCAGTTCCGGACTCACCTCATAGACCTCACCGACGACACCGCTCTGGCCACCCAACACCATGCCGGGATACGGGCCAAGGTCGTACAGCACACCCGCCACAGTAGCCATACCTACAAAGCGCGGTGTGGGATGCAGCTGGTTGATGTCGCGCACATCACCGCGGCGCAAGGTGCCGTAAACAAAGACCAGACGGTCGGGCGGGGTAGACGGCGGTTCAAGCATTGAATTGAGGCATGATTTCGGCTGTTGCGCGGGACAGGCCCGTCAGTCTGCGGACGCCCATCAAACTTCCAGAAAGAACCCATCTTAATGAACCGGACCGCGGCCTTCGCCTGCCTCGCGCTCAGCATGTCTTTGGTTGGCAGCTATGTGGCGCTGTCCAAACCGCTGGTCGCCGTGTTTCCCGTTTTTTTGTTGGCCTGGCTTCGCTTTGGCATTGGCGGCGCCGCCATGCTGCACTGGCTGAAAAAGCCCGCCGACGAAGCGCCCATGACTCGGCAAACACGCCAACTCGTGTTTCTGGAATCCTTCCTCGGAAACTTCCTTTTTTCAATCTGCATGTTGTCTGGCGTCAGCATGACCAGCGCGGTGGCCGCAGGCGTGATCATGGCGTCCATTCCGGCCGCTGTCGCGGTGATGAGCTGGTTGCTCCTGCGCGAGCGCGTCAGCCTGCGGGTCTGGGCCTCAGTGGCCTGCGCTGTTGTCGGCATTGCCCTGGTTTCAGTTTCAAAATACGAACAAACTGTTCCGACGACTCAAGTGCAAAGTGGCGAATTCTTGACTGGTTCGCAGTGGCTGGGCAATTTGCTGCTCCTGGGAGCAGTATTGTGCGAGGCGGCTTACGCCGTCATCGGTAAAAAACTCACGGGTGCACTGGGGCCCAAGCGAATCACCGCACTCATCAACCTGTGGGGCTTTGCGCTGGTGACACCATTTGGGCTGTGGGTGGCTTGGGGTTTCGACTTCGCGCCGGTTCCCGCATCGGCCTGGCTGCTGCTGCTGTTTTATTCGCTGGCGGCCAGCGTGTGGACGGTGTGGCTCTGGATGACTGGGCTGAAGTCAGTTCCTGCGAATCAGGCCGGTGTGTTCACTGTGTTTCTGCCGGTCGCTGCAGCGGCGGTGGGCGTCATTTTTTTGGGTGAGCGCATGAACGCCAGGGAAATCGGGGCCTTCGCTATTGCCCTGACCGGCGTGGTACTGGCTACGCTGCCGCAGGGTCGGTCGCACCACTCCGGGAACCGCTAGCAGCATTGACGGCGCGATCAAACCGCCTTTGTTGACGCACCAACCAGATGCTGTAAGTGATGATGCCCAGCGAGACCACCGCTATCAAAATCGTCGCTGCCGCATAGATGGAGGGGTTCACCCCACGGCGCGCATAGCTGAAGATCACCTGCGGCAAGGTGGTCACGCCCGGACCGGACAAAAACTCTGAAATCACAACATCGTCGAACGACAGGGTAAAGGTCAGCAGCCAAGCCGATACGAGCGCCGGAGCGATATTTGGCAAGGTCACCAAAAAGAAAACCTGCATGGGGCGACAGCCCAGATCCATGGCGGCCTCTTCGATGGAGCGGTCCATCTCGCTCAGCCGTGACTGGATAACCACCGTGGCATAAGCCATGCCCAAAAGCGTATGCCCGACCACAATGGTGACGAAACCGCGGTCTGGCCAACCCAGCGTGCGTTGCACAGCCACCATCAGCAGCAGCAGCGCCAGACCAATGATGACCTCAGGCACCACCAGTGGCGCGTTCACAAGCCCGTAAAACAGCGTGCGTCCGGTAAAGCGCAGGTAGCGCACCAGCACAAAGGCAGCAAAACTGCCAAGTATCACGGACAGCGTGCCGGTGATCAATGCCACCTTGAGTGATAGAAAAAACCCTTCCACCAAGCGGGAATCCGTGAGCAGCGCTTCATACCAGCGTAAGGAAAATCCAGTGAACACACCGTCCTGCCGCGTACTGTTGAACGAAAACACAATCAGAAAAAAGAGCGGTATGTACAAGAACAGGTACACCAGTCCCAGCCAAAGTCGTCCGATGTGCTTTTCCGAAAACCGCAAAAGACTTCGCATAGCGGCGTTCATGTCAGTTCTCGCTCCGGCTGCTGCGGTCACTGCTGGACCGGTAGTACATAGCCAAGGGCACCAGAATGAGAAGAATCATGACCACCGCCAGAGCAGACGCGCGTGGCCAGTTGTTGCTGCTGAACATTTCGTCCCACACCACCCGGCCAATCATGATGTTTTCAGCGCCACCCAGAAGCGACGGAATCACGAATTCGCCTACAGCAGGAATGAACACCAGCATGGAGCCGGCAATAATCCCGGACTTGCTCAGCGGCACCGTCACCAGCCAGAACGCCTTCCAGGAGCTTGCACCAAGGTCGTAGGCCGCTTCCAGCAGACGAAAATCCATCTTCACCAGATTGGCATACAGGGGCAAGATCATGAACGGGCAATACACATACGTCATGCCCACCAGCATGGACACGTCGGTGTAAAGCATCACCATGGGTTCTTCGATGATGCCCAGCCATAACAACAGGTTGTTGAGTACGCCCTGGTCAGCAAGGATGCCTTTCCATGCGTAGACGCGCAGCAGAAATGAGGTCCAGAACGGCAGCATGACGAGCATCAGCAGCACAGGACGGATAGCGGGCCTGGCTCGCGCCATGAAATAAGCAAACGGGTAGCCAATCAACAGACACGACAGCGTGGTCAGCAAGGCGTACTTGATCGATAGCCCGTAGGCCTCCATGTAAATCGTGTTGCCAATCCCGCCCACCGCCCCCGGTGTGCTGTCGATGAAGATGGACGCGTAGTTGGTGTAGCGCAGCATGACGCGCCACGAACCGGACACCGTATCAATCAGCGGCGCAAACGGGTCAACGCCGTTGCCCATGTCCGTCACGCTGATGCGCAGCAGAATCAGAAAGGGCAAAACAAAAAACACCAGCAACCAGACATACGGCACGCCAATGACAAAGCGCCGACCCGGTTTCAACTGGAGCCAGGAAAGGGGTTTCATTGCCGCAGCGTGCCGTTTTTTCTCAAGCTATTGGGTCAAGACCACGGGCGCGGCATCATCCCACCAGATGAAAACCGGATCGTTCCAGGTGATGTCCCGGCTGCCCTGCCGCGTGGTGTTGGTTTCGGTGACCTTCATGATCCGTCCGTCCGGCATTTCCACCACAAAGCTGTTGTAGCTGCCGAAATAGGCAATTTCCCGGACGTGGCCGTGAAACAGATTAACGCTCACCTCGGGTCGTGTCTTTGCAATATGGATTTTCTCTGGCCGCACCGCAATGGCGGCAGCCATTCCCAACGCGCCGCTGATCCCGTGGCCCACATTCACAACGCCGAGTTTGGTTGTCACTTCGCAGCGATCCACTTCGTCGACAGTGAGTTCGCCCTCCATCAAATTGACATTGCCGATGAAGTCGGCCACAAAGCGGCAGTTGGGATGCTCGTAGATTTCCTGCGGTGTGCCGACCTGCAGCACCCTGCCCTGGCTCATGACCGCAATGCGCGAAGCCATGGCCATGGCCTCCTCCTGATCGTGCGTCACCATGACACAGGTGACGCCCACCGACTCCAGAATGTTGACCAGTTCAAACTGGGTTCGCTCGCGCAATTTTTTGTCCAGCGCGCCTAACGGCTCGTCCAGCAACAGGAGCTGGGGCTTCTTCGCCAGACTGCGGGCCAGAGCCACTCGCTGCTGTTGCCCGCCCGAGAGTTGGTGCGGCTTGCGTTTGGCGAAGCTTTCGAGTTGCACCAAGGTGAGCATTTCCTGCACACGCGCCTCGATCTGCGACTTGGGCATGCCCTCGCGCTTGAGGCCAAAAGCAATGTTGTCCCAGATGTTCAGGTGGGGGAACAGCGCATACGACTGGAACATCATGTTGATGGGCCGTTCGTAGGGCGGAAACGATGCGATGTCGACCCCGTCCAGATAAACAGCGCCCGTGGTGGGCTTTTCAAAGCCAGCCAACATGCGCAGCAGCGTCGACTTGCCACATCCTGAGCTGCCGAGCAGCGCAAAAATCTCACCCTTGCCGATGGATAGCGATACGTCATCAACGGCCGCCACGCCGTCAAAGCGCTTGACGAGGTGCTCGGTCCTAAGAAAGCCTTCGCCGGACGATTCGGTTGGGTTCATGTGCTCGGGTACCTGCTGCCACATCGGGATCGATCACACCCGCATTGCATGAGGAGTCCCATCAAGGTGGTCCGAGGCTCTTGATGGGACGTGAGACTACTTGCCCTTTTTGAACGCGGTAAACGCGTTGCTCATGGATTCACGCGCTTCATTGCTGAAGCTTGCAGGGGAGACCATTTTCTTCAGGTTGTCCGGATCGGGGAATACGGCTTTGTCTTTCGCGAGCTCGGGCTTGACACTGGCCAAGCTGGCTTTGTTAGCCGTCGCATAGCCCAACTCGTTGGTCAGGGAAGCGGAGACATCGGGGCGGAGGGAATAATTGATGAATGCCAGCGCATTGTTGGGGTGCTTGGCATCCTTGGGAATGGCCAGGGTGTCAAAGAAAATCAGGCCGCCCGTGCTTGGCAGCAATGCTTCGACATCGTTGCCGCTCTTGTTTTCCAGCGCCCGGCCACGGGCGATGTTGATGTCTCCAGCCCAGGCCAGAGCGACACAGGCTTTTCCGCCTGCCAGGTCATCAATCATGGTGCTGGAGAACATCCGGATGTGCGGACGAACCTTGGCCAACATGTCAGCAGCGGCTTTGTGATCGGCCGGGTCGTTGGAGTAAGCGTTCTTGCCCAGGTAATGCATGGCGGGCGGCAGTACCTCGGTAGGCGAGTCAAGGTAGGCAATGCCGCAGGATTTGAGCTTGGCCGTGTAAACCGGGTTGAACACCAGCTCCCAGGCATTTTCGGGCATCGGTGTGCCGCCCAACGCCTTGGTTACCTTGGCCTTGTTGATGCCGACGGTGGTGAAGCTCCAGGCCCAAGGTACCAGGTAGGCGTTGCCAGAGTCAATGGTCCCCAGCTTTTCCATGATGGCCGGATCCAGGTTGCTGTAGTTGCTGACCTTGGCTTTGTCCAGCTTCATCAGCAAGCCACCGTCAATCTGCGGCTTGGCGAAAACGGCGCCTGGCACCACGATGTCGTAGCCCGTATTGCCAGCGACCAGCTTGGCATGGAGAGCTTCATTGTTTTCAAAGGTCTGATAGTTGACCTTGATGCCCGTTTCCTTTTCGAAATTCGCCACCATGTCTTTGGCCACGTAATCAGGCCAGTTGTACACGTTGAGAACCTTTTCCTCCTGCTTTTCGACCGGGGCGGCGGCGCTAGCTGCCGGAGCGGGCGCCACGGCCACTGCAGGAGCTTCTTCCTTCTTGCCACAGGCAACCAAGGCGATGGCGGAAAATGCGAAAGACCACAAATGCTTTTTCATGATGTCCTTGATCCTTAAAGTTATCGAATAGGCGAAAACGGGCTTCCAAGCTGCCTGCGCAAGTTTGGGGCTGGCGAATTGTAAGATCTATTTCAAGCAGGATTCAAGCCCGTTCCTGAAAAGCGGGAAGTTTCCCTGCCCCGGAGGCGGGTCAGGCTGGCAAGCGCCAAACGGCTGGCTAGCTGACCATGGCTCTTGATCCCGTGAGCCCCAGTTTCTCCCGGTTTGCAGGCGAAGGCGTGGTTCAGGGCCAGCAACGCAACATCCGGCTACTGAACGCCAATGCGCTCAAGCGCGTGGTCAACCAGCAGGAGTGTGGTTGATCGTTTTCTCGGTTCTGGCCAGCCACAAGACAAGGCCGCTGCAGGCCATGGTTATCAGCCAAAACGAAAAAAAAGCAACGGTGTAGACAGCTTGACGTGTTGGTTGTGTGATTTGACCCGGCCAGTGAACCTCCGAAGGATCAATCACAGCAAACACCAGTCCCTGCAACAGGCACGCTGCCAAAAAAGCCGGCCAGCCAACGAGCACCCAGACTTTCGTCCTTGGCACTGCGTCGAGTTCAAGGTTTTTCAAGGGCTCTACCTCCCGTGGCACTGTGGTTGCGCCCCATCTGCGCGGGTTGCAGTGGCGGCGGCGCTACCTGCAGCTGCTTGCGGATTTCGACTCCCGCCAGGTAGTTGTCTTCCGGCACAACGGCGTCCGGCCCCTGAAAGATGTAGACGGCCGTCACTGCACAGGCCAGCACCGCCGACAGCGGTCCGGAAATCACCATCCAGACGTAGGGCTCTTTCCACCAGGGGCGCGGGACTGTCAAGTTAGCTTCAACCTTGTTTATGGGATGCATGAGCCGCTCCTTGTTGACGCAGTTAACGGGGTACCAGAAACACAGACTTCTCTATCACTTCGTCACGCCCGTCCCCCTGCGCAGTGATCGAAAATTCAATCGGGTGAGAACCCGGTGCGGACGCGTCTGGCGGCAGTTGCACACGCACCGGTACCCAGCGCGATTCAGCTGCCTCCACCTCCACCATGACATCCGAGACGATTCGCGCGCGGTCCAGCCCCGCCACCCGAATCAGATACTGCTGGCCGCGTTCTGTCGCGTTCATGATCTGCAGGCGATAGACGTTTTCAACCTGCCCCTGCCCCACCACCCGTGCAATTGACCCGCGGTCGCGCACCACGTCCACCCGGAAGGAATGCCGCGAAAGCAGACTCCACAACAAGCCCACGCTCACCACAGCAAGTACACCGGTGTAAATCAAGACCCGTGGTCGCAGCACGCGGCGAAACATATCCGTACGCGACAGCTTTTGAGTGATGCCGTTCTGCGTGCTGTTGCGGATCAGGCCACGCGGATAGTGCATTTTGTCCATGACGCCGTCGCACACATCAATACAGGCAGAGCAACTGATGCATTCGTACTGCAGGCCATTGCGAATATCTATGCCTGTGGGACAGACCTGTACACACAGGCCACAGTCGATGCAGTCGCCCAGACCCTTGGCCTGGTACTGTGCTGGTGTATCGCTTCGCGGACGCGAGCCCCGCCCTTCGCCTCTAGCCTCATCGTAGGTAACGATCAGCGTGTCCCGATCAAACATGGCGCTCTGAAAACGGGCGTAGGGGCACATGTACTTGCACACCTGTTCACGCATCCAGCCCGCATTGCCATAAGTGGCAAAACCATAGAACAGAACCCAGAACGACTCCCACGGCCCAAGGGAAAAAGTCGCGACCGATGCGGCCAGTTCCTTGATCGGCGTGAAGTAGCCGACAAAGGTAAAGCCGGTCCACAAGCCGATGGCAATCCAGACGGCGTGCTTGGCGCTCTTGCGGGCAAGCTTGTTGGCGCTCAGTGGCGCCTTGTCCAGCCGCATGCGAGCGATCCTGTCGCCCTCTATCTTGCGTTCGACCCACATGAAAATTTCGGTGTAAACCGTCTGCGGACAGGCGTATCCACACCAGAGCCTTCCCGCAATCGCGGTGAACAGGAAAAGCGACAGTGCGCTGACGATGAGCAGACCCGTCAGATAGATGAGATCCTGCGGGTACAGCACCAGATTAAAAATGTAAAAACGCCGCGCGACCAGATCGAACAGCATGGCTTGCCGGTCATTCATGGACAACCAGGGCAGCCCGTAAAAAACCAGCTGCGTCGCCCAGACCATGGCCCACCGCCAGCGGTTGAACCAGCCGGAAACACTGCGCGCGTAAATTTTTTGCTCTGACTGATACAGCGACGCTACAGCTGATGAGTCGTCGTTTAGCGTTGCGCTGGCTGGCAGGCCCTCCACCGCAATAATCGGAATGACACGTGGTGCCGGGCTGCGTACATCAGGAGGAATAGCCACTCAGCGCCTCAGGGTGGCTTGGACGGCGACACCAGAGCAGCCGGTTTTACAGACTCGGCAGGAAACCCGGTTTCGGAAAGACTCAACACATATGCCGAAACCACATGGATCTGCTCGGCGGTCAAAATGGCCCCCTGAGCCGGCATGACATTGTTTTTTCCGTTTTTGACGATGTTCACAATCGCCGCCTCGCCCCAACCATGCAACCAGTAGTCGTCCGTCAGGTTGGGCGCTCCAAGCGCCTTGTTGCCCTTGCCGTCCACACCATGGCAGGCAGCGCAGGCCGAGAACAATTTTTTGCCGCTGAAAGCCTTGATTTCATTGTGGGGACTGGTCGAGAGCGATAAGACATAGTTCGCCAGCTGGCTCATCTCCACATCGCCGCCAATGGCAGCGGCCATGGGCGGCATCACGCCTGCGCGGCCCTGGGTCATGGTCTGCACGATGTGCGCCGCACCTCGCTCACCCAGCCAGGCCGAGTTGGCGTTGGTGAGATTGGGGTAAGACTTGCTGCCGCGTCCGTCAGAGCCGTGGCACTGGGAGCAATTGTTCATGAACAGACGCTCTCCAATGGCCAACGCGCGTGGGTCTTTTGCAAGCGCTTCTGCTGGTTGTGCCGCAAATTCAGCGTAGAGCGGAGCCACCTGAGCGCGCATGCTGGTGATGTCCTGCTTGTGCTCTCCCTCGGTCGACCATTTCAGCAAACCCGGGAAACTGCCCAAACCAGGAAAAACCACCAGGTACGCCAGCGAAAAAACGATGGTCAGAATGAACAGCCACATCCACCAGCGAGGCAAGGGATTGTTGTACTCCCGCAAGTCCTCGTCCCAGACGTGCCCCGTTGTGTTGTCGGCAACCTGTCCGGGCCGCAAAGTCACCTTGGCCTTGCCAGCCACCCACAGCAGCCAGCCGCAACCCAGAATCGACACCAGGCTGATGGCCGCCACATACCAGGACCAGAAACCGTTTGTGAAATCACTCATGACACCTGTTCCTATTCAGACCGAAAGGGCAACTGCGCGGCATCGTCGAACCGGGCTTTCCTGGAAGGCATGCAAGTCCAGACAAGAATCCCGACGAACAGCGCGAAAGCAGCGACGGTCACGACAGTTCGCAGTACATTGATATCCATGTGTATCTCCCCTTATTTCAGTGCAAGGCCCAGGCCCTGCAAATACGCCACCATGGCGTCCAGCTCGGTCTTGCCCTTCAGCTCGGCGGGCGCGGCGGCAATTTCAGCATCGGTGTAAGGCACACCAACCGCCCGCAGGGCGCGCATGTGACGCTGGATTGATTCAGCATCTGCGGGTGCTTTTTCCAGCCAGGGATAAGCGGGCATGATGGATTCCGGGACCAGATCGCGCGGGCTGATCAAGTGCAGGCGTTGCCACTCATCGCTGTACTTGCCGCCAACCCGGTGCAGATCGGGTCCGGTGCGCTTGCTGCCCCACTGAAACGGGTGGTCATAAACAAACTCGCCTGCAACCGAGTAGTGGCCATAACGCAGTGTCTCGGCAACCAGCGGCCGGATCATCTGCGAGTGGCAGTTGTAGCAACCTTCGCGGACGTAAATGTCGCGGCCCACAATTCTCAAGGGAGAATCCGGCACCAGACCTTTAACCGGCTGCGTTGTGGACTTCTGAAAGAACAGGGGAACAATTTCAACCAGCCCGCCAACTGCAATGACGACCAGGATCAGGACGATCAGCAACCAGTTGCTGGTTTCAACTTTTTCGTGTGAGAACGACATGGGAGTTTTCTTTCAGGCGTGAGCCATGGTCGTCGGGATAGCGGCGTCATGTGGCTTTCCAGCCATTGCCGTCATGGCGACGTTCCAGGCCATCACGGCCATGCCAGTCAGGTACAAAACACCACCAAAAAAACGTACGACGTAAAACGGATAGGTCGCTTTGACACTCTCGACGAAGGTATAAGTCAGAGTGCCGTCAGCGTTGATGGCGCGCCACATCAGGCCCTGCATCACACCTGCAATCCACATGGCTGCGATGTACAGCACGATGCCGATGGTGGCTATCCAGAAGTGCACTTCAATCGCCTTGATGCTGTGCATCTTTTCCCGCCCGAACATGCGCGGGACGAGGTAATACAGCGCGCCCATCGAAATGAAACCTACCCAACCCAGCGTGCCACCGTGCACGTGGGCGACATTCCAGTCGGTGTAGTGCGACAGCGCATTCACCGTTTTAAGCGACATCATTGGCCCCTCGAAGGTGGCAATGCCGTAGAAAGACAGCGCAACAATCATGAAGCGAATGATGGGGTCGTCACGCAGCTTGTGCCATGCGCCAGACAAGGTCATCACTCCGTTGATCATTCCGCCCCAGCTGGGTGCCAGCAGGATCAGGGAAAAAACCATGCCCAGAGACTGTGTCCAATCAGGGAGCGCCGTGTAATGCAGGTGGTGCGGACCGGCCCACATGTAGGTGAAGATCAGCGCCCAGAAGTGGACGATGGACAGCCGGTATGAATACACCGGCCGACCGGCCTGCTTGGGAATAAAGTAATACACAATGCCCAAAAAGCCGGCCGTCAGCAGGAAGCCCACCGCGTTGTGCCCGTACCACCATTGCACCATTGCATCCTGGACGCCGGCATAGACTGAATAAGATTTCATCCAACCCGCTGGCACCACGGCGGCGTTGACGATGTGCAGCATCGCCACGGCGATGATGAATGCGCCATAAAACCAGTTGGCAACGTAAATGTGGCGAACCTTGCGAATACCTATGGTGCCGAAAAATACGATGGCGTAGGCGACCCAGGTCACGGCAATCAGGATGGCGATGGGCCACTCCAGTTCAGCGTATTCTTTGCCGCGGGTGAAACCCATGGGCAAAGAAATGGCGGCTGCAACAATCACCGCCTGCCAGCCCCAGAAATGAAACGCAGCCAGTTTGTCGGAGATCACCCTCACCTGACAGGTACGCTGCACCACGTAGTAACTGGTGGCAAACAGGGCGCAACCGCCAAAGGCAAAGATGGCAGCGTTGGTGTGTAGGGGACGCAGGCGACCAAACGACAACCAGGAAATCCCGAAGTTCAATTCTGGCCATGCCATTTGAGCCGCAATGAACACGCCCACCAGCATGCTGACCACGCCCCACACAACGGCCATCACGGCGAATTGCCGTACGACCTTGTCGTTGTAAACGGTGGCGTGAGAAGCGGCCCAGCCACTGTGGAGAACGCGCGGGGGCGCAATTGGAAGTACCGCACTCATTGAAAAATCCTGTGTAGCCAAGGGTGTATCCAGTGTCACCCTTTGCACTCGGTCGCGTGTTGATATGGATCAAGCGTCAAGGTCGGGCGAGGATTTTGTGCCAGTTGACAGGTCACCCTCCTGGAAGATGCGCTGCCCTTCGCTCTCCATGTTCTCGAACTGCCCAGCCCATACAGCCCAACCCAGCAAGCCCAGTACCGCAAGAGCCAACAGCACCGACAGGGGAACAAGCAGGAACAGAATGTCCACTAGGCGCCGCCCTTCACATGCGCCAGACGGGACGCATTGGCGATGACCAACAACGAGCTCAGCGCCATGCCAAGACCGGCCAGCCAAGCCGGCAACCAGCCCGCAAGGGCAAGGGGCACACAAACGGCGTTGTACAAGGCGGCCCAGCAGAGGTTCTGTTTCACGATGCGCATCGTGCGGCGGGCATGGGTCAGCATGACCGGGAGCATCCGCAATTGCTCGCCCGGGAGCACAAAATCGGACTGCGCCTGCGCCAACGGCAAAGCCCCGCCCACAGCCACTGACACATGAGCACTGGCGAGCACCGGGCCGTCATTGAGGCCATCTCCCACCATCATCACTTTTCGACCCTGCCGCTGCAAGGCCTGCAAATGGGCCAGCTTGACCTCTGGTGCGCAATCCCCCTGCACGATCTGGATTCCCAGCTGATCGGCTACCTTCTGGGCGGCTCCCGCCCGGTCACCCGACAGGATCTGCACTTCGGCGCCGGCGGCCTGCAAGGCTGAAACAGCGTCAGCAGCATCCGGGCAAATCAGCTCAGCAAGATCAAACCGCGCCAGCCATCCCGCTTCATCGGCAAGAAAGACCTGCAGGGAGTCGACCGGGCCGCTGTCTACCCCGCAAAACCGTGCTGACCCCAGACGCACCCGGCCCGACGCGTCCAGCTGAGCCTCGATACCTTGACCGGAGAGCTCCCGTACATCGAACAGGTTCTGTACCTCGGACCGACTCGCACTCAAGGCTTGCACACCACCCGCCGCAGCCAACAGCGCGCGTGACACCGGGTGACGGGAATGTTGGGCCAGCGCGCCCGCCAGTTGCAGGGCTTGCTTGTTTGAGACTCCTTCGCGGGTGATCACGTCCCGCAGGCTGATGTTGGCACCGGTCAAAGTCCCCGTTTTGTCAAAAATGATGGTGTCAATGGCAGCCAGCGATTCAAGAGCCTGCAAGCGACGTACCAGCACGCCTTTGCGCGCCAGCATGCCGGCAGAACTGAGCATGGCCGTCGGGGTGGCCAGAGACAGCGCGCACGGGCAAGTCACAATCAACACCGCTACCGCGGCCATCAGGGCTCTGGCGGGATCAGTGCTCCACCAAAAAGCCGCAGCCATGGCTGCCGCCAGCAAGACAAACCACAAAAAGGGTTTCGCAACGCGGTCAGCCAGCAGTGCCAGCCGCGGTTTGTCGACCGAAGCCCGCTGCATCAGAGCCACAATCTCGGCATAACGCGTCGACGCGCCAATCCGGTCAACGCGAACCTGTACCGCGGTGGAAAGGTTGTAGCTGCCAGCGATCACTGATGTGCCAACCCCTCGGGGGATGGGATGGGACTCCCCGGTCAGCAGGGCTTCGTCCACCAAGGTGTCTCCCGATACAAGCGTGCCGTCGGCCGGAAAAGCCTCGCCGGGCAACACACGGATCAAATCGCCCACAGCCAGCCTGCGGACCGCCACGCGCTCAAAGTTGCCACTGACCCCCTTCCGCTCCACGCTGTCGGGCAAGCGCTGCATCAGGTTGTCGAGCGCTCCGGCCGTGCGATGACGCAAACGCTGCTCCAGCCAGCGGCCGCTGAGCAAAAAGAAGACAAACATCGTCAGCGAATCAAAATAGACCTCTTGCCCCCACCAGCCTCGTGGATCGAAAGTGGCAGCGGTGCTGATGGCAAAGGTGATGAGGATGCCAAGCGCCACCGGCAAATCCATGCTGATGCTGCGCGCCCTCAGGTCACGCCATGCATTAGCGAAGAAGGGTCGACACGAAAAGAGGACAACCGGCAAGCTGAGCATCCAGGAGGCCCAGCGCAGCAGGCTTTGAATGTCCGCCGTGATGTCACCCGGCTCGCCAACGTAAGCGGGAAACGCATACATCATGACCTGCATCATGCAAAAGCCAGCGACCAACCAGCGCCAAAGCGCAAGCCGGCTTTCCTTGTCCGCGTCCCCACGCTCAAACGCATCAGAGGCTGGCAACAAGCGATAACCCAACCCCAACGGGACCGTTAACCACTCAGAAGGTTTGGTCTGTAACGCCGACCAGATGATGCTGGCGCGCTGGCTGGCCGCGCTGACCTGAACAGAAACAACACCGGATGTAGCGCGAAGCGCCTGCTCAAGCTTCAGGGAGCACGCAGCGCAGTGCATGCCACGCACCACCACCTGGGACTCCCACAAGTGGAGATCCGGGACTGTCGATCCCTTCTCCTTGAAGGGGCGGCTGAAGAGGCTCCATTCAGAGACATCGTCCAGCAAGGCAAACCGTGTGAGGGACTCAGCCGCTGGCGACTCGGAGCGTATTCCTGCGAGCTCAGGTAAAAGGACGGCAGCTTGCATCGACCAAGAATAATGAGAACAGGCAAGCCATGCCTTGATATGGATCAAGCCGGGTTGCATCCATCGGTTTAAGGTGAAACCCCTTCCCATCAGGATCACACCATGTACCAACGCATTCTCATTGCCACTGACGGATCAACCCTTTCCCGCAAGGCAGTCAACAGCGGCATCAAACTCGCGGAGCTCACGGGCGCTCACGTCGTCGTGCTGAAAGTCGTTCCGCGCTATCCCATCAGTTATTTTGAAGGCGGCATGTCAGTGCCGACTGGCGACGTCGCCAGAATTGAGAAGCAATGGTCTGAAAGTGCTCGTGCCGTGGTCGATGCCGTCAAACTGGCCGCAGAGGAAAAAGGCATCAAAGCCAAAGCAGTCACCACCACGTCAGACCTGATCGCCGAGTCCATCATCGCTGCCGCCAAAAAGCACAAATGTGACCTGATCGTGATGGCCTCTCACGGTCGCCGCGGACTCAAGCGCCTGCTTTTGGGCAGCGAAACGACGCATGTCTTGACGCATTCTCATGTTCCGGTGTTGGTTCTCAGATAAAACACCTCGTCGTTCCCTGCCTCCTGACCCCGCTGCTTCAGAGCGTTTGCCATCGGTCAGGCAAACAAGGACCGGTATTGCTCGCGCAGCAGATTCTTCTGGACCTTGCCCATGGTGTTGCGTGGCAATTCGTTGACGACAAAACACTTCTTGGGGATTTTGAAGTTCGCCAATTGCGCCTTCAGCACAGAGACGATCTGGTCCGCTTGAAGGGTGGCACCGGGCTTCGCTACCACAACCGCCACGCCCGCCTCCCCAAAGTCGGGGTGCGGAACGCCGACCAGCGCGCTTTCGGCCACGCCCTGCATGTCGTTGATATAGCCCTCAATCTCCGCAGGGTAAACGTTGTAACCACCACTGATGATCAGATCCTTGCTCCGCCCGACGATTGAGATGTAGCCCCGTTCGTCGATTTTGCCGACGTCGCCTGTTTTGAAAAAACCGTCGGGCGTGAACTCTTCCTTTGTCTTCTCCGGCATGCGCCAGTAGCCCTGAAACACATTAGGGCCTTTAACCTCGATACCGCCGATCTCGCCGACGGGCTGCGTTACTCCGGCATCGCCCTGCACGCGGAGCGTGACGCCGGGCAGCGCAAAGCCCACCGTTCCGCCACGACGTTCGCCCCCATAGGGGTTGGACGTCAACATGGCGGTCTCACTCATGCCGTAGCGCTCAAGAATCGTGTGGCCCGTGCGTTCTTGCCATGTATTGAAAGTTTCCAGCAGCAGCGGTGCTGAGCCGGCCACAAACAGGCGCATATTGCTGCAAACGGCGCGGTTCAGTTCCGGCTCGGCCAGCAAACGCACATAGAGCGTGGGGACCCCCATGAAAACTGTAGCCTCGGGCAACTTCTGAACGACGAGCTTGGGATCAAACTTTGACAGCCAGATCATCTTGCTGCCATTGATCAACGCACCGTGCAGCGCCACAAACAAGCCATGAACATGAAAAATGGGCAGCGCATGGATCAACACGTCGCCCGCCTGCCAGCCCCAGTAGTCCTTGAGTACCAGCGCATTACTCAGCATGTTTTCATGCGACAGCATGGCACCCTTGCTGCGGCCCGTGGTGCCGCTGGTGTAGAGAATCGCGGCCAGGTCACCGGCTTGGCGTTGAACCACTTCATGCCGGTCACTGCACTGCGCCGCACGATCAAGCAGCGAGCCGGTACGGTTGTCGTCCAGCGTGAAGACATTCCAGATACCGGCATTGAACGCAATCTTGCTCACCCATCCGAAATTTTTGCGGCTGCAGATAACAACGGAGGGCTCGGCGTTGCCGATGAAATATTCCATCTCGGCACTCTGATACGCGGTGTTGAGCGGCAAAAACACATAGCCAGCGCGCAGCGTGGCCAGGTACAGCAGCATGGCTTCGACCGACTTGTCGACCTGCACCGCCACACGCGCGCCCTCTGGCAGTTGCAGTGACTTCAGCAAGTTGGCCAGCATGGCTGTGGCGCGTTCCAGGTCGCGCCAGGAGTAATACAGGCCGTTGTCGGTCTCTACCGCGATGGCGTCCAAATCCTCGGGAAAGGCCGCGCGCAGGGCGGCGAACAGGTTGTTGTTTTTCATGGGAGATTCACCTAAAAATCGGAATAGGAAAACTGGACGAGCCGGGTCTCAAAACCGCGGTGAGCGTTTTTCGACAAAGGCCATGACACCCTCGCGGTGTTCAGCCGACGCCGCGTATCGGTAGGGATCTGCTATTAACTCAACAGCTGTTTGTGTCCGTTGGATATTGGATAACACTCGAAAAGACTGCTTATTGATGCGTGCGGCCTGCGGCGCGAGGCGAGACATACGCTCAGCCGCCGCTGCGGCTTCAGCCATCACTTCGTGGTCGGGAAACACCCGGTTGAGAAAGCCACGCTGTGCGGCCGTGTTTGCGTCCAGCACCGCCGCTGCCAACAGCATCTCGCGTGTGCTCAATTCTCCGGCCGCGCTCATCACCAGAGCCAGTTCGCGCGGGGCCATAGGGAAACCCAGTTTGGCAATCGGTGCGCCAAACTTCGCGGATACACCCGATAGTCGCAGGTCGCAACAACTGGCGATCTCCAGCCCTGCTCCCATGCAGGCACCCTCGATCTGCGCCACGATGGGCACGTCGCAGTCA
The DNA here is from genome assembly GCA_046598365.1 of Polaromonas sp. Taxonomy (GTDB): domain Bacteria; phylum Pseudomonadota; class Gammaproteobacteria; order Burkholderiales; family Burkholderiaceae_C; genus Polaromonas. The sequence continues at coordinate 19,939 of JBKJIV010000051.1, read as the reverse complement.
AGCATCGCCTGCAAGCCACCCCAGACCTGTTCGTCGTGAAACTGGCGCAGGGTCTCTTCCTCAAAACGGAACGCGGCGTACTCGGAAATGTCGCCGCCGGCGCAAAAATTGCCACCCTCCCCTGCTAACACCACGCATCGCAACGCCGTGTTCTGCTGGATGTTTTCGAACACCTCGCGCAGCTCAAGCCACATCTGACGCGACATGGCATTGAGCTTGCCGGGATGGGACAGGGTGACGCGCGCGACAAGGCCTGCCATGGCCAGCGAAACCTGTCCTGTCATAAATGCTCTTTTTCCAGAATCAGTCGAGCTTGGCGCCGGAAGCCTTCACCACCTGCGTCCACTTTTTGACTTCAGCGCTGATGAAGCTGCCGAACTGCGGGCCGCTCAGACCGGTGAATTCCGCGCCCTGCCGCGCCCAGATCGCCTTGGACTCATCGGTGGTGCAGGCCTTGCGGATTTCCTCGATGGCGCGGGCCTGGGCATCGGCTGGCATGCCCTTGGGACCCCAGACACCATACCAAGTGGTCACGTTGTAGTCGGGCAAGCCCATCTCGGTGGCGCTCGGCACATCGGGAATCGCCGGGTTGCGTTTGTTGCCGGACACCATCAGCGCCTTGATGCGGCCTCCGGCAATGTGGGCCGCCGAGGAGCCGAGACCGTCGAACATCATCTCGACATCTCCCGCAATCAGGCCCTGCAGCGCTGGACCGGCGCCACGGTAGGGAATGTGCGTGATAAAGGTTTTGGTCTGCTGCTTGAACAACTCGCCAGCGAGGTGGTGCGAGGTGCCAGCACCAGCCGAGCCGTAATTGAGTTTGCCCGGATTTTTGCGGGCGTTCTCCAGAAACTCCCTGAAGTTGGCTACTGGCAGCTTTTGCGGGTTGACCACCACCACCTGCGGCACGCTGGCCACCAGTATCAGCGGTACCAGGTCTTTTTCAATGTCGTAGTCCAGCTTGGGGTACATGCTCGGGGCGATGGTGTGGTGAACCGCGCCCATGAACAGGGTGTACCCGTCGGGTGAGGCCTTGGCTGCAATGCCCGCACCCAGCGTGCCACCGGCGCCGCCGCGGTTGTCGATGATCATTTGCTTGCCAGTCAGGCGCGCGAACTGCGCAGATATCGGACGCGCAAACGCATCGGTGCCCCCACCAGCGGGAAAAGGCACGATCATGGTGACCGGTTTTGCGGGCCAGCCCGACTGGGCAAAACTGCCCATTGAACATGCTGCGACTCCAGCAGCCGCCACCCGCAGCACGTCGCGTCTGGACGTGGAAATTTCAAAATTCGATGTCATGTTTGTCTCCTGTCGTTGTGAATGAATTGACCAAAAAAACCGATATCCAAATACCACTACCTAAATATATAAATCTTCAATGCCGCCCGCTACTGGCACTTTCCCCTGAGACAGCAGCGCCCGATGCTTGTCCAGTCGCTTGAGGTCGTAAAGGTAGTTCACCATCAGCCCGCAGGACTGCTTGAGCCCCTTGGGTGAGGGGTCACCCGCCCAGTTGAGCCGCTCCACACGCGCGCCGTTGCCCAGGTGAAAGCGAGCCACCGGGTCCTGCGGATGGCCGTCCTCCATCGCTCGCCCCAGGTAGTGCGCTGCACAGCGCAACAACATGCGACGAACGGGCGATTTTTCATTCAACGCCGCCGGATCACCTGTGGCGCTAAGAAAATGTTGCGCAGTGGGAGGCTCAAAACCGACCGCCCGGCCCAGCAGCGTTAACTCCTTTTCATCGAGCAACGCCAGCATGGCGGTAGCATTTTTGCCAAGCCAGTGACGAAACCCGGGAATCGGCGACAAGGTAGCGAAAGTTTTCAGCCGCGGAAATTCAGCATGCAATGTTTCCACCACGCGCTTGATCAAGGAGTCTCCAAAACTGACTCCGCGCAGACCAGCTTGTGTATTACTGATGGAATAGAAAATCGCTGTGGTCGCCTTGGCGATATTTGTCGGCTCGGCGGATTCGTCCAGCAAGGGTGTGATGCTCGCTGCAATATCGTCCATCAAGGCAACTTCAACAAATATCAGCGGTTCATCCGGCATGCGTGGGTGAAAAAAGCCGTAGCAGCGGCGATCAGAATCAAGACGGTTTTTCATGTCCGACCAGCTCTTGATGTCGTGCACCGCCTCATACTTGATCAGTTTTTCGATCAGCGATGCAGGCGAATCCCAGCTGATGCGACGCAGGTCCAGAAAGCCGACATCAAACCATGTCGAAAACATGTACTCCATCTCGACATCGAGGGCCTGCAGGCGCTTGTCTGCCTTCAGATAGGGCAGCATGTCAGCACGGAGATCAACCAGAAAGCGAATGCCCTCCGGGAAGGCGCTGAAACGTTGCAACAGCCGCCGACGCGGAGAGACCGTCGCCCGGCGGAAACGCACTTCGGCTACCGCTTCGTCCGGTGTGCCCAGTGCCGCGGCCAGTTGGGCCTGTGCCAGTTTTGCCTTTTGCGCATCGGCGACGAACTGCTCACTCATCAACAGCCACATATCGCGCCGCTCGTTCAGCGGTGCGCGAGCGTACCAACCGGCCACGCCCTTGGCCCGCCGTCCGCCCTCCACCTCACTCACCTGCGGATCAACAATGGCCCTCAACTCGTCCAGCGTGCGGCGCAACACGCGCGGCGACAGGGCTTCTTCTTTCAGTCGCAGGGTGGCCTGGAGCCGCTCACGAGTGGAACGCCCGGCTTGCGATGATGCGGGCGGGGCTGCGTTGGCTGCTTTTTCGGATGGCACCCCCAAGCCCGCCGCACTGACGGTGGCCTGGGGCTTTTTTTTCTCCGAACCAAGGCGCGCGACGTTGCGGCTCAACCATTCAGTGGCGCTCATGATGCAAGCTTCGAGCGTTGGTTGCGCCCCAATTCCCGCAGCGCTTCGCGCTGGCGTGTGAGGTGGGTACGCATGGCCGCCTCTGCACCGTCGCTGTCGCGGCTCTTGATGGCGGCAAAGACAGTCATGTGTTCTGAAAGGCTTTGCGCCAAGCGGCCCGGCGCGCCCAGTGACTTGAGCCGCGAGAGCTTCAGAATTTTGCGCAGGTCCGCGATGGCCTGAGCCAGCCATCGGTTGTTGGCCAGCGTGATGATGGCCTCATGAATGGCGAAATTGGTTTCGTAATAGTCATTGATCCGACCCGCCTGCGCGTGACTGTTGAGCCGTTCATGCAAGGTCGTCAGCGCTGCGAGGTCTGCGTCAGTGGCGTGACGCGCGGCCTCGTAGGCGCACCGCCCTTCCAGCAAGGCAATGACAGGAAAAATCTCGTCCAGGTCCTGCTCCGTGACTTCGCTGATAAAACAGCCGCGCCGCGGTTCGTGACGCAGCAGCCCCTCCGCCGTCAGCACCTTCAGCGCCTCGCGCAACGGCGTGCGAGAAATTTGCAAGCGCTCGCACAGCACCACTTCATCCAGAAAACTACCGGGCGCATAAACACCGGCAAAGATCTGCTCCCGCAAGGTGGCCGCGACTTCTTGATGGAGTGAATTTTGTACTAGGCGCATGGCGGGTGGCTCTGGTTTGCTGGCTTGATTTCAGACCGGGGGGCGATCGTGGTTTCCAACTTCAGGACGTTTCGACAGCGAGGCTTAACTTGTAATTTTGTATAATTATGCGTAATTATGACTCTACCGCACATTGCGAGCAAGTACCTTTACACATAGGGGCGCCAAAGACCCAAAGGTAACCACGCGTAGCCGTCAACAAACGCCTCTCGCAGTTGATGCGGAGGCAGACAGGCGACCCCCGGTTACCGATCAGGCGATCACTAAAGGCTGGCGCTTATCGGCCCACAACCAAAGCCACACCCCGGCAAGAATCATGGGAACACACAGCCACTGCCCCATAGTCATGCCCAGCGCAAGCGTGCCCAAAAAGTCATCCGGCTCCCGAAAGTACTCGGCAATAAACCGGAACACGCCATACCCGACCAGGAAAGCCGCTGAGACCTGCCCCATCTTGCGCGGCTTGCGTGCGTATAGCCAAAGCAACACAAAAAGAAGCACACCTTCCAACAGAAATTGGTAAATCTGGGATGGGTGGCGCGGTTGCAGGGAGCCGCTGTTTTGGAAAACCATGCCCCATGGCAAATCGGGACTGCTGAAACGCCCCCACAACTCGCCATTGATGAAATTGCCTACGCGCCCCGCGGCAAGGCCGGTGGGCACGCACGGGGCAATCAGGTCCATCACCTGTAGCCAGGGTTTTTGACGGGTACGCGCGAACCAGATCTGCGAGACGAGTACGCCGAGCATGCCCCCATGAAAGCTCATGCCGCCCTGCCAAACATAGAAAATCTCAAGCGGATGCGCAAGGTAATACCCAGGTTTGTAGAAAACGCAATAACCAATGCGCCCGCCCAGAACCACGCCCATCACGCCCAGAAAGAGAATGTCTTCAATATCCTTGCGGCTCCAGGCAGCGGGGCCTTTCATTGATGCATAAGGCTCATGCTTCAGACGGCGCAGGCCCAAAAACAAAAACAAGCCAAAGGCGGCCAGATAGGTCAGGCCATACCAATGGATGGCCAGTGGCCCCAGTTGCAAGGCGACGGGATTGATGGTGGGGTGTATCAACATGCGGCTTATTGTGCCAGTGCAGGTTTGGGCAGGCCCGCGAATTCTGTGAAGCGCTGCACGCAGGGACTGATTGCCCCGGCAGGCCAGACCAGACTGGTTTCGCACAGCGGCACGCGTATGCCCTTTTTGCCCGGCACGCTGCGGTACACCACCCCGGGGCGCTGGAACTGCCTGACACTCTCCGGCACCCAAGCCACGCCCAGCCCCGCAGATACCAGATTGACAATGGTCTGCATCTGAATCGCCTCCTGCGCGACATTGGGGGACTTCTCAGCAGCGTGGTACATCGCAAAAATAGCGTCGTAGAGGGATGGCAGGATGCGGCGCGGAAAAATCACCAAGGGCTGGGCCAACACGTTGTCGATCGTCAAAGTCGCAACGGCAGCCAGCGCGTGGTGCTCGGGTATGGCCAGCATCAAAGCTTCGGTCGCCACCAGACGGCGCTCCAGGCCCACCGGCGCAAACCCCGGCGAATGCAGCATGATGCCTGCATCAATTTCGTGGCGCTCAAAAGCCTGAAACTGCATGTCGCCGGTGGCTTCCAGCAAATCCAGTTGAACCAATGGGAAGTGCTGGCGAAAAGCCCTGACCCATTCAGGCAGCAAGGAAAACCCCGCAGTAGACACAAAGGCCAGGCGCAACCGACCCGCCTCCCCGGCGGCCGCAGCGCGGGCCTGCTCGGGCAGCACCTGTGCCCGGGCCAGCAACTCATGTACGGACGGCAAAAGTGCAAGGCCCGCCTGCGTCATATGCACGCTGCGTTTGGTACGGTCAAACAGTCGCACCTCCAACAGCTTTTCCAGGTGTGCAATGGCCTGCGTCAGCGGGGGCTGCGTCATATGCAGACGTACAGCCGCCCTTCCAAAATGCAGTTCCTCGGCCACGGCAACAAACTGGCGCCAAAGCCGCAACTCGATATTTGGGTTATTCATATGCTGTGCATATTAATACGGCCTGAAAAATATATTGGAAGCACTTAATCAGGCGGCGCATACTTTGGCCTGACTCAAACCACGCTCCACACATAAGACAACCATGACACAACAAGACAAAGACAGCGTCGGCGACGCCATCAATCGCCGCAGCAGGAACATCACCGAAGGCACCTCCCGGGCGCCCAACCGCTCGATGTATTACGCCATGGGCTACGAGGCGGGTGACTTCAAAAAACCCATGGTCGGTGTGGCCAACGGGCACAGCACCATCACACCCTGCAACAGCGGCCTGCAAAAGCTGGCCGATGCGGCGATTGCGGGTATTGAAGAAGCCGGCGGCAACGCGCAGGTTTTCGGCACCCCCACCATTTCAGACGGCATGGCCATGGGCACCGAAGGCATGAAGTACTCGCTGGTCAGCCGCGAGGTCATTTCCGACTGCATCGAAACCTGCGTGCAGGGCCAGTGGATGGACGGCGTGCTGGTGGTCGGCGGTTGCGACAAAAACATGCCGGGCGGCCTGATGGGCATGCTGCGCGCCAACGTGCCGTCCATTTACGTTTATGGCGGCACCATCCTGCCGGGCAGCTACAAGGGTAAAGACCTGAACATCGTCAGCGTGTTCGAAGCCGTGGGCGAACATTCCGCCGGACGCATGAGCGACGAAGACCTGCTGCAGATCGAGCGCCGCGCCATCCCGGGAACCGGCAGCTGCGGCGGCATGTACACGGCCAACACCATGTCCAGCTCTTTCGAGGCGCTGGGCATCTCGCTGCCCTATTCCTCCACCATGGCGAATCCGCACGACGAGAAAATGAACTCGGCGAAAGAGTCCGCCAAGGTATTGGTAGAGGCCATCAAAAAGAACATCAAGCCACGCGACATCGTGACCAAAAAAGCGATTGAAAACGCCGTGGCTGTCATCATGGCCACCGGCGGATCCACCAACGCCGTGCTGCACTTTTTGGCCATTGCCCATGCGGCCGAAGTGGACTGGACCATTGACGACTTCGAGCGTGTGCGCGTCAAGACACCCGTGTTGTGCGACCTCAAGCCGAGCGGCAAATACCTTGCCGTGGACCTGCACAAGGCCGGCGGCATCCCCCAAGTCATGAAGACCCTGCTGGCGGCAGGTCTGCTGCATGGCGACTGCCTCACCATCAGCGGCCAGACAATCGCTGAGGTACTCAAAGACGTGCCCGAGGTCCCCCGCACCGATCAGGACGTGATCCGCCCCATCACCAACCCGATGTACAAACAGGGCCACCTGGCCATTCTCAAAGGCAATCTTTCGCCAGAAGGCTGCGTCGCCAAGATCACCGGCCTGAAAAACCCGGTCATGACCGGTCCGGCACGCGTGTTCGATGACGAGCAATCCGCGCTGGCCGCCATCCTGGCTGGAAAAATTGTCGCCGGCGATGTAATGGTGCTGCGCTACCTCGGCCCCAAGGGCGGCCCCGGCATGCCCGAAATGCTGGCGCCGACCGGTGCACTCATTGGTGCCGGACTTGGCGAAAGCGTAGGCTTGATCACCGACGGCCGTTTTTCAGGCGGCACTTGGGGCATGGTAGTCGGCCATGTGGCTCCCGAGGCGGCTGCGGGCGGCAACATCGCCTTCATCCATGAAGGCGACTCCATCACCATCGATGCGAAACAGCTGCTGCTGCAACTCAATATCAGCGACGAGGTATTGGCCAAACGCAAGGAGGGCTGGAAGGCGCCTCTGCCCCGTTACATGCGCGGCGTGCAGGCCAAGTTTGCTTTCAACGCATCGAGCGCCAGCAAAGGCGCGGTATTAGACGACTATTGATAGAGCGGGGCCCGTCCCTTTCAAGCCGGGGCCGCGGGTCCGGCTTTGCCGGCCCGCAGGCGCAGCGGCCCCCTCGGGGGGCAGGAAGCGACACGAAGTGCGCGACCGTGGGGGCTATTTCCTCTTTTTGAGCATGCCCATCGCATCGCGCTGTTTGTCAATGCGCTCCTGCTTGCGCTTTTCCATTTTTTCCATGGCCGTCTTCTCGGTATAGCCGGATTTGTCCGCCCACCACCACCAGATCACAGCCAGGCCAAACGGTGACAGCACAATCCACCAGGCCAAAGTGGCGACTGGCCCGATTTCCAGATATTTCAGCGCGATTCCGATAATGCCAATAAGCAGAAAATACATACAAAACTCCTGAAGATGCGGGGGAGACCTTTACACAGCACACACAAGAAGGTCAACCCGCACCACTACAATTGCGTTAATTGACTGTAACCGAATCCATAACTCTCCCACGAGGATCATGATGAAACGTATATTTTTGGCGATGGCTTCCCTTGCTGCCGGCTTTGCGGTTTCCACACCGGCGCTGGCTGACCTGCAGCTGGCCACAGCGAAAAACTGCATGGCCTGCCACGCGGTTGCGACCAAGCTGGTGGGTCCGTCGTACAAAGACGTGGCCGCAAAGTACGCGGGTCAGAAAGATGCTGTCGAGAAACTGTCTGCCAAGATCGTCAAAGGCGGCTCAGGCACCTGGGGGCCCGTCCCCATGCCAGCCAATGCACAGGTTACGCCCGACGAAGCCAAAAAACTGGCTGCCTGGGTAATGACGCAGAAATAAGCGCTTGCCTTGCGCAAAAAAGCCCGTTGAATCAACGGGCTTTTTTTATGCCGCGGCCGGAACTCAGGGCCCGCGCAGCTTCACTGCTTTTCGGCCAGTTGATCGAGGATAGCCGGATTTTGTGGCCACCTCACATCGCTTCGCGATATGAGTGTCCTCCAACCCCGCCACAACTACGCAGATGCGGCTTCGCCGCTCTCGTTCACTGTCTTTCAGACAGCTGATCGAGGATGGCGGGGTTTTCCAACGTCGAGGTGTCCTGCGTGATAGCCTCACCCTTGGCGATGCCGCGCAGCAGGCGACGCATGATTTTCCCGCTGCGGGTCTTGGGCAGGTTGTCACCGAAGCGGATGTCCTTGGGTTTGGCTATCGGTCCAATTTCCTTGCCGACCCAGTCGCGCAACTCTTTCGCAATGGCTTTGGCTTCGTCACCCGTGGGGCGTGAACGCTTGAGCACCACAAAAGCCACAATCGCTTCGCCGGTCAGGTCGTCGGGGCGGCCCACGACGGCGGCTTCTGCGACCAGCGCCGAATGCGAGACCAGCGCCGATTCGATTTCCATGGTGCCCATACGGTGGCCCGAGACATTGAGAACATCGTCGATGCGCCCGGTGATGCGGAAGTAACCGCGGTCGGTGCTGCGCACCGCGCCGTCGCCAGCCAGGTAGTACTTGCCGCCCATTTCTTCGGGAAAGTAACTCTTTTTGAAACGCTCGGGGTCGTTCCAGATGGTGCGGATCATCGAGGGCCATGGGCGCTTGACCACCAGCATACCGCCGGAACCGTTGGGCACGTCTTTGCCGACCTCGTCCACAATCGCCGCCATGATGCCGGGCAGCGGCAGCGTGCAGCTGCCGGGTACCAACGGCGTAGCTCCAGGCAACGGCGTGATCATGTGGCCGCCGGTTTCGGTCTGCCAGAAGGTGTCGACCACCGGGCAGCGTTCGCCACCCACATTTTTGTAGTACCACATCCAAGCTTCGGGATTGATGGGTTCACCAACCGAACCAAGGATGCGCAGGCTGCTCAGGTCAGAGCGCGCGGGATGGACTTTTTCATCGCCTTCGGCCGCCTTGATGAGCGATCGGATCGCCGTCGGCGCCGTGTAGAAAATCGTCACCTTGTGTTTTTCGATCATCTGCCAGAAACGGCCGGCATTCGGAAAGGTCGGGATGCCTTCAAAGATCACCTGAGTCGCACCCGCCGCCAAAGGCCCGTAAGCAACATAGGTGTGGCCGGTGATCCAGCCGATGTCGGCCGTGCACCAGAACACATCGGCGGGCTGGATATCAAAAGTCCAGTCCATGGTGAGCTTGGCCCACAGCAAATAGCCACCGGTGCTGTGCTGCACGCCCTTGGGCTTGCCGGTGGAGCCCGAGGTGTAAAGGATGAACAGCGGATGCTCGGCCCCAACAAACTCCGGCTCGCAAGTGGCACCCTGCCCGGCCATCACTTCATGCATCAAGCTGTCGCGCCCTGCCACCATGTTGCAGGCGGTTGGCGTGCGCTGATAGACCACAACGTTCTTGATGCACTCACAGCCACCCATGGCAATGCCTTCGTCCACGATGGCTTTGAGCGGCAGTTCTTTTCCGCCGCGCAACTGGTAGTTGGCCGTGATGACTGCCACCGCGCCTGCGTCCTGAATTCGCTCCTGCAGGCTTTTGGCAGAAAAGCCGCCAAACACCACCGAGTGCGTCGCGCCAATGCGCGCGCAGGCCTGCATGGCCACCACGCCTTCGACAGTCATCGGCATGTAGATGATGACGCGGTCACCCTTTTGGATGCCCATGGTTTTGAGCGCGTTGGCAAACTGGCAAACCTTGGCGTGCAGTTCCTTGTAGGTGACATTGGTCACTTGGCCGTCATCGCTCTCGAAAATGATGGCTTTTTTGTTCTCGGTGGGCGTGCCGAGGTGACGGTCCAGGCAGTTGTAGGAGGCGTTGAGCTCCCCGTCGGAAAACCACTTGTAAAACGGCGCCTGTGACTCGTCCAGCGTCTGGGTAAACGGTTTTTTCCAGCTCAGGTTTTCACGCGCCAGCCGCGCCCAGAAGCCTTCAAAGTCTTTTTCGGCTTCGGCGCAAAGCGCGTTGTAGGCTTCCATACTGGAAATGCGTGCGCTTTTTGCAAAAGCTGCACTCGGAGGGAACACGCGGTTTTCAACGAGTGTGGATTCGATGGCAGATAACGGTGCGTTCATGATGTTTTGTCTCCTCGGATGAAAAAGCACGGTTCGAGGCGTGCTTCAATCCGATAATGTCATATTCAGCACTTACAGTGTACTGACTGGCGTGAAGCTTACAAACCGCTCAGCGCGCCTACAATTCGGCCATTCCGCACACCCGTTGTCTCTTATGTCAGAAACCAAAAAAACCCCTCCACTCGCCTCCCCGCTCAAGCCAATCCCCAACTTCATCTTCGCCAGCCGCTGGTTGCAGTTGCCGCTTTATGTCGGACTGATCGTCGCGCAGGGTGTCTATGTGTTTCATTTCCTGGTGGAATTGCTGCACCTCGTTGAAGCGGTTTTCGGCAGCCAGACCGCCCTGCAGGCGCTGGTCACCAGCATCGGCTACAAAACCACCGCGCCGATCACCTCACTGAACGAAACCGTGATCATGCTGGTAGTTCTGGCGCTGATCGACGTGGTGATGATCTCCAACCTGCTGATCATGGTGATCGTTGGCGGTTACGAAACTTTTGTCAGCCGAATGAACCTGCAGGGCCACCCCGACCAGCCCGAATGGCTGAGCCACGTCAACGCCTCGGTTCTCAAAGTCAAGCTGGCGACCGCGATCATCGGTATCAGCTCCATTCATCTGCTGAAAACCTTTATCAACGCCGACAACTACACCGACCGCGTGCTGATTGCGCAGACTGTCATCCACATCACATTCCTGCTGTCGGCCATTGCGATTGCCTACACCGACAAGTTGATGTCGGCCATCGCCGCGCAGAAACACTGAACAGTTTTCAGTTGCCGCGTGCGCGGCGCAGCAACAATACCGTGCCCAACACGCCGGACAGCAAGGACCCGACCAGCACGCCTAGCTTGACCTGCGTTTCGTAGCCGGCGCCCTGCCCTTCAAAGGCCAGCGCGCCTATGAACAAACTCATCGTGAAGCCAACGCCACACAGCAGGCAGACGCCAAAAAACTGGCGCCAGTCGGCCCCGGCGGGCAACCGAGCGCCGGCTAACCGAATCAGCAGCCAGGACGCCCCAAACACGCCTATAGCCTTGCCCAGAAGCAGCCCGGCGGCAATGCCCAGCGGCACAGTCTGCAGCAAGGTGTTCAGGGTCACGCCCTGCAACGAGACACCCGCATTGGCGAAAGCGAACATGGGCAGGACCGCAAAGGCCACCCACGGGTGCAGCGCATGTTCGGCCCGCTGCAATGGCGAGCCCCCCTTGCCGTCCGTCATTGGAATTGCCAGCGCGGTGATCACACCGGCCAGCGTCGCATGAATCCCCGATTTGTAGACAAACAGCCAAATCACCAGCCCGACGACGACGTAGGGCGCTATGGCCATGATCCGGCTCCGGTTCAAAGCGACCAGCACCAGCACGCCAATGCCAGCGGCCAGCAGGGCTGACAGGGACAGGCCCTCGGTATAGAAAAAGGCAATGATCAGGATGGCTCCCAGATCGTCAATGATGGCGACCGCGGTCAGGAATATTTTGAGTGAGGCCGGCACGCGGCTGCCCAACAGCACCAGAATGCCGAGCGCAAACGCAATGTCGGTGGCCGCAGGGATGGCCCAGCCCCGTAAAGCGATCGAGTCGCCCCAATTGATTCCCACGTAAATCAGAGCCGGCACCAGCATGCCGCCCAGCGCCGCACCGGCAGGCAACAAGGCCTGGCTGCGCGAGGCCAGTTCTCCATCAAGCATTTCGCGCTTGATCTCTAGCCCGACCAGAAAGAAGAAGACGGCCATCCAGAGGTCGTTGACCCAGTGCAGCAGGGATTTGGAGAGAACCAACCAGTCCTGACCCACCCGCAACTCGCCTGGCAACTGCAAAAAACGGGCATAACCCTCGCTCCAGGGTGAGTTACTGATGATCAGTGCCAGCACCGCCGCCAACGCCAGCACGACCCCGGACAGAGACTGGGAGTGAATGAACTGGTCGAGGTTGCGCTGAACAAATTTGAACATCGCTTATTCCCCCTTTTGGCGTGAGGGACCTATTTTCTCGCCCACCATGTCCCCGGGAATCACCCACTCGTCAAACTGCTGCGCCGTGACGTGACCGGAGGCGACAGCCGCCTCGCGCAGACTACTGCCCTCTTTGTGAGCTTTTTTGGCAATAAAAGCGGCCTTGTCGTAACCGATGTGCGGGTTGAGCGCCGTCACCAACATCAGTGAGCGCGCCACCAGATCGGCGATGCGGTCACGGTTCGGCTCGATGCCCAGGGCGCAGTGGTCGTTAAAGCTCACCATGCCGTCGGCCAGCAGGCGCACGCTTTGCAAAAAGTTGTGGGCGATCATGGGCCGGAACACGTTGAGCTCGAAGTTGCCCGAAGCTCCACCCATGTTGATCGCCACGTCGTTGCCAAACACCTGGCAACAGAGCATGGTCACCGCCTCGCTCTGCGTCGGATTGACCTTGCCCGGCATGATGGAAGAACCCGGCTCATTTTCGGGAATCGACAGCTCGCCAATGCCACTGCGCGGGCCGCTGGCCAACCAGCGCACATCGTTGGAAATTTTCATCAGGCTGGCGGCCAAGGACTTGAGGGCGCCATGGGCATGCACCAATGCGTCGCATGAGGCCAGCGCCTCAAACTTGTTGGGTGCCGTGACAAACGGCAGTCCGGTCAGCCGCGCCAGTTCAGCCGCAGCCTGCTCCGCGTAGCCTTTAGGCGCATTCAGGCCGGTACCCACGGCGGTGCCGCCCAGCGCCAGTTCGCACAGATGGGGCAAGGCGGCCCGTATATGTTTTTCAGCATGTTCAAGCTGCGCTACGTAGCCGGAGAACTCCTGGCCCAGCGTGAGCGGCGTCGCGTCCTGCAAATGCGTGCGGCCGATTTTGACGATACGGTCAAAGTCCCGCGCTTTTTTTTCCAGCGTGCCACGTAACTTTGCAATCGCCGGGAGGAGCCGGTTCGTGATCGCATTGACCGCCGCCACATGCATGGCGGTGGGAAACACGTCGTTGGATGACTGGCTGCGGTTGACCTCGTCATTCGGATGCACCAGCCGGGACTCACCGCGCTCGCCGCCCAAAAGCTCACTGGCGCGGTTGGCCAGCACTTCGTTGATGTTCATATTGGTTTGGGTGCCCGAGCCGGTCTGCCAGACCACCAGGGGGAACTCGTCCGCATGCTGTCCGGCGATCACCTCGTCGGCTGCGGCAATGATGGCTTGGGCCTTTTTTTCGTCCAGCAGACCAAGCGCAAGGTTGACGCTGGCCGAGGCCCGCTTGACCTGGGCCAATGCGCGGATGATTTCGCGCGGTTGGAGCTCGCCAGAGATATCAAAGTTTTGCAATGACCGCTGGGTCTGGGCACCCCACAGCCTGCCGGCAGGGACTTCAATGGGGCCAAAGGTGTCGCGCTCGGTGCGTGTCTTCATGGTTGTGCTTACCTGTCAAAATACGGGGTTGTGCCAACCGTAGCACACGCGCCCTCCCCTGAAAAGCCACCACAACCCACCACGCACGCCAGACCATGACGACCCTCATCAAACAAGCCGACCTGATTGAATCCGTTGCCGCCGCCCTGCAGTACATCAGCTATTACCATCCGGCCGACTACATTGCCCACCTGGCGCGCGCCTACGAGGCGGAGGCCAGCCCGGCGGCCAAGGATGCAATCGCGCAGATCCTCACCAACAGCAAGATGAGTGCGACGGGCCACCGCCCGATCTGCCAGGACACCGGCATCGTCAACGTGTTTCTCAAGGTCGGCATGGACGTCAAGCTGGACGGCTTCACCGGCAGCCTGGAAGACGCTATCAACGAAGGCGTTCGCCAGGGCTACAACCACCCCGACAACACGCTGCGCGCCAGCGTGGTGGCTGACCCGCAGTTCGACCGCAAAAACACCAAGGACAACACGCCGGCGGTGATCTTCACCGAGATCGTGCCGGGCAACAAGGTCGACGTGACCGTGGCAGCCAAAGGCGGCGGCTCCGAAAACAAAAGCAAGATGGTCATGCTCAACCCGGGCGACTCGGTGGTGGACTGGGTTCTGAAGACCGTGCCGACCATGGGCGCCGGCTGGTGCCCGCCGGGCATGCTGGGCATAGGCATAGGCGGCACCGCCGAAAAAGCCGTGCTGATGGCCAAGGAAAGCCTGATGGATGATCTGGACATGTACGAGTTGCAGGCCAAATCTTCGTCGGGCGCCAAGCTCAGCAAAACCGAAGAGCTGCGCCTGGAGCTGTTTGAGAAAGTCAACGCACTGGGCATAGGCGCTCAGGGGCTGGGCGGTCTGACCACCGTGCTGGACGTGAAGATCAAGATGTACCCCACCCACGCGGCCAGCAAGCCGGTGGCCATGATTCCCAACTGCGCGGCTACGCGCCACGCGCATTTTGTGCTCGACGGCAGTGGCCCCGTTTATCTGACTCCGCCCAGCCTGGACCTCTGGCCCAACGTCAACTGGGCACCCGACTATGTCAAGAGCCAAAAGGTCAACCTCGACACCTTGACCAAGGCAGAAGTCGCCAGCTGGAAGCCAGGCCAGACCCTGCTGCTCAACGGCAAAATGCTGACCGGCCGCGACGCTGCGCACAAGCGTATTGCCGACATGCTGCTCAAGGGTGAAAAACTGCCGGTTGATTTCACCAACCGCGTGATTTATTACGTAGGCCCGGTAGACCCGGTGGCGGGCGAAGCCGTAGGCCCCGCTGGCCCGACCACTGCCACCCGCATGGATGGTTTTACCGAGATGATGTTGGCCCAGACCGGCCTGATCTCCATGATTGGCAAGGCCGAGCGCGGCCCGGTCGCGATCGAAGCCATCAAGAAGCACCAAAGCGCCTACCTGATGGCCGTGGGCGGCGCCGCTTATCTGGTGTCCAAGGCGATCAAGACCGCCAAGGTGGTGGGCTTTGCCGACCTGGGCATGGAAGCCATTTATGAGTTCGACGTGGTCGACATGCCCGTCACGGTCGCGGTCGATTCCGGCGGCACCAGCGCGCATATTACCGGCCCGGCCGAGTGGCAGAAGAAGATCGCCACCGGCGAGTTCAAAAACATAGGCGTTGTCGCAGCTTGAGCACCGCCGGGCGAAGCGTCGGGAGTCGGGCCGTCCATCCGATCGGTATTTTTGACAGCGGCTTCGGCGGATTGAGTATTTTGAGGGCGCTTCGTGCGGCACTTCCGGACGAAGACTTCGTCTACCTTGCCGACTCCGGCCACGCGCCCTATGGCGAGCGTGGCGACGTTTACGTCATCGAACGCACCCATGCCATTGTTGAGCAACTCTGCCAGCAGCACGGCATCAAAGCTCTGGTAATCGCCTGCAATACGGCCACAGCCGCGGCCATCGACCTGGTGCGCAGCGCGCATCCCGGGTTGCCCGTAGTGGGCGTGGAGCCGGCGCTCAAACCGGCTCTCGCCTTGACAGTCACCCGCCGCATCGGCGTGATGGCCACACGTGTCACCCTTGCCAGTGCAAAGCTGCAGGCATTGCATGCCTCCCTGGAAGGGCAGGCCGAGTTTATTTTTCAGCCTTGCGATGGCCTGGCCGATGCCATCCAGCAGCAGAATGCTGCGGAAATTGCAGCGTTTTGCCGACGCTACACCGAGGCTATCGGCCACTTTGGCTCCCAGTCCGGCCAGGTGGACACACTGGTGCTGGGGTGCACGCACTATGCCTTTGCCCATGAAGAACTTGCCGCCCTGGTGGGTCCTGACGTAGCCATCATCGAAACCGGCGAACCCGTGGCGCGGCAGACTAGGCGCCTTCTGCGCGAAGCCGACCTGCTCAATCCGAAGGGGGCGGGCCGCATTGAGCTTCTGACGACAGGAGCCCTGGAGCCGCTGCAAGCTGCAGGCGAACGCTGGTTAAACCTGAGCCGGCCTTCGCAATTGCTGTGACCATAGGCCTTCATTAAGAAGGATCCCGTCGCAACACCAGCACAACCCCCGTCAACGTGCTTCAATGGGGTTTGCAGTGCCAGAGACCAGCAACCAGGCGCCTCCCTTCAGGCGGACAAGCTCATGCCCCACCCCATGCCACCACCATCCCCGCAAATGCATCATGCGCAGGCGGATTTTTCGGACCGGTTTGCGTGGCGCACGACACGCGTCTTACGCTTCTTGGCCGACACGTTTTTTGCCGGCCGTTACGGCAACCGGGCCGTGGTGCTGGAAACTGTTGCCGCCGTGCCAGGCATGGTCGGAGGCGCACTCGTCCATCTGAAATCCCTGCGCAGCATGAGGGACGACGAAGGCTGGATACGTCAGTTGCTCGACGAAGCCGAAAACGAACGCATGCACCTGATGACCTTTGTTCACATCGCCAAACCGAGCAGGCTGGAGCGCTGGATGGTGATGCTGGCGCAAGGCATTTTCTACAACCTGTTTTTTCTCCTCTATTTGCTGTCCGCGCGCACTGCGCACAGGCTCGTCGGCTACTTTGAAGAGGAAGCTGTCTACAGCTATACCGAGTACCTCGCCGGCATCGATAGCGGGCAGTACGAAAACGTGCCCGCCCCACAAATTGCCATTGACTACTGGAAGCTGGAGCCTGATGCCCGCCTGCGTGATGTGGTTTTAAGGGTGCGCGACGATGAGGCGGGCCACCGAGACGTCAACCACGCTTTTGCCGACCAGTTGAAGAACCAGTAGAGGCGCTGCTGCTTTAGTGCAAGTGCCGTGGCTTGCGCCCGCCACCGTGGCCAGAGCCGCCTTGGGAGCCGCCCAAGCCACGCGGGGGACGGCCCAACTGCATGGAATTGACCAGTGTTTCGAAGCGCTGCTCAAACAGCTTGTCGACTGCTGCGACAACGTCACCCAGCTCGGTCGCGTCAAAGTGACGCTCCATCAAACCGATCATGTCCTGCACCAGCAGGTCACGCTGAACCTGCATGATGGCGGCAGGTGTGGGGCCGACAAAATACATGGCGAAGTCGTCTCTGGCTTCATCGCCATCGCGCTCTTCGTCTTCATCGAAATCAGCATCGTAAAAAGTGACTTCAATAGGCGCGCCACTGGCAGCCAGTTCATTCAGGGCCATGCAGACCTCGTCAAGCACCTGCCTGAAGTCTTCGTCCCCGGGCACCGTCCAGCACAACTGCAGCAGATGCAGATGAACATCAAAGCGTATGCCCGGCTCTTCTTCGTAAACGCTGGCAGCGCCATCCGCCAGGGATTTGGCCCCGGGGTATGACCAAAGCGGCTTCAAGGCATCCTGCAGCTGGTCAAAGCCGACATCCTCGCGCAACGGCACTTCGCCGTGAACATGGATTTCAAAAGGAGGGTTGTTGTAGCGGGCCATGGAATCTATCTTAACCAGTTGCAGCTTGAAATGAGCATCACCGCAGTGACGGGGAAAACAGTCATTTGGTGCCCGGGACCGGAATCGAACCGGTACGCCCCGATTAAGGAAGCGGCGGATTTTAAGTCCGATGTGTCTACCAATTTCACCACCCGGGCACAGCTTTGCATTGTGAAACAAAAAGGCCTCGTCAGATCAACCAACAAGGCCTCGAAGATCAGTATTGAACTGTGTTTATGGAGGCGCGGGGCGGAGTCGAACCGCCCTGGATGGATTTGCAATCCACTGCATAACCGCTTTGCTACCGCGCCATGTACTGCCTGACTCCTGTCACGCGTTACTCTCGTCAAGCCTGTTTTCATCGGGCACCGGCCCAATGAAAAAGGACAGCATTTTGACGTGCTGCCCTTTTGAATTGGAGCGGGAGAAGAGTCTCGAACTCTCGACCTCAACCTTGGCAAGGTTGCGCTCTACCAACTGAGCTACTCCCGCGATTACAGCCTCAAATTATAGCGCATTTTTTTGCGCGTTTTGAAGAGACTGCGAAAATTTGCTCAATGCGTGATGCTACCGACCGCTTCCACGGGAGGCGCTGGCGCAGCAGCGGCAGCCACCGGCGGCTCATCCTCAGGCAAGGGCACGGGCTGGCGCACCAACGCGATCTGCAGCACCTGGTCAATCCATTTGACCGGAACGATTTCGAGACCGTTTTTCACGTTCTCGGGGATCTCCTGCAAGTCCTTGGCATTTTCTTCGGGGATGATCACGGTCTTGATGCCGCCTCGCAATGCCGCGAGGAGTTTTTCCTTGAGACCGCCAATGGCCGTGACTTCGCCGCGCAGCGTGATCTCGCCGGTCATGGCCACGTCGCCGCGCACCGCAATGCCGGTGATCGCGGAAACAAACGCCGTGGTCATCGCCGCGCCGGCGCTTGGGCCGTCCTTGGGGGTGGCGCCATCGGGCACGTGGATATGGATGTCACGCTTTTCGAACATTTCGTCCTTGATGCCCAGCACGCGCGCACGACTGCGCACCACGGTGCGCGCGGCTTCCACGGACTCCTTCATCACGTCACCGAGTGAGCCGGTACGGGTGATCACACCTTTGCCAGGCATCATGGCGGCCTCAATGGTCAGCAGGTCGCCGCCCACTTCCGTCCAGGCCAGACCTACGACCTGACCGACCTGGTTGTGGTTCTCGGCACGACCATAGTCAAACTTGCGCACACCGAGGTAATCGTTGAGGTTGTCGGCCGACACGATGACCTTGGGTTCCATTTTTTTCAGCTGGATGCCCTTGACCACCTTGCGGCAGATTTTGGAAAGCTCACGCTCGAGAGAACGCACACCGGCCTCGCGCGTGTAGTAACGCACGATGTCGCGGACCGCCTGCTCCTGGATCTCGAGTTCGCCGTCCTTGACGCCGTTGTTCTTGAGCTGCTTGGGCAGCAGGTAACGCATGGCGATGCCGGTTTTTTCGTCCTCCGTGTAGCCCGACAGGCGGATCACTTCCATGCGGTCCAGCAAAGCTGCGGGAATGTTCATCGAATTGGAAGTCGCCACGAACATCACGTCGCTCAGGTCGAAATCGACCTCCACGTAATGATCGCCAAACGTATGGTTTTGCTCGGGGTCCAGCACTTCGAGCAAGGCGCTGGAAGGATCACCGCGAAAGTCGGTACCCAGCTTGTCGATCTCGTCGAGCAGGAACAGCGGATTACGCGTCCCGGCCTTGGTCAGGCTTTGCAACACCTTGCCCGGCAACGCGCCGATATAGGTGCGCCGGTGGCCACGGATTTCGGCTTCGTCCCGCATCCCACCCAGCGCCATGCGCACATATTTCCGGCCGGTGGCTTTGGCAATCGACTGACCCAGCGATGTTTTGCCAACCCCCGGAGGGCCCACCAGGCAAAGAATCGGCGCTTTCAGTTTGTCCACGCGCTGCTGTACTGCGAGGTACTCGACAATGCGGTCCTTGACCTTCTCCAGGCCGTAGTGGTCTTCGTCGAGCACCTTCTCGGCATTGGCGAGGTCGTGCTTGATCTTGGTTTTCTTGCTCCATGGCAAGCCGGTCAACACATCGATGTAGGTACGTACCACGGTCGCTTCGGCCGACATGGGCGACATCAGCTTGAGTTTTTTCAGCTCGCCTTCGGCCTTTTTGCGGGCTTCCTGCGGCATCTTGGCGGCCTTGATCTTTTTCTCAATCTCTTCGATGTCGGCGCCCTCTTCGCCTTCACCGAGCTCCTTCTGGATGGCCTTGACCTGTTCGTTCAGGTAAAAATCGCGCTGATTCTTCTCCATCTGGCGTTTGACGCGGCCACGGATTTTTTTGTCGACGTTGAGGATGTCCACTTCGCGCTCGAGCTGCTC
>JBKJIV010000005.1:0-24790 GCA_046598365.1 Polaromonas sp. | reverse complement strand
CTGGCTGCTGAACTGGGCTACACGGGTGACACCAATGACAGCGCATCCATGAACATCTGGCTGCATCGCCAGGTCATGAATAAAGTCGCGGCCAACGGCGGAAAAGTACCTGCTGATCTGAAAGACTGATAGCTGGATTTAAGCCTTGCCTGCGTTGTCAGGCTGACCAGATGCGGGGTGGGGGGCCGGAGCGGTTCCAGAAATGGCTGCGCCAAGTCCTCCACACCTGCTTCATCAAATTCATTGCAGGCTCGACCAAAGGAGCCAGCACGCGCACCACGACAACTTGTGTACCGGGGCTGGTAGCTCCTGCAGTGTGTGTCAATGGGTGGGCCTGGATAAGCTCGCGTGCCAGGTCCAGCGCGAGTTGACGTCTTCCCCGCTCCAGCGGGGTGCCGGTGACAAAAAATAGTGTCCCGATGCAGCGCTGACCAGCCAGGCCGAGCGGGCTATCCATCAACAGTGTGTCCTTGGCCTGAATTCGCGCGCGCTCAAGCCAGACGCCGGGCATCTCAATATGCTGGCAGAAACTGCCTTGCACGAAAGGCTGATTTGCGCTCGGTAAACCCAGTGCCGTGACGTCCCAGCCCATGAGCTCGGCGCCCGGTGCCAGGTTCAGAGTCAGGTGGTTTTCAGCCAGGCAACCGCTGTAGCAAAGGGCTTCCATGGGTAGCCACTCGACGCGCGCGTCGGCCTCCAGGCGGATGTTCGTTCTCTGCAACGCGGTTTCGCCCAGCGACTGGTAAAAGCGTGTCGCACCGGGCGTGGTGATCAGGCCATGGCTGCCGGCGGCGGCACTGATCTTGATGTCGAGTGTGTCACCTCCGACCAGCCCACCAGGGGGATGCACCAGCACGTTATGACAGATGGCATCGCCTTCCGGATAGAGGCTTTGCAGAATACGCAGAGGGCCGTCGTGACGAAATCGGGCTACGGTTTTCCCGGCCTGAGCGGTGTAGTCAAGTGAAAGCGTCGCATTCCAGGCCATGGGCAAGTTTAACTGTGCAACAAGTTCACCGTCTGGGAGCGATGGGCAAATCATTTCGGCATAAAAAAGCAGCCCGGAGGCTGCTTTTTTGTTTGATTCGGCAGATCGAGACGCACTCTCGTGCGCTCTCTCCGCCTCTACAGGCGAGCTTAGTCCGTGCGTTCGACCGCTTGCGAAGCGGTTTGCTCAAACGGAAGCTGCATGTCCCGCAGGTCGCGCTTGGTTTCAACCAACACCAGCGGGCTGTTGTCGAGTTGGGGCGCCGGCGGCCGTTCGCGTGGCACGTGAACCGGTTTGGCTTGGGCTGCCATGGCCGCTTGTGTTTCAGCGATTTTCCCGGCGTCCGAGTTAACCCACTGCAGACCCGAAGCGCTGGCCACCTGGGCCAGATCCTGAAGCGGCAAATCATATGCCTGGACTTTTGGCAGTGCGCGCGTTGCGGCGGCAGTTGCAGCAGCGGTCGGGACCGGAGCAGCTACAACAGGTGCTGGCGCAGCGATCGGTGCTGCTATTGGCGCCATGTACGGCGCGCTGACGGGCTCAACATTTGCTACAAATTCAGCAGCAATTGGCTCCCGTTGTATCTGGGCAAAGGCTTGATTGGACTCAATTCCTTCAGCTTGAACAGCCGCTGGCTGGTCATTGCGTTCGCGGCGCTCACGACCATACCGGTCACGGCTGCGTCGGTCGCGCGGCTGGCGGTCCTGGCCTTCTTCCTGTCCGTCGTTGCGCTCTGTCACGTCGGTGGAAGATGCTGGCACCACGGCGTTGCCCGTGTCGTCAAGCCCGGCCACGACTCCTGGGTGAGCCGCGTCGAAACTGTCAGCCTGGGCGGCGGCAGCGGGTACCGCGTTGCCGTCGGTGCGCTCGTCGCGCCGCTCATTGCGACGACCATTACCGCGCTCGCCACGTTCACCGCGTTCACGGCGTCCCTGGCCATCGGCGCGGGGTTCGTTGCGACCACCGTCTTGCGACTGACGCTCCTGGCGCTGGGGTGTGTCACCACCGTTCATGGCTGCGGCCATGGCAGCCTGATTGGCCAGGGCAAGGTCTTGCTGCTCGGCATCACGCACGGGTACTGCACGCTCACCGCGCTCACCACCCCGGTCTCCACCGCGCTCACCGCGGCCCCGACGGCTGCGTTCTCCGCGGCCCTCATTGCCACCTTGGCCTTCTGGACGCTCTGCGCGTTCTGGACGTGCTTCATTGCTCCGCCCGTCGGTGCGCGCCTCGCCTGAAGGACGATCCTGACGGTTGCCTTCCTGACGGCCATCGGCATTGCGCTCTCGGCGCTCGCCAGGGCGGCCTTCGCCACGTTCGTTGCGACCTTCAGTGCGTTCACCGCGCTGGTCCGGACGGCCATCGGCACGTCCTTCACCAGATCGGCTTTCGCCGCGGCCACCGCGGCCACCACGGCGGCCGTCACGGCCTCCGCGTTCACCGCCGCGCTCGCCACGGTCACTGCGCTGCTCGTCACGACGGCCTTCGCCGCGCTCGTCTTTCTTGACTTCACGGGCTGGTACCACAACCGGGGTGACTTCTTCACCCACAAAGAAAGCCTTGATTTTGGCGAAGAAGGTTTTCTCGGCCGGTGCAGCAACGGTCACACGAACCGGTGCAGCCGCCACTGGGGCACTGACTGGCGCTGGCTTGGGCACGGCGGCAGGCGCTGGTGCATCAGGCAGCACGCCCTTGATGATGGGCTCTTGCTTATTGTGTTTTTCCTGGCTGCGGCGTGTCACCGTGGTCGGGTCTTCCATCTCGTCGGCCATCTTGTAGCTGGCTTCGATGTTGTCCAGGCGCGGATCGTCATGCTTCAGGCGCTCAAGTTTGTAGTTCGGCGTTTCCAGTGTCTTGTTAGGCACCAGCAACACATTGATGCGCTGCTTCATTTCGATTTTCGAAATTTCGGAGCGTTTTTCGTTCAGCAGGAAAGACGCCACATCGACAGGCACCTGGCACAGCACCGAAGCAGTGCTGTCCTTGAGCGACTCTTCCTGGATGATCCGCAGGATCTGCAGCGCCGAGCTTTCGGTGTCACGGATATGGCCAGAACCCCCGCAACGCGGGCAGGGAATCGAAGCACCCTCATTCAGTGCCGGACGCAGCCGCTGACGGCTCATTTCCATCAGGCCGAACTTGCTGATGGTGCCGAACTGCACACGCGCGCGGTCCTGGCGCAGCGCATCGCGCAGGCGGTTTTCAACGTCGCGGCGGTTGCGCGACTCTTCCATGTCGATAAAGTCGATGACGATCAGGCCACCCAGATCGCGCAGGCGCATCTGGCGCGCGACTTCGTCTGCCGCTTCCAGGTTGGTGCGGGTCGCGGTTTCTTCAATGTCGCCGCCCTTGATGGCTCGCGCCGAATTGACGTCGACAGACACCAGAGCTTCGGTATGGTCGATGACGATGGCGCCGCCGGAGGGCAGCTGCACGGTACGCGCATAGGCCGATTCGATCTGGTGCTCGATCTGGAAGCGGCTGAACAGCGGCGCGTCGTCGCGGTAGCGCTTGACGCGGTGCTCGTGCTCGGGCATCACGTGGGCCATGAACTGGCGCGCTTGTTCGTAGACGTCGTCTGTGTCGAACAATATGTCACCGATGTCACTGTTGAAGTAATCGCGGATCGCGCGGATGACCAGACTTGATTCCTGGTAAATCAGGAAGGCGCCCTTGCCGCCCTTGCCGGCACCGTCAATGGCGGTCCAGAGTTTGATCAGGTAGTTCAGGTCCCATTGCAACTCAGCAGCGCTGCGGCCAATGCCGGCCGTGCGCGCAATGATGCTGGCACCGCCTGGGTACTCGAGTTGGTCCATGGCTTCTTTGAGCTCGGCCCGGTCATCACCCTCAATGCGGCGGCTGACGCCACCGCCACGCGGGTTGTTGGGCATCAGAACGACGTAACGGCCGGCCAGTGAGACAAAGGTCGTGAGGGCCGCGCCCTTGTTGCCGCGTTCTTCTTTTTCGACCTGGACCAGAATTTCCTGGCCTTCACGGATCACGTCCTGAATGCGGGCCTGGCTGACCGACACGCCCTGGGCGAAATATTGTTTCGAGATTTCCTTGAAGGGAAGGAAGCCGTGACGGTCTTCACCGTAGTCGACAAAGCAGGCTTCAAGCGATGGCTCGACGCGCGTGACGACGGCCTTGTAGATGTTGCCCTTGCGCTGCTCGCGCCCTTCAATTTCGATTTCGTAGTCGAGGAGTTTTTGTCCGTCGACAATGGCCAGGCGGCGTTCTTCCGACTGGGTGGCATTGACCAGCATGCGTTTCATGGTGATTCCTTCGTTCTTCTGTTCTCAAACATCACTGCCCAAAAAATGGGCAAACGACGCCAGAGCAG
The DNA here is from genome assembly GCA_046598365.1 of Polaromonas sp. GTDB lineage: Bacteria > Pseudomonadota > Gammaproteobacteria > Burkholderiales > Burkholderiaceae_C > Polaromonas. The sequence continues at coordinate 20,459 of JBKJIV010000005.1, read as the reverse complement.
ACGTTGAGCGAACGTGGGGAATTGCCGGAGAGCTTTTGACGAAGCTACGGCGACTGAAAAATCAGTCGCTGAGCAGTCTGGGCGTAGGCGCTTGGATGGGGCGGGTCGGGGTTTGACGGGTACTTGCTATCAATACAGTAGCTGTATGTGCCGACATGACAAGAGCTGCCGGCTGATAAATGCCTGAGAGCGGGGCTAAAAAGCGCCGCAGGCATGTGTTCATCAGTACGATCAGTGTTGTCAAGAGGCTACCCATTCAAAGACCAGATTTCACCTGGATCCGTGTCCAGCCCGCGGGGCTGAACACATCGTATTCCGTAGTTGTATTCGCAAAACGTCGACTCGTCTGCACTGCATAGTTCCGCCGCGGGGGTGCCTGGCACCGTGCGCTTGCGGGCATTTGCTGCCAGTGGCGTCGACCTTCCAGCAAGGCTGTTGGCAGTGTGTTGATTGGTGTGTGGACTAAACTCCCAGACAAATCAACCACTTACAGCTTGTCGCTAGTGAAACACATTATAGGTGCAGGTTCAGGGAAAATGCGGCGCTCGGGTAAACCCCCGGCAGCGCCAGTGGTACCTCGGCCGCTTCCGAATGTACGGGTGGCCGAAATGGCCCCCACACTTGACCAACCGGCGGCTGTGGCGGGTCCCGCACTGCCACAAGCAAGCTTTGTGACGGTTGATCCGGACTTTGCCGGCCAGCGCCTCGACAATTTTTTGATCCGCCATCTCAAGGGCGTGCCCAAAACCCACGTTTACCGGATCATTCGCAGCGGCGAAGTGCGTATCAACAAGGGCAGGGCGCAGGCCGATACACGGGTCGAAGCTGGTGACATCGTTCGTCTCCCGCCGGTGCGCACATCCGAACGTGCAGACGAGAAGGCCCGCGCCATGGCCGTGGAGGTCGCGCGGCATGGTGCGGCTTCTACAGTGGGGGGCTATGCGCCTTCGCGTGAATTCCCCATTATTTTTGAAGACGAGCACCTTCTGGCCATTGATAAACCCGCGGGCGTCGCCGTGCACGGCGGCAGTGGCGTGGCATTTGGCGTGATCGAACAGCTGCGCATGGCGCGGCCAGAAGCGAGGTTTTTGGAGTTGGTGCACCGGCTCGACCGGGAGACCAGCGGCATTTTGCTGGTTGCCAAAAAGCGCATGGCGCTGAAAAACCTGCAGGAGCAGTTTCGCGAGCGGGAAACCGACAAAATCTATCTTGCCCTGGTCAGCGGCGCCTGGCCTGCCAACAAAAAGGTGCTGGACAAGCCGCTGAAGAAATACCTGCTGCCAGACGGCGAGCGTCGGGTCCAGGTAGTCGACAAAGACCACCCGGATGCGATGCGCGCTGTGACCCTGGTCAAAGTCAGGTCTGCCCTGGCTTTGCTGGGCCGCACCTTCTCGTTGCTGGAGGTCACCATCAAAACAGGCCGTACGCACCAAATCCGCGTGCATCTGGCCAGCGAAGGCCATTCCATCGCTGGCGACGATAAATACGGCGACTTCGACCTGAACAAAGCCTTGCAAAAAGAATCGGCCGGGGCGTCTCTCAAACGCATGTTTCTTCATGCCTGGCGTTTAAAGTTCACCCATCCATCCAGCGGCAAGCGCATCGAGTTGCTTGCCGCACTTCCGCCCGATCTCGAGAGTCTTGCCGCCCATGCCATCCCCGCTTAAACCACTCAACTTTGATCTGATCGCCTTTGACTGGGACGGTACCTTGTTCGACTCGACCAAAATCATCGTGCGCTGTATTCAGGCCGCGGTGCGCGACGTCGGCGGCACCGTGCCCACAGATGAAGCGGCGGGCTATGTGATCGGACTTGGGCTGATGCAGGCGCTGGCCCATGCCGCGCCTGACGTGCCGCAGGAAAAATACCCCGAGCTCGGCGCGCGTTACCGCCACCACTACATCGCCCACCAGAACGACATCAGCCTGTTTGACGGCGTATTGCCATTGCTGGCCGCGCTCAAGGCGAGAGGCCACATCCTGAGCGTGGCAACCGGCAAAAGCCGCCATGGCCTCGACGAAGCGTTGCAGGCGGTGGAGCTCAAGAATCGCTTTGACGGGTCACGTACCGCCGATGAAACCGCTGGCAAGCCGCACCCCCGAATGCTGCATGAACTGATGCAGGAGTTTGGTGCAACCGCCCAGCGCACCTTGATGATTGGCGATACCACGCATGATCTGCAGATGGCACTTAACGCCGGATGCGCCAGCGTAGGTGTCAGTTACGGAGCCCACGAAAGTGCTGCTTTCGGCGCCTTGAATCCGCGGTTTGTCGCGCATTCGGTGCAGGAACTGCACGACTGGCTGCTTCTCAATGCCTGATCCGGCAAATGCCCTTGTTCCTTTGTGCCGGGCGGGTGAACTGCTCGAGGGGGGCCAGGCCGTGCCTTTCGATGTCAACTACGCAGGACAGACCTGCCGTGCTTTTGCCATCCGGTTTGAGGGGCAGCCCCACGCCTATCTGAATCGATGCAGTCATGTGGCCATGGAGCTGGATTGGCAGCCGAACCGGGTGTTTGACGATAGCGGCCAATGGCTGCTTTGCGCCAGCCACGGAGCCGCCTACCGGCCCGATACCGGCGAGTGCAGTGGAGGCCCCTGTCGGGGCGGCTTGGTCAAAATCACATTAACTGAACGGGAGGGCCTTGTTTTCTGGCACTCTTCCTACAACCTTAAAACAATTGAGTTCTAAACTACCCTTATGAATGATTCAAACCGCCCCGATCCCTCTGACAACCCGGACTTCATGTCCAACCGGTCTCCCGTAGCTGGAGGGGCCGACCCCACGGCCAAGCCGGGCTGGGAGCGCGCGACGCTGGAAAAGCTGGCTTTTGCTTCGCTGGCCGAGCAAAAAGCCACACGCCGCTGGAAAACTTTTGTGCGCCTGTCGTGGCTGGCGTTTTTTGTATTTTTGGTGTGGTTTGTCATTCACCGCGGCGCACCTTCCAGCAGCGTCAGCACGCCGCACACCGCCGTCGTGGAAATCAAGGGTGAGATCGCAGCCGGCGCGGACGCCAGCGCTGAATTTGTCAATGCTGCGCTGCGCGCTGCCTTTGAGGATGAAGGTGCGCAAGCGGTGGTGCTGCTGATCAACTCTCCCGGTGGCAGCCCGGTGCAGGCCGGCATGATGAACGACGAAATCGTTCGCCTCAAGACCAAACACAAAAAGCCGGTCTACGCCGTGGTTGAGGAGACCTGCGCATCGGCGGCTTACTACATTGCAGCATCAGCGGACCGAATTTTCGTCGACAAGGCCAGCATTGTGGGCAGCATCGGCGTGTTGATGGACGGCTTCGGCTTTACTGGCCTGATGGACAAAGTTGGCGTCGAGCGCCGCTTGATGACGGCTGGCGAAAACAAGGGCTTTCTGGATCCGTTCAGCCCGCAAACTGAAAAGCAGCGCGCGTATGCGCAGGCCATGTTGAATCAGATCCATCAGCAGTTCATCACGGTTGTGAAAAACGGGCGTGGCAAGCGGCTGAAGGAAACACCAGAGATGTTCAGCGGCCTGTTCTGGACAGGTCAGCAGGCGATTGAGCTGGGTCTGGCAGACCAGCTGGGGACGCTGGAGTTTGTTGCACGTGACATCGTCAAGGCCGAAGAAATCATAGATTACACCCGTCGCGAAAACGTCGCCGAGCGGCTGGCCAAAAAGTTTGGCGCAGCTGTTGGCAGCGGAGCCATGCAGGCGTTCAAGTCGATTCCCGCTATTCGTTAATCGCGCGACTGCCGCATGCAAAAAGGCCCGCTTCATGCGGGCCTTTTTTTATGGTGCGGGTGACCTCAGCGACCCATGCAAAACACCGTGGGCAAAGCCAGGGGCGCAGCGGGTTTGTCTCGCTTCCAGGCACTGACCTGTGCACTGTGCGACCAGCCGTTTTGCATGGTCAAGCCGCAACTTAATGCCAGCCGGGTATTGCCCTGCAATGTTTGCAGCAGCGCCTGCGTCAAAGCCGCGTTGCGGTAGGGCGTTTCAATAAAAATCTGGGTCTGGCCGGTTTTCAGGGCCACTGATTCGAGCTCGCGGATGCGCTGGCTCCGGTCGCCCCCATCCTGCGGCAGGTAACCGACAAACGCGAAGTTCTGGCCGTTCAAGCCGCTGGCGGCAAGCGCCAGCATCAGGGACATCGGGCCCACGAGAGGCAGCACCTGCAACCCAAGATCGTGCGCGGCTCTGACCACCGACGAGCCGGGATCGGCGATCGCCGGCATGCCGGCCTCGCTGATCAGCCCCATGTCAACGCCCTCTAGCGCCGGCTTCAACAAGGGTCGCGCGTCAAAGTTGCCGCCGTGGTCTCCCTTTTTGTGTACTTCGCGCGGCAGCTCCAGGATGTGCTGCTGCTGCACCGTTTGCGCGAGAGTCTGCACTTCATTGATTCGCTTGAGATAGGCCCGCGTGCTTTTGGCGTTTTCGCAAATCCAGCTGGAAAGCGTGGCAGCCTGCCGCAAGGTGGCCAGCGGAATGACATCCTGAATCGGGGTCTGGACGTCGCAACCAAAATCAAGCGGTGCGGGCACAAGGTAAAGCCTGCCTCGAGGCGTGTTCGTCATGACAGGTCTCCGGGGACGGAAAGCAGGGGGATGCCAGCCGCGCGGATCATCCGGCAGGTGCGGATCAAAGGCAGGCCTACCAGCGCGGTCGGGTCGTCGCTGTCGATAGCGTCCAGCAGGGCGATACCCAGGCCCTCGCTTTTGGCGCTGCCCGCGCAGTCATAAGGCTGCTCCGCCTGCAGGTAGTGCTCTATTTCATCTTCACTAAGGTCGCGAAATTTCACCTTCACCTCGGCAAGGTCAGTTTGCTCAAAACCGCTTTGCAGGCAGACCACGGCGACGGCCGTCTGGAAGATCACGGTTTTGCCTCGCATTTGGCGCAATTGCGCAACTGCGCGCTCGTGGTTGCCGGGTTTGCCCAGTGGCTGACCATTGAGATCGGCCACCTGGTCAGAGCCAATCACTACAGCCTCCGGGAAGTTGGTGGCCACTGCGCGGGCTTTGGCCAGGGCCAGTCGTTGCGCGAGCTGGGAGGGGGCTTCGCCCGGACGCGGCGTTTCGTCGACATTCGGGGAAGCGACCTCAAAAGGAATCGCCAGGCGTTGCAGCAGTTCTCGGCGGTAGGGGGAGGTAGATCCCAGAATCAGGGTGCGCGGTGTCATGGTGAGAGAAGATGATTCATGGCTGCGATTCTCTTACACTGCTTGGCATGTCGAAAAATGTTCATGTTCAGCGCCTCAATATGTTAGCTCTCGCCCAGGCAGGCGTGCCGCTGGTCGAAATCACGCCGCTACAAAACCTGGAGCGCCTGTCCCGCGAAATACATGGGCTGGAGGCCGATTCAACCATTAACTGGAGAGCCACTGCCGAGTTGCGCCCGTCCTCCCGCGCTGAGGACGAGGTCTGGTTGCGCCTGGAGGCCAAGGCCAGTTTGCCGCTGACTTGTCAGCGATGCATGGGCGCAGTTGCCACGCCGGTGGAGATTGACCAGTGGTACCGTTTTGTTGAAGATGAAGACATTGCCATGGCGCAGGATGACCAGTCCGAGGAAGACCTTTTGGTGATGGAGCCGCAATTTGACCTGTTGGCCGTACTGGAAGACGAGCTTTTGATGGCCCTCCCGCTGGTGCCCATGCACGAAACCTGTCCTGTCACCCCGGTGTTCAGCGCCGGGGAGAGCGAATTGGCAGGGCAGGAAGACGCCAAACCGCACCCCTTTGCGGCACTGGAGCAGCTCAAAAACCCAAAATAATGCCTGCTTGGCGCCTGCCGCATGCGGGACGGATTCAAGGCCGGCAGGCCGCCACTGGAAATTTGGGCGTTATCACGTTATAATCAAAGGCTTGGCGCTGTGTCCCTGTGACAGGTTTGCAGCGTAATTTACCAACCCTATACCCCCTCAGGAGCGGATCATGGCCGTCCAGCAGAACAAAAAATCACCTTCCAAGCGCGGCATGCACCGTGCTCACAATGCGCTGACGGTACCTGGTATCGCTGTGGAATCGACCACCGGTGAGACCCACTTGCGTCACCACATCAGCCCCACCGGTTTTTACCGTGGCCGCAAAGTGCTGAAAACCAAATCTGAAGCGTAATTTCGCGCTTTAACGACTGGCCCGCACTTATCCTGCGGGCCTTTGTTTTGTTGAATCCCCCATTTTTGACTGCACCGGTCCTGTCATGATCAGGATAGCCGTTGATGCCATGGGCGGCGATTTTGGACCCTCGGTCACGTTGCCCGCCAGTTTGGCTTTTCTGGATAGTCATCCCGAGGCCAGCATCTTGTTGGTGGGTCAGCCTGCTGCGCTGGCTGCCCAGCCCCAGTTCTCCCTGATGCAGTCTCATCCCCGTTGCCAGGTTGTCGCAGCGACCGAAGTGGTCGCCATGGATGATCCTATTGAGGTCGCGCTCCGCCGCAAAAAAGATTCGTCGATGCGGATTGCCATCACGCAGGTAAAAGAGGGCGCAGCCCAGGCGGCAGTGTCTGCCGGCAATACGGGCGCACTGATGGCGATTGCACGATACGTCCTTAAAACCCTCGATGGTATTGACCGCCCTGCCATCGCTACCCAACTGCCCAATGCTGCAGGTGGCGCGACAACGGTGCTGGATTTGGGTGCGAATGTAGATTGCACGGAAGATCACCTGTTTCAGTTTGCCGTGATGGGCTCAGCCCTCGTTTCGGCCATCGCCAACAAGCCGAACCCTACGGTCGGTTTGCTTAACATCGGCGAAGAAGCAATAAAAGGTAGTGAAATCATCAAAAAAGCAGGTGAATTGTTGCGATCTGCTGCTAAAGCTGGAGAGTTGAACTTTCATGGAAACGTTGAAGGAAATGATATTTTCAACGGCGTGGTCGACATTGTTGTGTGTGACGGCTTTGTGGGTAATGTGGCGCTGAAGGCTAGCGAAGGCCTCGCCAGCATGATTGGCGGCTTTATCAAGGCCGAGTTTTCTCGCAATATATTCACGAAAATGGCGGGCATCGTCGCTTATCCGGTGCTATCGGCGTTTAAAAACCGTGTTGACCACAGGCGGTACAACGGTGCTGCCCTGCTGGGTTTGCGCGGACTGGTATTTAAAAGCCACGGTTCCGCCGATGCTTTTGCTTTCGAGCGCGCTTTGAATCGCGCTTATGATGCGGCTCGTAACAATTTGCTGGACAAGGTCAAAGAACGTATTGCTCACGCCGCTCCCTTGCTGGCAAGAGCCTTGGAAGTGCAGCCTGAAACCGCAGGAGCGCTTCCCGAGTTCACCGATCCGACGCCCGCACACTAGTCGATGACTCTTTATTCACGTATCACAGGCACCGGCAGTTATCTGCCTCCCCGCCGTTTGAGCAATGCTGAGCTGGCCACTGAACTTGCCGCCAAAGGCGTCGAAACCTCGGATCAGTGGATTGTTGAGCGCACCGGTATTCGGGCAAGGCACTTTGCCGCGCCAGATGTGTGCAGTAGTGATCTGGGGCTTGAAGCCGCCAAAAACGCATTGCAGGCTGCAGGTCTGCAGGCAGCGGATATCGACCTGATCATTGTTGCGACTTCCACGCCGGACATGATCTTCCCGTCAACAGCCTGTATTTTGCAGAACAAGCTCGGGATTGCTGGTTGTCCTGCGTTTGATGTACAGGCAGTTTGCAGTGGATTTGTCTACGCGCTGACTGTTGCTGACGCCATGATCAAAACCGGCTCCGCCACCAAGGCGCTGGTCATTGGATCTGAAGTGTTCTCGCGCATTCTTGATTTTTCCGATCGCACCACCTGCGTGTTGTTCGGTGATGGTGCAGGAGCCGTTGTGCTGGAAGCGTCGCGGACTCCGGGCATCCTGGCCACCGACCTGCATGCTGACGGGAAGTACGTGGGCATTTTGTGTGTGCCGGGCGCGGTGTCTGGCGGCAAGGTTTTGGGCGATCCGCTTCTCAAAATGGACGGTCAGGCCGTCTTCAAGCTGGCGGTGGGTGTGTTGGAAGAATCCGCCCGCGCCAGTTTGGCCAAGGCAGGTTTGCAAGACAGCGACATCGACTGGCTGATCCCGCATCAGGCCAATATCCGCATCATGCAAAGCACGGCGAAGAAGCTGAAGATGCCTCTGGACAAGCTGATTGTCACGGTGGACCAGCATGGCAACACGTCAGCTGCCTCCATACCGTTGGCCCTCGACGTGTCGGTGCGTAGCGGCAAGATCAAAAAAGGCGACACGCTGATGCTTGAAGGGGTGGGCGGTGGTTTCACCTGGGGCTCGGTACTCTTAAATCTGTAGCTGCCCGCGGCCGTTTGATGGCGCGACCAGCAGTCATTTCATAAATTTGATGAAACCTTTTGCTTTTGTTTTTCCCGGACAGGGATCTCAGTCGGTAGGCATGCTCGACGCTTGGGGTGCGCACCCTGCCGTGGCTCAGACACTGTCGGAAGCCTCCGACGCTCTTGGCGAGGACATGGGCCGACTGATCCGTGAAGGTCCGAAAGAAGCGTTGGCACTCACCACCAATACTCAACCCGTCATGCTGGTCGCCGGCGTGGCCGCATACCGTGCCTGGATGGCCGAGACCGGCGTGGCACCTGCTGCCGTTGCGGGGCATTCTCTGGGCGAATATTCAGCCTTGGTTGCTTCCGGTGTATTGACGTTGACGCAGGCGGCGCCGCTGGTGCGGTTTCGCGCGCAGGCCATGCAGGAGGCCGTGCCGGTTGGTGTGGGCGCGATGGCTGCCATTTTGGGAATGGATGCCTCCGGCGTGGTTGAGGGCTGTGCTGAAGCAGTCCGCACGTTTGGCCTGAACACGCAGGAGGTAGTCGAAGCTGTCAACTTCAACGACCCGATGCAAACCGTGATTGCGGGTAGCAAGGCTGCGGTGGAGAAAGCCTGTGAAGTGCTCAAGGCCAACGGCGCCAAGCGCGCGTTGCCGCTGCCGGTTTCGGCGCCGTTTCACTCCAGCCTGATGAAACCGGCTGCGGACAAGTTGCAGGCAAGACTTGCCGACGTGAGTTTTGCCGCCCCGATGATTCCACTGATCAACAATGTGGGCGTTACCGTGGAAACGGAGGCCGACCGCATCCGGGCCGCCTTGTACGAGCAAGCCTTCGGTCCCGTGCGTTGGGTTGAATGTGTTCAGGCGATCAAGGCGCGCGGATTGTCGACGGTTATTGAGTGCGGTCCGGGCAAGGTGCTCGCAGGCATGGTCAAACGCATAGACACCGAGCTCACGGGTGTGGCGATGTTTGATCCCGCGAGTCTGGTGCAAGCCAAGGAGATAGTGGCATGAGTGAGATTCAATTTGAAGGCCAGGTCGCCTTGGTCACCGGAGCCTCACGTGGCATTGGCGCCGCCATTGCGCTTGAGCTGGCTCGCAAGGGCTTGAAGGTTACCGGTACAGCGACCAGCGACGCTGGCGCATCGGCCATCAGTCAGGCCTTGGCTGCTTTTCCCGGCTGCTCTGGCGCCAATCTGAATGTGAATGATGCGGTGGCGGCAGAGGCTCTGATCAATGGCATCGTCAAGGAGCATGGGGGCTTGCAAGTGCTGGTCAACAACGCTGGCATTACGCGCGACATGTTGGCCATGCGTCTGAAAGACGAGGACTGGGATGCGGTGCTCGACACCAATCTGAAGGCGGTGTTTCGCATGAGTCGGGCTGTGATGCGCACGATGATGAAGCAGCGTTATGGGCGCATCATCAGCATCACATCGGTTGTCGGTGCGTCCGGCAATGCCGGACAGGCCAACTACGCTGCCGCCAAAGCCGGAGTGGCAGGCATGACGCGCGCATTGGCCCGTGAGCTGGGAAGCCGCAACATCACTGTCAATTGCGTGGCCCCGGGTTTTATTGAGACCGACATGACCGCCGGGTTGCCCGAAGAGCAGCAGAAAGCGCTGTTGGGGCAGATTCCATTGGGCCATCTGGGCAAGCCGCAGGACATTGCCCATGCCGTTGCCTTTATGGCCAGTCCGCAGGCTGGTTACGTTACCGGGCAAGAGCTTCACGTCAACGGCGGGATGTACATGTAAATTACCCGGCGGCTGTGGGGCTGCCTCTGTGTCTTCAGGATCATGAATAATGGGGACGCAGGCAAACCTGCAGACACTGGAATCAAGCCGGGTTTTATCCGTCCGGCTGGCGGGCTAGGGCAGCAACTCTAACAACGCTAAAATCACGGATTAATTCACAACCCTCAGAGGGACTTATGAGCGATATCGAAGCACGTGTTAAGAAAATCATTGCCGAACAACTTGGCGTAGAAGAAGGACAGGTCACCAACGAAAAAGCCTTTGTGGCCGATCTGGGCGCTGACTCGCTTGACACTGTAGAACTGGTCATGGCTCTGGAAGACGAGTTTGGCATCGAGATCCCCGATGAAGACGCGGAGAAGATCACCACCGTCCAGAACGCGATTGACTACGCGAACACCCATCAAAAAGCTTAAAGACCCAGGTCTTTTTTCAGTACGCCCGGCAAGCTGCTCTCGGCTTACTTGGGCTTATTTCTTCAGGATTTGCGCATGAGCCGTCGTCGCGTTGTTGTGACAGGTCTGGGGTGTGTCAGCCCAGTGGGTAACACTGTGGCCGACTCCTGGGCAAACTTGCTGGCCGGTCAGTCCGGCATTGACCTGATCACTCAATTTGATGCGAGCAGTTTTGCCTGCAAATTTGCTGGTGAGGTCAAGGGCTTCAATATTGCGGATTACATCCCCGAAAAAGAAGCCCGGCACATGGATCGCTTCATCCACCTGGGGCTGGCGGCCGCCTGCCAGGCGGTTGCCGACAGCGGCTTGCCAACGGGCGACGCGCTGGGCGATGAGTTGGCAACGCGCATCGGATGCAATATCGGTTCGGGCATTGGCGGGCTGCCGATGATCGAACAGACGCACGCGGAGTTGACAAACCGCGGTCCGCGCCGTATTTCGCCTTTTTTCGTGCCCGCTTCGATCATCAACATGATCTCCGGTCACGTATCGATCAAGTATGGGTTCAAGGGCCCTAATATCGCCGTCGTTACTGCCTGCACCACCGGCCTGCATGCCATCGGTTTGTCTGCCCGTATGATCGAATACGGTGATTGCGATGTCATGATTGCTGGCGGCGCCGAAGCCACGGTATCGCCTTTGGGTGTCGGTGGTTTTACCGCTGCGCGGGCCATGTCTACCCGCAACGATGATCCCAAGACGGCTTCGCGTCCCTGGGACAAAGACCGTGATGGCTTCGTGCTGGGGGAGGGCGCGGGCGTGCTTGTGCTCGAGGAATACGAACACGCCAAAGCGCGAGGTGCAAAGATTTATGCAGAACTGTCGGGCTTCGGCATGAGCGGAGATGCGTATCACATCACCTCTCCTGATGTCGATGGTCCACGCCGCTCGATGAACATGGCGCTTGCAAGTGCCGGCGTCAACGCTGACGCCGTGCAGTATGTCAATGCGCATGGAACGTCCACGCCACTGGGCGACTTGAACGAGACCAACGCCATCAAGCTGGCATTTGGTGACCATGCGAAAAAGCTGGTGGTTAGTTCTACCAAATCCATGACCGGGCATTTGCTGGGTGGCGCGGGCGGCATCGAATCGGTGTTCACGGTATTGGCCCTTCATCACCAGAAAATTCCGCCGACCATCAATATTTTCAGCCAGGATCCTGAGTGCGACCTGGATTACTGCGCAAACACTGCGCGTGACGCCAGCATCAACGTGGCCGTCAAAAATAACTTCGGCTTTGGTGGTACCAACGGGACGCTGGTGTTCAAGCGGGCCTGATGCCTCGTCTCTGCGCTCGGTGCCCTGCCTTATGAAGCCTGGCGCTAACCGTGCATAACGCTCCGTCCGTGCTCTATCCGCTGGGGCGTTCGCGTTTCCCAGGCCTGTTGTTGCTGGTGCTCTGGATGGCTGGCGCAGGCGTATTTGTTTTTTGGCGCCAAAGCGCCGCCGGTTTCGACTGGCGGCAATCGACGGTTTTGGTGGCGTTGGTTCTGAGTGGGGTGACTGCTGGGCTGGGCTGGAAAAATTCACCCATCGGTCAGCTGCGCTGGGATGGTCAAGCTTGGCGCTGGGAAGGCGCGGATGGTCAAGCGGCAAGTCCGGCGCGGGAGCTGTCCGTTGCGTTTGATCTTCAGCACATGCTCTTGCTCAAGCTGACGATCCACGACAGCGGCGTCAAGTGGTTGTGGGTCGAGCGGAGGGCTCTGCCTGAGCGGTGGCTCGATCTGCGCCGTGCTGTATATTCGCGGCGCAAGGCGTCTTTGCTGTTGCCTGATTCACTCGTTGCTGTCTCCTCCGTAGACTTACTTGGAGACTCCCGTCCACCACGCCCTTACCCATGAGCGCTGATCATTCTTTTTCGGAGCCTGCAACGGCCAGCGACAGTGATGCCGTTTTGGTCGAACGCACGGTTGCGGGTGACCAGAAAGCGTTTGAGCTGCTGGTCATCAAATACCAGCGCCGGATTCAGCGCCTGATCGGACGTATGGTGCGTGACGTTGATCTGGTGGAAGACATCGCCCAGGAAACGTTTATCCGGGCTTACCGGGCACTGGCCCAGTTTCGGGGGGAAGCCCAGTTCTACACCTGGCTTTACCGGATTGCCGTTAACACCGCCAAAAAGGCGTTGATGGACCTCAAACGTAATCCGACCGTTTCGGAAAATAGCTTCAAATCGGATGATGACGATGAAACTTCCCCGCTGGAAAACGAACTAACAAGTCCGGAGACACCCGAAACCCTGCTTGCTGGCAAGGAAATCGCCCAAATGGTGAACGCTGCCATGGAAGCCTTGCCCGAAGAGTTGCGTCAGGCCATAACCCTGCGGGAAATTGAAGGCTTGAGCTACGAGGAAATTGCCGAGGCCATGAGTTGTCCGATTGGTACTGTGCGCTCGCGGATTTTTCGGGCTCGGGAGGCGATATCGGAGCGGATAAAGCCCCTGCTGGAAAATCAGTCCGGCAAACGCTGGTAGGTATGAATGAGTATGTCCAGGTCACTGAAAGCAGAGAAATCATTGAAAAATGGCAGTCAAGCTGCCTACTGACACCATGAATCCAAAACCGGAAAACCTCGAACTCATTTCAGCCCTCGCCGATGGTCAATTGGCCGGTGAGGACGTCGCACGTGTATTGGCTGCATGTGCAGAAGATACCGCGGCGCTGGCGAGCTGGAACTCTTACCACCTGATTGGTGATGTGTTGCGTTCACCCGGTTTGCCGGCGCAGGGTGCCGACGTTGCATTCGTCAGCCGCCTGCGCGGACATCTGAGTCAGGCGCCGGCCTTTGATACCCGAGCGGCCAACGAGCAGACTGCACTCCCTGTGGAAATCAAAGGCGCAGTTTTCAGTCCCGAGGCGTCTAACGATGCCGTTTTCCGCTGGAAACTGGTTGCTGGATTTGCGTCCGTTGCCGCTGTGGCGGCGATTGCCTGGACTGCCGCAACCGGGCCGCTGGCACCTTCGGCCGGGCCGCAGTTGGCCCAGTCTGGCGCGCCGCAGCAGGTGCTCGTGATGTCTGAACAGGGGACCATCGTGCGCGATGCCAGGATGCAGGAGCTGCTCGCAGCGCACAAGCAGTTTGGTGGTGCGTCTGCGTTGCAGGTTCCGTCCGGTTTCCTGCGGAACGCTACATTTGAGACGCCTCAGGGCGAGCGGCGTTGATGCGGTCAGCGCCAGCAGGGTCACGTCGATCTTCACGTCGATCTCATGCCATGAATTTCAAGCTTTTTCGCCTTGCTACCCTTTTCGGTTGCGCTTTCACCGCTACTGGTTTCGTAGCGGCTCAAACCGCTTCGACGTCTCCCGCCGTAGCTGCATCAGCGCCTGCTGGGGAATCCAAGAACATCAATGAGTGGTTGATGCGTATGCATGAAGCTTCGAGGAACCGCTCTTATGTGGGCACCTTTGTCGTCTCATCAGGTGGTGCCATGTCCAGCGCCAAAATCTGGCATGTTTGCGACGGTACACAGCAAGTCGAGAGGGTGGAGACACTGACGGGCGCGCCGCGCTCCATCTATCGGCACAACGATCAGGTGGTCACCTTCATGCCCGAGCACAAGGTGGTACGGACTGAAAAGCGCGAATCGCTGGGGCTTTTCCCGGAATTGCTCAAATCCAACAACAGCCGCATTGCAGATTTTTACAAGGCGCGGCAAGAAGGCAGCGAGCGTGTGGCGGGCGTTGAGGCGGACATCATTTCGCTGATTCCCAAAGACGCGATGCGTTTTGGCTACCGTGTTTGGGCCGAGCAGAAAAAAGGCATGGTCGTCAAACTGCAGACGCTGGATGCAGACGGCAAGGTACTGGAGCAGGCTGCATTCTCAGAACTGCAGTTCGATGCACCCATCAAAATCGAAAAGCTCACGCAGATGATGGGCAAGACGGATGGCTACAGGGTGGTGACGCCGGGCTTGGTGAAAACTACGGCGAGTGCTGAAGGCTGGATTTTGAAAACCCCGGTGGCGGGTTTCCAGCCCATGAGTTGCTACAAGCGTCCCAACGACGAGCCGTCTCGAGGCGAGCCCATGCAATGGATTTTTTCGGACGGACTGGCCACGGTGTCCCTGTTTGTCGAGGCCTACGACCCCCAGCGGCACGACAAGGAGTCCAAACTGTCCATCGGTGCCACGCAGTCGTTGTCCCGCCGGTTGGATGCTTACTGGCTAACCGCGATGGGTGAGGTGCCCATGAGCACGCTGCGCCTGTTTGCTGACGGTCTTGAACGCAAGAAGTAGTGCCCCCATTTCCTTTCTGGGTGAGTCGTGCCGGGGTCTTTCTGAGCCTGACCCGAACTTTTCCGTGATCGCGTTGCTCTGATAAATTTTCGAAAGCTGAAGATGCCTATATTGAACTGGAATCAGTGTCGCTCTTATGTCGTGACCGGCATGCTCGCTATGGGGTCTGTCATGGCGCTGGTCCCTGCGCAGCCGGTCATGGCGCAGACGCGCAATCTGCCGGATTTCACTGACTTGGTAGAGATGGTGGGGCCGTCGGTGGTCAACATCCGGACCGTTGAAAAAGTCAAAGCCGGAGCGGCGGGCATTGCAGACGAGCAAATGCTGGAGTTTTTCCGGCGTTTCGGTATTCCGGTGCCGCCCAACATGCCTCGTTCGCCGCGTCCGGATCGCGGTCAGCAGGAAGAAGAGCAGCAACCTCGTGGTGTTGGTTCGGGATTCATCCTGACGTCTGACGGCTTGGTCATGACCAATGCCCACGTGGTTGAAGGTGCTGATGAAGTCATTGTGACGCTGACGGACAAGCGCGAGTTCAAGGCCAGGATCATTGGCTCGGACAAGCGCACGGATGTCGCGGTGGTCAAAATCGAAGCCACTGGCTTGCCCGCCGTAAAAATTGGCGATGCCAACCGCATGAAGGTTGGCGAATGGGTGATGGCCATCGGCTCACCTTTCGGTCTGGATAACACCGTGACGGCCGGCATCGTCAGCGCGAAGCAGCGGGACACGGGTGACTACCTGCCTTTCATTCAGACGGATGTCGCTATCAATCCGGGCAACTCGGGCGGGCCGCTGATCAATATGCGCGGTGAGGTTGTCGGCATCAACAGCCAGATTTACTCCCGCTCCGGCGGATTTCAGGGCATATCTTTTGCCATTCCTATTGATGAAGCTACCCGAGTTGCCGACCAGCTGCGCAGTACGGGGCGTGTCACGCGCGGGCGCATTGGTGTGCAGATTGACCAGGTCAGCAAAGACGTGGCGGAGTCCATCGGCCTGGGCAAGGCGCAAGGTGCGCTGGTGCGCGGCGTGGAGGCTGGCTCACCGGCTGAAAAAGCCGGCATCGAAGCGGGTGACATCATCACCCGGTTTGAAGGCAAGGTGATTGACAAGGCCAGCGATCTTCCACGGCTTGTTGGCAACGTGAAGCCGGGTACCAAATCCACCGTCACGATATTCAGGCGCGGCGCGGCCAGGGACGTCAGCGTGACCATTGGCGAAGTAGAAGCAGAAAAACCGGTACGCAAAGCCCAGGCGCCCGAGGTCAAGCCCCCGGTGACCGGCCCCGCCCAAGTGCTGGGCCTGGTGGTGAGCGAATTGCCTGATGCGCTGAAAAAAGAGCTCAAACTCAAAGGCGGCGTCAAGGTTGACGCTAGCGAAAGCGCCGCAGCCCGTGCTGGACTGCGCGAAGGCGATGTCATTTTGGCGATTGCCAATACTGAAATCAGCGGTGTGAAAGATTTTGAAGCGGCGCTGGCCAAAACCGACAAGAACAAGCCGGTCAACGTGCTGTTCAGGCGTGGCGAATGGACGCAATACGCGCTGATTCGCACACCGCGGTAACCCCTTACCGGCTGCACTGGCGCGGCGCGGCACCTTTGCCCAACCCCATTCCCCGCTTGGGCTTGGGGTTTTTTCGCCTCAACTGGCCATTTTCGGAAAGATAAAAATAAATAATTCCGCGGTCATATCGGCGAATGATGTTTGTAATCACTAACATCTAAATCTTCTAACGACCAGTTTTGATAGAATGGCTGGTAAATTAGGACTACTTCCAATATATCGAGCACCAAATCAGGCACTTGATGGGGCGATTTAGCACCATTCACAACTGGTCCACAGATCGCCCACAAGTTGTCCATAGGCTCTTCGATAAAATTGTGAATAAACTGTGGATAAATTTCATGTTGCTGCCTTGCAACGACAAAAATTTGGCAATTTCGAGGCTATACGGCGCGGGCTTTTTGCCTACAATGAAGTTTCCAGCTATCGCAGTTGCCATAGATTGTTGGTTCAGGGCGCGTCATAAGTGACGCGCCCTTTTTTATGGTTTGTGCGAATTGAGTTCCATCTCTTCGCAGTATGTCCAAGCACTTAGGCGTCCCCCCTGATGAACCACATCAGAAACTTTTCGATCATTGCGCACATTGATCACGGCAAATCCACGCTCGCAGATCGCATCATTCAGCGTTGCGGTGGTTTGCAGGATCGCGAGATGAGCGCGCAAGTTCTTGACTCCATGGATCTGGAGAAAGAGCGTGGGATAACCATCAAGGCGCAGACCGCCGCGCTCAAATACAAAGCGCTCGACGGACAGATTTACAACCTCAATTTGATCGACACGCCAGGCCATGTCGACTTCTCTTATGAAGTGAGTCGTTCGCTGTCTGCGTGTGAAGGCGCGCTGCTCGTCGTCGACGCAAGTCAGGGCGTTGAAGCGCAAACGGTTGCCAACTGCTACACCGCACTCGACCTCGGCGTGACAGTCGTGCCGGTGCTCAACAAGATGGATTTGCCGCAGGCCGACCCGGATAACGCGAAGCAGGAAATCGAAGAGGTCATCGGCATTGACGCCACCGATGCGATTCCCTGCAGCGCCAAGACCGGCATGGGCATTGACGAAATTCTGGAAGCGGTCATTGCCAGAATTCCGTCGCCTCGCGGTAACCCGGACGGCCCGCTGCGCGCGATGATTGTCGACAGCTGGTATGACGCCTATGTTGGCGTGGTCATGCTGGTGCGCGTGGTGGATGGCCGACTGGCCAAAGGCGAGCGTATCAAGCTCATGGCCAGCGAAGCGACCTACAACGCAGATCAACTGGGCGTCTTTACGCCGCATACCGAGCCCCGCAATTCATTGGAGGCCGGGGAGGTGGGTTTCATCATTGCAGGTATCAAGGAGCTCCAGGCGGCCCGGGTGGGTGACACCGTCACTCTGATCAAGCCAGGCACGGGCGGTGCGGCAGCGACTGCCACTGAGGCCTTGCCGGGTTTCAAGGAAATCCAGCCCCAGGTATTTGCCGGACTATATCCAACAGAAGCCAGTGAATATGACTCACTGCGCGACGCGCTGGAAAAGCTCAAGCTCAACGACGCGTCGCTTCACTACGAGCCGGAAGTCAGCCAGGCGCTGGGCTTCGGATTTCGTTGCGGGTTTTTGGGTCTGCTGCATATGGAGATCGTCCAGCAGCGGCTGGAGCGTGAGTTTGACCAGGATCTGATCACCACCGCGCCCAGCGTGGTTTATGAGGTGCTGCAGTCTGACGGCAGCGTCATCATGGTTGAAAACCCATCGAAGATTCCCGATGGAGGCAAGGTCAACGAAATCCGCGAGCCGATTGTTACCGTGCATCTGTACATGCCCCAGGACTACGTCGGCGCGGTCATGACATTGGCCAATGTCAAGCGCGGTGTGCAGCTCAACATGGCTTACCACGGCAAGCAGGTCATGCTGACTTACGAAATGCCGCTGGGTGAAATTGTTCTGGACTTCTTTGACAAACTCAAGTCGGTGTCGCGCGGCTACGCTTCCATGGACTACGAGTTCAAGGAATTCCGCGCATCCGACGTCGTCAAGGTTGACATCCTGCTCAACGGCGAGAAGGTTGATGCCTTGTCCATCATTGTTCACCGTAGCCAGTCGGCTTACCGCGGACGGGCCGTGGTTGCCAAGATGCGGGAGATCATTTCCCGTCAGCAGTTCGACGTGGCGATACAGGCCGCCATCGGGGCCAACATCATTGCGCGTGAGACAATCAAGGCCCTTCGCAAAAACGTGATTGCCAAGTGTTATGGCGGCGATATTTCACGCAAGAAAAAACTTCTTGAAAAACAAAAAGCGGGCAAAAAACGCATGAAACAAATCGGTTCCGTTGAAGTACCTCAGGAAGCTTTTCTGGCCATCCTGCAGGTTGAAGAATAATGCTCGGCTTCATGAGTACGCTGACCGCGCTGGTGCTGGCTGTGTTTGTCGGCTACGGCGGCGCCTGGTACTTGGGCATGGTGGAAGGCAATTTCTCGCTGCTGCTGTTTCTGGCCACCGTCGTCACCGGCCTGTACTGGCTGGCCGAAAAGTTCTATTTCTGGCCGCAGCGCCGACAGGCAGCCGCGCGACTGGAGTCGCAACGTGTTCAGCGCCATGCTGAACTCGCAGCCCAGGGCATCACGCAAGTTGACAGCAATACGCACGAAGCCCACACCAGAATATTGCAGCAGCCCTGGTGGTTGGACTGGACCGCCGGCCTGTTTCCGGTGATTGTGGTGGTGTTTCTGCTGCGTTCCTTCCTGTTTGAACCCTTCAAGATCCCTTCCGGCTCCATGATCCCGACCATGTTGGTGGGCGATCTGATTCTGGTCAACAAATTCCACTACGGCGTGCGTCTGCCCGTCATTAACCGCAAGGTACTCGACAACAACAGCCCCCAGCGCGGCGATGTGATGGTGTTTCGCTACCCCCCCAAACCAAGCCTGGATTACATCAAGCGGGTGGTTGGCGTGCCCGGCGATGAAGTGGCCTACCTGAACAAGAAGCTCAGCATCAATGGCAAGGCACTGTCCAAAATTCCGCTGGCTGATTTTTTTGATGAAGACGCGCTGCGTTATGCCAAACAATTCCAGGAAACCAGCGGCAGCAAGAGCTACCGCTTGCTCAATGACGCAGACCGGCCGGCGTTTATTGCCGGTGCAGATCAGTTTCCGTGGCGGGAAAATTGCCGTTACAGTAGCGAGGGCGTGGTGTGCAAGGTGCCGGAGGGGCACTATTTCATGATGGGTGACAACCGCGACAACTCGCTGGACTCGCGTTATTGGGGTTTTGTGCCCGAGGCCAACATCGTCGGCAAGGCCTTTTTTGTCTGGATGAATTTTGGTAACCTCAAGCGTATCGGCCGGGTTGACTGAACCTGGCAAGCGTTGGCAGCAGGGAGCGGGTGCAACAGGTGTTATGGCTTATCGGTGCAATCAACAATAGCTGGGGAATTACATGAAAAACATGAAACGCAGACAACACGGCATTTCGTTCATCGGCATTCTGTTTGTTGGAGGGGTGCTGGCCTTCACCGGCGTGATTGCCGCGCAGGTTTTTCCCACGCTGGTCGAATTTCAGGCCATTACCAAGGCTGCCAGCAAGGCAGCTACTGCCGCAACGGTGCCTGAAGTGCGCGTCAATTTTGACAAGGCGGCCCAGATCGACGACATCAAGTCCATTACCGGCAAAGATCTCGAAATCACCAAAGAGGGTGACAAGACGGTTGTGGCCTTTGCCTACAACAAGGAAATTCACATCGGCGGTCCAGCTTACCTGCTGCTCAAATACACGGGCCGATCCAAATAAGTGCGTGCGAGTCCCACTTCAAGTCCTGACCTGCTGGCCTTGCAAAAGCGCCTGGAGCACGAGTTTTCCAATCCTCGCCTGTTGCAGCAGGCGCTGACGCATCGCAGCTTCTCAGCCGACCACAACGAACGCGTCGAGTTCTTGGGTGATTCGGTACTCAACCTTGCAGTGGCAGGTCTGTTGTACGAACGCCTGAGCGAACTTCCAGAAGGCGATCTGTCCCGGGTGCGCGCCAACCTTGTGAAGCAGGAGACCCTGCACCAGCTCGCTGTCCAGCTTGGCTTGCCACAGTTGATCCGACTGGGTGAGGGGGAGGCCAAGTCAGGTGGTCAAAAACGCCCTTCGATTTTGGCGGATGCACTGGAGGCGGTGATTGGCGCGGTGTATCTCGATGCCGGTTTTGACAAGGCGGCCGGGCTGGTGCGCAGCTTGTTCCGGGACG
>JBKJIV010000195.1:0-50899 GCA_046598365.1 Polaromonas sp. | reverse complement strand
GAGTGGGTGGAGATCAACGGCCAGAAAAAACACGTCAAGAGTTACCTGACCGACTTTTTGTTCTCACCTGCGCGCGGCAACTCGCCAGTGCGTACGCTGTCGGGCGGCGAGCGCAACCGCCTGCTGCTGGCGCGCCTGTTTGCGCGGCCGGCCAACGTGCTGGTGCTGGACGAGCCCACTAACGACCTCGACATCGACACGCTGGAGCTGCTGGAAGACCTGCTGCAGAACTACGAGGGCACAGTGTTTCTGGTTAGCCATGACAGGCGTTTTCTGGACAACGTGGTGACCAGCACGATTGCTTATGAAGGCACGCCAGAGAACCCGGGTTTCTGGCGCGAGTACGAAGGTGGCGTGACCGACTGGCTGACCCAGTCCAAGCGCGCGGCGCAAATCACCGGCGGCGGCAAAACGCCGGCCAACCCTTCCAGTGCCAAGTCTTCTGGAAAAACGGCTGTTGTGGCTCCAAAAGACTCGGCCAACCAGCCTTCAAAAAAGAAACTGAGCTACAAGGAGCAACGTGAACTGGAAGGTTTGCCGGCGCTGATTCAGCAGCTCGAATCTCAGCAAAAAGCGATTGCGCAGGAGCTGTTTGACGGCTCGCTTTACACCAGCAACGCCAAACGCGCGGCTGAACTGAACGCCCGCAACACCAAGCTGGAAGAGGAATTGATGGACGCCTTGCAGCGCTGGGAAACCCTGTCGGCCTAGCCTCCTGTCGGGGAAAATGCCTACAAAATCTCGCGCTGAAGGCGGGCGATTCGGGCCACTCGGATGCAGCTGCTTACGCTAAAGTGGCTGCATCCCATGAGCTCATTCCCCAAGTCATTCCCCCGCCCCGATTTACGCTTCATTGCACCCTTGTGGCGCTGGTTCGCAATGGTGTTGATGGTGGGCGTAAGCGGTTGCGCGTCGCTGCCGACTGACGTAGACCGCCCCGTCACCTACGCCCTCACCACCCCGCAAGATACGGCGCTGGGACGAAGCATGCAGGCCAGCGCAGCCGCAGCCCGTACCCGTAACGACTCCGGTTTTTCACTGGTCAACAGTGCAGAGCTGGCCTTTACGAGCCGCATGGCCCTCATCGAAGCCGCGCAGCAAACGCTGGACATCCAGTACTACGCCATCCACGCCGACGAAACCACCGAGCGCATGTTTGAGGCCCTGCGCGCAGCGGGCGAACGCGGCGTGCGCATCCGCATCCTGCTGGATGACTTCAACACCTCGGGAAAAAACGCGCAGGTGCTCAAATTGGCCTTTGAGAAAAACATCAGCATGCGCCTGTTCAACCCGCTTCCCGGGTCGCGCGGCTCGCTGTTCTTTCGCATCCTGGGATCGCTCAAGGACGTGGACCGCATCCAGCGGCGCATGCACAACAAAATTTTTGTAGCCGACAACGCGGTAGCCATCACCGGTGGGCGCAATCTGGGCGAGACCTATTTCGGACAAGGCGAAGGCACCAACTTCATCGACGCTGATGTGCTGGCTGGCGGGCGCATTGTGCGCGAGCTGTCGCGCAGTTTCGACCAGTACTGGAACAACCCTTTGGCCTATCCGGTGCAGTCGCTGATGACTGCCAAAGAGCTGAAAACCTTGAAGCCTCCACCCAAGGCGCCCAAGTCCCCAGACGCGCCGGCATCGGCCAGCGCTGAAGCATCGGGGGTCGACCGTACTCAGGTCGCCGTGGCCCCCGCTGCACCTGCAGCGCCGCCGCTACCCGACACCACCAATCTGTCGAAACTGACATGGACCTGGGCGCCGTCGACGCTGCTGGTAGACAAGGCATCGAAAATAGCCGCAGATGCCGACGCCGTGGAAGAAGCGCAAGACACCACGGTCGACGGTTTGCTGCAGTTAATGGGCGACGCGAAAAGCAATCTGCTGATCGTCTCACCTTACTTTGTTCCGGGCGATCGCATGATGGCCCAGCTTGCAGCCATTCGCCAAAAAGGCGTGCGCATCCGCGTGTTGACCAACTCGCTCGCCTCCAACGATGCGCCGGCAGCACACGTGGGATATGCCCGCTACCGCAAAGAGCTGCTTGCAATGGGCATAGAAATTTACGAAATGCGCGCCGAACAAGAGGGCACGTTGTCGAGCTTCAGCAGTCTGGGCAGTACCGGCTCGGCCAGCGGCTCCCGCGCCAGCCTGCACTCCAAAATTGTGGTGCTGGACGATGTGTTGCTGGTGATCGGCTCGATGAACCTGGACCTGCGCTCGCAGTTGCAAAACAGCGAAGTGGCGCTGGTGATCCGCAGCACCAAACTTGCCGCAGAAACCACGCAGCTGATTGAACCTTCTATGGCCAAAGGCGCTTACAAGGTTGAGTTAGCAGACGGCCAGCTCGTCTGGCGCGCGCCGCAGGGCTCTCAGCTCAAAGATACGCGAATCGAGCCGGACGCCAGTGCGGGCCTCAAGCTGATGCTCAAGCTGATCGGGCCATTCGCGCCAGACGAGATGCTCTGAGCCGCCTTATGCCTCCGGCGTGCCGGTATCGCGCTGCCCGGTGATCAGCCCCTTGCGTGCTGTCGCAGCCAGCATCTCATATTTGGCTCTGAACGCATCCAGTGACTCCTCGTCGAGCTCCTCCAGGTCGAGCAGCGCGTTGTGCGCGCCTTGTGTGGCGCGTATCAGTTCATCCAGTTTGATCTGAATCGCTTCGGTATCACGGTTCTGAGAGTTCTGGATCAGGAACACCATCAGAAAAGTGATGATGGTGGTGCCCGTGTTGATCACCAGTTGCCAGGTGTCGCTGAAGCCGAACAGCGGGCCCGTCACGATCCAGACCAGAATGACCAGCACTGCGAGAGAAAAAGTGGCCGGCCGTCCGGCGTAGCGAGAGGCGGTTTTAGCTGCATTGGCATACCAGTTGGTTCGGCTCATGGGGAGACTCCGGGGTCAGGGTTGGTGAGAGGACCGACATCACTGTCGGAAAGCCCGATGTTGCACCACATGTGCCGCAGTATCATGCCGTGCAGCCCAGATCAGGCCTATTTCACGCCATCGCGCAGGCGGGCAAATACTTTCCAGAAGGCCGCTTCCTGCGTCGTCGCGAAGTTGATGCGCATCAGGGTGCTGGGCTTTCTCACCGCATGGAACAGCGCGCCGGGCGCAATCAGGTAGCCCTCGTCCAGCATGCGCTGGGCCAGTGCGTCGGTGTCGACCCCGGTGTCTACCCAGCCAAACAAGCCCGCTGGCTCAGCCGCAAAAGTGCAGCCATGGGCAAGCGCCAGCTTGACGCTGCGAGCGCGCGCGGCATCGAGTCGGGTACGAATACGCTCGGCATGGCGGCGCAATTGGCCCTGGTCTATGCACCAAGCCAGCGCTTTTTCCAGCAGCGCGGGCGTTGTCAGCGTTGCCAGTAGCTTGGTGTCCAGCAGACGTTCCACCAAATCAGGCGGCGCGGCCATGAATCCGACGCGCCAGCCTGGCGCCAGGATTTTGGCGAAACCGCTGACATAAATGGTGCGTTGCAAGCCATCCAGCGCGCACAGCCGCGTGGCATGCTCGGGCGCCAGGTGGCTGTAGGTGTCGTCTTCAACAATGTGAAAGTTGTGCTGATTGGCCAGTTGCAGCACACGGTGGGCGCTGCCGGGCGGGAGGCAATAACCGGTCGGGTTGTGAAACACGCTGACACTGACAAACAGTTTGGGTTGGTGAACTTCGCAGTACTGCGCCATCACCTCCAGATCGGGCCCGTCTGCACGACGCGGCACCGGCAATATACGCATGCCCATGGCGTCCAGCCGGGCAAACTCCACGGCCCAGCCGGGCTCCTCGACCATCACGCAGTCACCGGCGCGCAGCAACGTGCGGCTAACGATGTCCAGCGCATGCGTGGCGCCGACGGTGGTGATGATCTGCTCGGGGGCGGCATGTACGTTGAGTGCGCCCAATTTTTGGGACAGCGCCCGGCGCAAACCGGTGTCGCCCATGGGCTCACCATATTGCAATGAGAACTCGCGCAGTGCGCTGACGCTGGTGACCTTGCGCACCGCCGCCGGCATGAAAGTCGTCTCCATCCACTCGGGGGGCAGTACACCCATGCCGGGTTGCGGCTTGGTACTGACCTTGTGAAACATGCCGCGTATCAGCGCGGTGGCGTCAATGGGCGCGTGCCGCGTCGACATCCAGGTGGCTGTGCTCCACGCGGCCGTCGGGACGGCTTGGCCCGTCACGCTGCTGGCCTGCGAGCTTGCTGCCGTTGTTTCAATGGGCGGGTCTCTGTGGACAGACGCCCGGGCCGGGTTGAGCGGGGCCTCCCTGACAAAAAAGCCCCGGTTTTTACTGGCGACCACCAGCCCCTGAGCCAATAATTGGTCGTACGCGGCCACCACGGTCGACACACTCACCCCCTGCTGCTGTGCGCAAAGCCGCACGGACGGCAAGCGGGCACCGGGCGCCAGAAGGCGGCTGCGAATGCGCTCGGCAAAGCGCGCGCACAACTGCTCAGTCAGGGATTGGGAGGCCGTTTTCATCAACATGGTCAGGGCGCGCTTGGTTGGTGTGTTGACAGGTGAAACAGCACAGTTTCAAACTTTGTAGCCAAAACTGTACTGCTCGTGTGTTGGTTTCAACTATAAAGTCTGAAGCATGAATTGGCAAGAATTTACGGCTTTACTGGTGCTGGCAACGGCAATGAGTTTTTCGCCCGGCCCCAACACGACCCTGTCCACCGCGCTGGCAGCCAACCACGGGCTGCGCCGCGCGATGCCTTTTGTCTGCGCGGTGCCGGTTGGCTGGGGCGTGCTGCTGAGCGTGTGCGCGCTCGGCCTGGGTGCGTTGCTGCTGGCCATGCCCTTGATGAGCCTTGCGGTCAAGGTGGCCGGCGTGGCTTACCTGCTGTGGCTGGCCTGGAAGCTTGCACAATCACGCCAACTCAGCGAAGCCGATGCAGAAAAAATGAACGTCGGTTTTTGGCAAGGCGCCGCTCTGCAGTTTGTCAACATCAAGGCCTGGATGTTTGCACTGGCCATCGTCAGCGGCTGGGTTGCTGGTCGGCCCGATGCGGGCCTGCGTTTTGCCGTGGTGCTGCCGGTCATGCTCGCTTACGCCTTTGCGAGCAATCTGACGTATGCACTGGCGGGCTCATTGCTTCGTGGCTGGCTCTCCGGCCCGCAGGGCACCGGAAAGCGCCTGCGCGCGTTCAATCTGGTGATGGCTGGCGTGCTGGTGGCCACTGCCATCTGGATGCTCTTTATATGAAGCCCACCGCCGCGCAGATCAACAAGGGCCTGTGGCTGGGGCTGCTCGGGATCGTGATTTTTGCAGTCACGCTGCCCATGACGCGCCTGGCCGTCGGCACGCCCGATGCGCCGCAGATGTCCGGAGTGTTCATAGCTTTGGGGCGGGCTGTGGTGGCTGCGGGGTTGTCGGCATTGTTTCTGCTGGCTACCCGCGCACCGCTTCCGCAGCGCCAGGACTGGCTACCGCTGGCGATGACGGCTGGCGGCGTGGTCTTTGGTTTTCCGCTGTTCACCTCCATTGCCATGCGGTATGTGGAAGCCATACATGCAAGCGTCATTGTTGGCGTATTGCCGCTGGCCACCGCCGGCGTGGGTGCGATTCTGCACCGCCAGCGCCCATCTGCGGGCTTCTGGGTCTGCGCCGCCATCGGCAGCGCGCTGGTGGTGGGTTTTGCCATGCTGCGTTCCGGCGCTGCTGGTCTGTCCATCCATTTTGCAGACCTGCTACTGCTGGCCGGCATGTTGTGCGCAGCCGTCGGTTACGGTTATGGCGCACGGCTGTCGCAACACATGCAAGCCGAACATGTCATCTGCTGGGCACTGGTACTGTCGCTGCCGCTGACCTTGCCACTGTCGCTGCTGAGCTGGCCCACCGCGCCGCTTGCGGCCAGTGCCTGGGCCGGCTTTGCCTATGTCGCGGTCTTCTCGATGTGGCTGGGATTTTTTGCCTGGTACCGTGGTCTGGCCCTGGGCGGCACGGTGCGGGTCAGCCAGGTGCAGCTGGTGCAGCCGTTTTTGTCCATGCTGTTTGCCGTGCCTCTGCTCGGGGAGCGTCTGGATGCAGTCACGGTCGGTTTTGGTCTGGCCGTGATCGCTACGGTTTTCATCGGCAAGAAAATGCCGGCGCACACCAGTACTTTTCGGGAAGCCACATGAACATCAGCAACATTGCCTTTGGTACCACCGACTGGGCCGCCGTGGCGCGCACCGAACATTCCGCGCAGGAGGGCAAGGCTTTCTGGCGTACGCAGCAGTTTGGCGAGGTGCGCGTACGCATGGTTGAGTACACCGCTGGTTATGTGTCCGACCATTGGTGCAGCAAGGGGCACATCCTGCTGTGTCTGGAGGGAGAACTACACACCGAGCTGGACGACGGCAGCGTACATGTGCTGATGGCCGGCATGAGTTACCAGGTGGCTGACGGCGCGCAAGCGCACCGATCCATCTCGCCCTCGGGGGCCAAACTGTTTATCGTGGACTGAAATGAAAGCCAGCATTGGGGAAACGCTCAAACGGCTGCCAGGCGCGGCAACAGCCAGCTATCCTGAAGGCGTGCCGTTTGCAACCGTGCTGGCTGGCGGCACCATGCAGGTGGAAGTGTTTGCGCCCGGCAGCAATGCAGACGGACGTGACCGCCAGCAGCCGCACAGCCAGGACGAGCTGTATTTTGTGCAGAGCGGCCAGGGTGAGATCATCATCAACGGGCAGCGTTTTGATGCCCGATCGGGCGATGCGTTTTTTGTTGCTGCGGGTACCGAACACCGCTTCGAAAATTTCAGCAAAGATTTTGTGACATGGGTTGTGTTTTACGGCCCGCAAGGAGGAGAGTAGTTATGAACTGGACAATGGCAGCACGCGCCGAAAAAATGAATCCTTCGGTGATCCGCGAGATTCTCAAGGTCACCGAAAAGCCCGGCATCATCAGCTTTGCAGGAGGCCTGCCCTCACCCAAAACTTTTCCGGTCGCGGCTTTTCGAGAGGCCTGCGACAAGGTGCTGAGTGAGGACGGCAACGCGGCGCTCCAGTACGCGGCTAGCGAAGGCTACGCCCCACTGCGCGAGATGGTGGCAGCCATGCTGCCCTGGGAGGTTGATCCGGCGCTGGTGCTGATCACCACAGGTTCGCAGCAGGGGCTGGACCTCATCGCCAAAATCCTGATCGATGCTGGCAGCAAGGTGCTGGTGGAAACGCCGACCTACCTTGGCGCCCTGCAGGCCTTTACGCCCATGGAGCCGGAAGTGTTGAGCGTGGCCAGCGATGATGAAGGCGTCGACATTGCTGACCTAGCAAGCAAGGCTGCCGGTGCGCGTTTCTTGTATGTGCTGCCCAATTTTCAGAACCCGACCGGCCGCACCATGAGCGAGGCACGCCGCGCTGCGCTGAGCGCAGAAGCCGCGCGCCTGGGCCTGCCCATCGTTGAAGACAACCCTTATGGCGACTTGTGGTTTGACAACCCGCCGCCGCTGCCACTCACGGCCCGCAACCCCGAAGGATGCGTGTACATGGGCTCGTTCTCCAAGATCCTGGCGCCCGGCCTGCGGCTGGGTTTTCTGGTCGCACCCAAGTCGCTGTACCCCAAGCTGCTGCAAGCCAAGCAAGCCGCCGATTTGCACACACCAGGCTTTAACCAGCGCATGGTGGTTGAAACCATGAAGAACAACTTTCTGGACCGCCACGTGCCGACCATTCGCGCGCTGTACAAATCACAGCGCGACGCCATGCTGTCTGCGATGAAGCGGGACATGCCGGAAGGCGTGAGCTGGAACACACCGGCCGGCGGCATGTTTTTGTGGGTGCGCCTGCCCGCGGGCATGAGCGCCATCGAGCTGCTGCCCAAGGCGGTAGAGCGCAACGTGGCTTTTGTACCCGGTTGGGCCTTTTACGCAGACAACGCCGACCCTTCCACCCTGCGTCTGTCTTTTGTGACCGCAAGTAGTGAGCAGATCAACACGGGCGTGGCGGCGCTCGCGGCTGCCATACGCGAGAGTCTGCCTTCGCAGGCAAACACTGTGAGTTCAGACGCCAGCGTGCGCCGCGAAGGGCCGCCCCGAGCAAGCACAGCCCCCTCGGGGGGCAGCGACGTACGCGAAGCGACGAGCGTGGGGGCCAACATGAACGCGGAGGCCAAGTAAATGCTGAAGATATGGGGGCGCATGAGCTCCATCAACGTCAAGAAAGTGGTGTGGACCGCGCAGGAGTTGGCGCTGGACTTTCAGCGCACGGAAGCTGGCGGCCTGTTTGGCGTAGTCAAGACGCCCGACTACATGGCACTCAACCCCAACTCGCTGGTGCCGGTGATTGAAGACCACGACTACGTGTTGTGGGAGTCGAATGTCATCGTGCGTTACCTGTCAGCCAAACATTCATTGGGACAGATGTATCCCACTGACCTGCGCGAACGCTTTGACGCTGAGCGCTGGATGGACTGGCAGCAGACCACGCTGAATCCGGCCAGCCGGGCTGGCTTCTGGCAACTGATACGCACAGCGCCCGAACAACGCAAGGACGACGTGATTGCCGAGTCGAACGCCGCTGTCGAATCCCTGATGGCCACGCTGGATGCGCATTTGGCAGAACGTAGTTTCATGGTGGGCGAACGGTTTACTGTGGCCGACATTCCGCTGGCCTGCGAGGTGCACCGCTGGTTCGGCCTGCCGCAAGCGCGCCAGAGTCGCCCCCACATTGAACGCTGGTACGACAGCATCTGCGCGCGGCAGGCCAGCAAGGGTGTGCTGGACCTCGCGCTGTCCTGAACCACGAAGGATCGTTCCCCATGAAAACCAGGCTCTTCAAACAAGTTGACGTGTTCACTGGCACGCCCTACTTCGGCAACCCGCTGGCCGTGGTGCTGGACGGCAGTGGTCTGGACGATGCAACCATGCAGCGCTTTGCACACTGGACCAACCTGTCAGAAACAACGTTTGTACTTGCGCCTGAGGACCCGGCAGCGGACTACCGCGTGCGCATCTTCACGCCGGGCGGTGAGTTGCCCTTTGCGGGCCATCCCACACTGGGCACCTGCCACGCGTGGCTGCAAGCGGGTGGCATACCCAAGCGCGAGGATGCCATCGTGCAGCAGTGTCAGGCCGGCTTGATCAACATACGGCGCGAAGGCAGCCGCCAGGCCTTCGCCGCTCCGCCGCTCAAACGCTCAGTCCCCAGTCCGGTTGTGTTGTCTCAGGTGGCCTCCGCCCTGGGCCTGAAGGCGCAGGACATCATTGCCGCGCAGCTGCTGGACAACGGTCCGGTTTGGTTGGGCTTGCTGGTGGACAGCTCGCAGACCGTGCTGCAACTCGACCCCGATCACCTGGCGCTGAAAAAATTGGGCATTAAAACCGGCGTTGTGGGGGCATATGCGGCCTCGTCGGCGCCGGCCCTGATCTCACGCGCCAACCGTGAAGCCAGAGCGTTTACCGGCTCGGTGTCCAGTGCGCCAGCAGAGCATCACGCCGACTTTGAGGTGCGGGCCTTTGTCGCGCCGCTGGGCATCAACGAAGACCCGGTGACCGGCAGCCTGAACGCGAGTTTGGCCCAGTGGCTGATTGCTGAAGGCCATGCGCCAGACCAATATGTGGCGTCGCAAGGTTTATGCCTGGGCCGAGCGGGTCAAGTGCACGTCAGCCGTGACGCATCCGGGCAAGTTTGGGTGGGCGGGGAGTCGGTCACCTGCATCGATGGCTCGGTCGCCTTGTAGCCATGCAAGCCCAGAACAACACATCGCCCCCGCTGGCTGCACGGGTCGACCACCTCGTGGTGGCGGCCGCCAGTCTGGACGAAGGCGTGCAGTGGTGTGAACGCGTGCTGGGTGTGACGCCGGGTCCAGGCGGCGAGCATCCCCTGATGGGCACGCACAACCGCCTCTTCACCGTTGCGTCGCCGGCGTATCCGGGCGTTTATTTTGAAATCATCGCTGTCAATAGAAAAGCAGGCTATGCACGTGGTGACGGTGCCAAGCGCTGGTTTGACTTTGATGACCCGGCCATGCAGCACACGCTGGCCACCAACGGGCCTCGGCTGGTGCATTTTGCGGCGAGCACCGCGCGCGCTGAAGCCAGCGTGCGCGAACTTGCCCGCATGGGACTTGACCGGGGCGAGGTGCTGGCGACCTCACGCATGACACCACAAGGCCTGCTGAGCTGGAAGATCACGGTGCGTGAAGACGGCCAACGGCTTCTTTTCGGCACGCTGCCAACACTTATTGAATGGGGTGATATTCATCCCACGCAGAGCATGCCGCCCTCCGGCGTCACCCTGCAATCCTTGCGCGCCAGTCATCCACGGGCTGACACCTTGCTTGAAGGCTACAAGGCCATCGGGCTGACAGGTGTTGAGGTGGTGAGCGGCCCGCCCAACCTCCTTGCCACACTGCAAACACCGCGCGGCCTGGTCACCCTTGAATCCAAAGGAATTTGAATGTTCAGCTTTCATGAATTTGCTTGGTTAACGCTTGCCACGCAGTCGCAAAGCAACACGCGTGGGGGTCTATGAACGCCGTGTTAAAAGATTTTCAGACTACGGCGCTGCCTTGTCTCGCTGACATCGAAGCCGCGGCCCGTGTTATTTATCGCGAGTTTCAGGCAACGCCGCAGTACCGCTGGGGACTGTCCAGCCAGCGGCTGGGCACCGACTGCTGGATCAAGCACGAAAACCACACACCGGTGGGCGCGTTCAAGATTCGGGGTGGACTGACTTACTTTGACTCACTCAGGCAAAACAATGCCATGCCAGCTGAGGTGATCAGCGCCACACGCGGCAACCACGGCCAGAGCATAGGCTGGGCAGCGCGCGCGCATGGCGTTGCCTGCACCATCGTCGTGCCGCAAGGCAATTCACTGGAAAAAAATGCTGCCATGCGCGCATTGGGTGTAACGCTGATCGAGCACGGTGAAGACTTTCAGGAAAGCCGCGAGTTTGCGATGCGGCTGGCCCGGGAGCGCGGCGCCCACATGGTGCCCAGTTTTCATGCGGATTTGCTTAGTGGCGTCGCTACCTACTGGTGGGAGTTCATGCTGGCCGCGCCGCAGCTTGACGTGGTGTATGTGCCGATAGGTCAGGGCTCGGGCGCTTGCGCGGCCATTGCCGCCAAGCTGGCGCTGGGCCGCAAGCTGCGCATCGTAGGTGTGGTCAGCGCACACGCCACCACCTATGCCGACTCACTGGCCGCTGGGCGCGTGGTCGAGTCACCGGTGACAACGCAGTTGGCAGATGGCATGGCCTGCCGTATTGCAGATCAGAGCGCGCTGGATGTGATTGCGCCGCACATCGACCATATCGTGCAAGTCACTGACGATGAAGTAGCGCAAGCCATGCGCGACCTGTACACCGACACCCACAACGTAGCCGAAGGCGCGGGCGCTGCCAGCTTTGCAGCGGCGATGCAGGAGCGCACTCAGCTCAAGGACCAGGTTGTGGGAACCACCCTGTGCGGCGGTAATGTGGACGGCGGTGTGTTTTCAAAGGTGTTGGGTAAGAGCGGCTTTTAGGGCCGCTGATCAGGCGGATGTGAGCCAGTCCCTGAACCGCTGTAGCACCCTCATTTCGGACTTCCACTGGGGGTAGCGCAGGTAGTAGGCCTTTTCTGCCTTCCAGGACTTGGACGACAGTTGCCTGACTTGGCCGCTCGCCACAGCGCCGGCCGCAACATAATCGGGAAGTAGTGCCACGCCAAGACCTGCAATCACGCCGTTCAAAGCCATCGACAGCAAATCGTACTGGGGGCCCGCGTCCAGGCGCGGCGCGGGCAGCGCGTCGAGCAAGTCTGCTTGCCTCAACCAATTTGCCCAGGCATCGGGCACAGTGGTGTGGCGAATCAGCGGGTACGTCGCCAATATTTTCTTCAGTGCCTGATGCCCGTTGCCGAGAGGCAAACCCTTCAACAATTGCGGCGCAACATAGGGTCGAAGCGTGAGGGGTAGCACGAGTTCGGCGTGCAGACCGGCAGTCGCACCGCTGCAAAATTCAATTGCGGCGTCATGCGGCGCGCTGGAAAAATCAACCGGTCCGATGTGCGTAGACAGATTCAGCGTGACGTCCGGATGCGTCGCCACAAATCCGCTCAGGCGCGGGATAAGCCAGTAGGTGGCAAAGCTGGAGGCCACACACAGGTTCAGCGCTCCGCCCGCACCCTTGTGGGTCACTACGTTTTGCGTGGCCCGCTCAATCTGGCGCAAGGCTGTGGACACTTCGGCCAGATAAGCGCCGCCCACGCTTGTCAGCTTCAGTCCCGCTCGCTTTCGCACAAACAAGGACACTCCCAGTTGCGCCTCCAATCCCAGCACTTGATGGCTGACGGCGCCTTGAGTGAGATGGACCTCTGCAGCGGCCTTGGTAAAACTTTCGTGCCGCGCACTGGCGTCAAAGCAGCGCAGAGCCATCAGGGAGGGAAGTGTGGTCATTGCATGAGTAAAACTATTGCGACATCTAAAACTATTCGTTTGCCGGACCTGCGGTACTGGCTTAAATTCACCCTACCTTCAATGCACACAAGGATTAGGCATGAACATTATCAATAGTACCGGAACATTGCGCAGGCGGGACGTTCTCAGTGGCACGGTCGCAGCTATCGGTTCCGCGTGGGTGGCAGGCCCGGTTTTTGCCCAAAGCTACCCTGGCAAGCCCATACGCCTGGTTGTGCCCTCTGCCGCAGGCGGCGCTCCCGACGTCATTTGCCGTCTGCTGGGCAACGAGCTCAGCGTGGCCTTGGGTCAGCCCATCGTCATTGACAACAAACCCGGCGCCGGCGGCGCGCTGGGCATGAGCGAGATTGCCCGCGCCGCGCCCGACGGTTACACCCTGGGTTATGGCAATGTGGTTACGCTCGCTATCAACAAGTCTCTGTACGCCAAACTTCCCTACGACCCGGATTCGCTGACGAGCATCGCCTTGATGGGCACGGTCCAGAACGCCCTGGTGGTGCGCAACGAACTTCCCGTCAAAACAGTGCGGGAGCTGATCGACTACGCCAAAAGCCGCCCCGGCCGCCTGAACATGGGCTCTGCAGGCAACGGCACAACCGGCCATCTGGGCGGGGAGCTGTTCAAGTCCCTCACGGGGACTTTCATCACCCACGTGCCTTATCGCGGCAGCCCCACAGCCATCCAGGACCTGATTGGCGGCCAGATCGACATGATGTTCGACAACCTGTCGTCGATTGGCCCGCACATCAAGAACGGCCGGGTGCGCGCGCTGGGCGTAAGTGGCAAACGCCGTTCCCCTCTGTTCGGCCAGCTTCCCACCATCGACGAGGCGGGCGTGAAAGGCTATGAAACCACAGCGTGGGGCGGCATTGTCGGCCCCAAAGGAATACCTGTGGAAATAGTAGAGCGGCTCAATGGGGAAATCAACCGTATCCTGTCCGCGCCTGCGGTCAGGGACAAGTACGCGCAAATGGCGTTTGAGACCATGGCTTCGCCACCCAACCTCTTGATGACCATGGCCAAAATTGAATCGCCCCGCTGGGCCGAGGTTGTCAGGCGGTCCGGCGCGAAAGTGGAATGAGCGAGAACCGTCACCCCCCGCACCATTTTGTGATCCGGGGGGCCGATGTCATTGACGGCACGGGCAGTGCGCGCTTCAGCGCAGACGTGGTGGTGGTCGACGGCCTTGTCTCCGCCATCGTCCCGCCGGGCCAGGGAGTGGCCCCCGAGATGGTTGATGCGCATGGCTTGGTGCTTTGCCCCGGGTTTATCGACACCCACACTCACGACGACCGCCTGCTGCTGCAGCCAACGCAGCCGCACCCCAAGCTGACCCAAGGCGTTTGCACTGTGGTCACCGGGAATTGCGGCATCAGTCTGGCACCCTTGATCACGCGCGCGCCGCCGGCACCGCTTGACCTGCTGGGCGAGGAAGCTTTCGTTTATGGGAGTTTTGGCGAGTACCTGGCAGCACTTGACCTCTCGCAGCCTTGTATCAATGTGGTCCCGCTGATCGGCCACACCACGCTGCGCGTACGGCATGTTGCAGATCTCAATCGCACGGCGAACGCTACAGAAATGAGTGCCATGGCCCGCAATGTCTCCATGGCGCTCGACGCTGGTGCGTTTGGCCTGTCCACCGGTGTGTACTACCCACCGGCCAAAGCGGCCACCACCGAAGAGTTGCTGGGCGTGTGCGCCGCACTCAAGGGAAGAAGCGCCATGCTGGCCATGCACTTGCGCGACGAAGGTGACAACATAGATGCCGCGCTGAAAGAAGCGCTGGACGTGGGTGCTGCCAGCGAGGCGAACCTGGTACTCTCGCATCACAAGGTGGTGGGGGTCCAAAACCACGGGCATACGCAGCAAACCCTGCGCACGATCGAACAGGCGGCACTCAATCAGTCCGTTTGCCTGGACTGTTATCCCTACGAAGCATCTTCCACCATGCTCAACGCCGAGAAGGCCAGCCGTACGCAGGAGGTTTTGATCACCTGGTCTCGGCCCCACCCTGAATGCAGCGGAAAAAACCTGAGGAGCATTGCGCAGGACTGGGGCGTCAGCCTGCACGAGGCAACCGAGCGCCTGATGCCTGGCGGCGCGATCTACTTCGCCATGGCGGCGCAAGATGTTGAACGCGTCCTGCAGCATCCGCTGACCATGATCGG
Source organism: Polaromonas sp. (assembly GCA_046598365.1). GTDB lineage: Bacteria > Pseudomonadota > Gammaproteobacteria > Burkholderiales > Burkholderiaceae_C > Polaromonas. Next base: position 36,349 of record JBKJIV010000195.1, on the reverse strand, counting down.
CTCTGATGGCCTGCCCCATGACAGACGGCCCCACCCGCGGCTTTGGGGGACTTTCCCGCGCGTGCTGGGCCACTACAGCCGCGACAAAAAACTGTTCCCCCTGGAAAGCGCTATCCACAAAATGACCGGCCTTCCCGCGCAGCGCTTTGGGCTGAAAGGCCGCGGGGTGATAGCCATTGGCAACCATGCAGACCTGGTGTTGCTGGACCCCCTTGCAGTACGCGACAACGCCAACTACGAAGCGCCTGAGCAGCCCTCCACTGGCATCCATGCCGTGTACGTCAACGGCCATCTGGCCTTGTGGCGAGGTAAGCAAACCGCTTCGCACGCAGGCCGACGTCTCATTCCATCCTGAACCTGAAACCCTCAATTTCTATATTGACGTGGAGATCGCGCGGCTTCTCATTTGCTGCGATGTGAACCAGAGGAATACGAGCGACTCTCCCCGAGAGTCTGTCTAGACAGATTTACGCCCGCTCCCCCTTGGAATCGGCAGCATGGACACGCTAACCCTGACAATGGCCTCCAGTTCCCGGGCGCGCTGCCCGCCTTTATGCAACGAGGCAAGCCCCCGCAACAATGCTGTGTAGGCCAGGGCAAGCGCGGCAGTATCGGTTTTTTTGTCGATCTGTCCCGACACCACCCCGCGGTCTAGCGCCGCGCGCAGGCCGCTGGTGATGACCTTCAACTGAAAGGCCGTGAATTTCGCGCCCGGCCCGTCCGAGCCACCCGTCTCCAGGCAAGCCATGGCTGCCAGACACCCCGGGGGCGTTGTCGGGTCTAGCAGTGCCTGCACCGCCAGCGAGAAGAACTCACCGATGGCCTCGCGCAAATCGGGCGCATCCAGCGCTTTGAGAATGGGCCGTGCGTAGACATCGGCATAGGTTTCAAGAGCCCGCTCGTAGAGCGCCTCTTTCGAGCCAAAGGCGTTGTACAGACTGGATCTGCCAAGTCCGGTCGCCGACTCAAGGTCAGACAGGGAGGTGCCCGCAAAACCCTTCTGCCAGAAGGCGTGGGCCGCGCTGAGAACCGCCGCCGCCTCATCAAACTGCTTCATTCCGCTCATGACATTTCCCGATCTGCAAATTTATCTTGCACCGATCAGTCTAACAAACTATCATGGACTGGTCGATACAAGATGGCAGCCCAGCCGGCGCGGCCCATTCGACGTCAACACGAAGGAAGATTGATGAGCAATGCAGAACTGGATTTCAAAGGCAAAACCGCACTGGTCACGGGAGGCTCTTCAGGCATCGGCCTGGCAACCGCACAGCTTCTCGCCGCGCGTGGCGCAAGGGTGGTCATTACAGGTCGGGACAAGGCAAGACTGGAGGAAGCGGCGGCAGCAAATGGCTTCATTGCGCTGCGCAGTGACGCGGCATCGGTAGCCGACGCTCAGGCGCTGGACGCGACCTTGACGGAAAAGCAAATCGGCCCCATTGACGTGCTGGTGCTGAACGCCGGGATCGTCCCCTTCACGCCCCTCGGAAGCTGGACACCGCAGGCTTTTGACGAGGCCTTTGCCGTCAACACGCGAGGCCCCTGGTTTACCGTGCAATCACTATGCAACCGCCTCACCGACGGCGGCAGCATCGCGATGGTGAGCTCCTTCCTGGCGCACCGCGGGGGCGCGGCGACCGCTGTTTACGCCAGCACCAAGGCTGCCCTCGCGTCTATGGCTCAGGGGCTCGTACCCACGCTAGCGGGACGCGGTATCCGCGTCAACACAGTCAGTCCGGGCACGATTGCAACGCCGGCCTGGGGCAAAACCGGTCTGCCACAAGATGTTGTGGAGGCGGTGGGCAAGGCAAAGCTGGAGGCCAATCCGCTCAAAAGGTTTGGGACCCCAGAGGAGGTGGCCAAAGCCATTGTTTTTCTCTCTTCCAGCGCGGCGTCCTATATCAACGGCGTGGACCTCAGGGTTGATGGCGGCTTGCTGGTGGAGTAAAGACAGGGTCGACCCTCACTGAACGCTGGTTGTGCTGCAGCGCAATCAGCACCAGGGGACGTCACCCTTGCGACTGGAGACAAGCCCGCACGCCCTCACAATTTGCAGATGGGAACTCTCTACCTCGTGCGCCACGGCCAAGCCTCTTTCGGCGCTGAAAACTACGACGTGCTCAGCGACATGGGGCACCAGCAAAGCCAGCGCCTGGGCGAGTACTTCAAATACAAAGGCATTGCTTTTGATGCGGCTCTGACCGGCACCCTGAACCGGCAAGTGCAAACCTACGCTGGTATCTGCAAGGGCATGGGTACGGACGTGCAAGCGGCGCCATGGGCAGGGCTGAACGAATACGACAGCGAAGCGGTGATTGCTACCGTTCACCCACACAAGCTGGAAAAGCCAGATTCGCCCGAGATGTACCGCAGCCACTTCCGCCTGCTGCGCAACGGCCTGAAGCAATGGATGGATGGCGTGGTCAGCCCCCGTGGCATGCCCAGTTACAGTGATTTTGTGAGCGGCATCACTGATGCGCTGGACCATATCCGCACAAGCTACACCGGCAACGTGCTGCTGGTTTCCAGCGGCGGCCCGATTTCTACGGCCGTGGGCCATGTGCTGGGTACTGCGCCTGAAAACACCATTGAGCTGAATTTGCGCATACGCAATTGCTCGGTCACCGAGTTTGCCTTCACGCCCAAACGTCACATGCTTGTGACCTACAACACCCTGCCGCATCTCGATGCGCCGGAACATGCCAGCTGGATCACCTACGCCTGATTTTGTTTGAGTGCTTAGCGCAGCCCGGTGCCGCTGACCCGCCAGATAACGTTGCCCACATCGTCAGCCACCAGCAAGCCGCCGCGCTTGTCCATGGCCACGCCCACCGGGCGACCGTAGGCCTTGCCTTCGGGGCTCAGGAAACCGGTCAACACATCGACCGGCAAACCCTGCGGTTTGCCGTCCTTGAACGGAACAAACACCACCTTGTATCCACTGTGCGGCTTGCGGTTCCAAGAGCCGTGTTCACCTACAAAAACCCCACTGGCCAACGACGCTGGCAGGGCATTGCCTTCAGAAAATGCCATGCCCAGCGGCGCCACATGCGAGCCCAGCGCGTAGTCGGGCGACACAGCCTTGGCTACCAGATCCGGCCGCGGCGGCTGCACGCGCACATCGACGCTCTGGCCGTAATAGCTGTAGGGCCAGCCGTAAAACGCGCCATCTTTCACCGAGGTCAGGTAGTCGGGCACCAGGTCGCTGCCGAGTTCGTCGCGTTCGTTGACCACCGTCCACAAAGCACCCGTACCCGGTGCCCAGCCCATGCCGTTTGGGTTGCGCAGGCCGGTGGCAAAGAGGCGCTTGTCGCCCGTCTGACGGTTGATTTCCCAGATGGCGGCGCGCCCCTCTTCGGCCGGCATGCCGTTTTCGCCGACGTTGCTGTTGGAGCCCACGGTGGCGTAGAGCTTGCTGCCATCAGGGCTGGCGATCAGGGCTTTGGTCCAGTGGTGATTGATGGGGCCACCTGGCAAATCGGTCAGCGTGACCCCCTTGGCCGTGATGCTGGTCTGGCCCGGTTGATACGGGAATCGCACCACGCCATCTGTGTTGGCCACATAAAAGTCGTTGCCCACCAGCGCCATGCCGAATGGTGAATTCAGGTCCTGCAGGAAAACCGTGCGGACTTCTGCAACTCCGTCACCATCGACATCGCGCAGCAAGGTGATGCGGTTGGCGCTGGGCACGCCAGCACCGGCACGCTTCATGACCACACCCATGATCCAGCCCCTGAGGCTAAAACCCGTTTCCGGCTTGGACGGCTTGTTACTTTCAGCCACCAGCACATCACCGTTGGGAAGGACATGCAACCAGCGTGGATGAACCAGGCCCGTGGCCAGCGCCGTGACGCGCAGACCCGCCATCGGCACCGGCATGACTCCTGCGGGCCAGCCGGTGGCGGGAGCAATATTCACCGTGGGAATCAAAGTTTTGTTGGGTTGCGGCAAGGTCGGCGTGGCGCCCATGTCGGCGGAGGCTGGCAGTTTGGACGTGTCGCCGCAGGCTGTCATGCTGGCTGCCAGCAGGGCTGCGACTGTAAAGCCAAGGAGGACATTACCTGGACGCTGGGAGTGAGTGAGTTTCATGAGACAAACCTTTTGAAGCCTGATTGGCTGTCGTACACACCAGCATGGCCCGCGCGCCGGTGGCGGCTGTCAGCCGAAGGCGCGAGTAGGAGTCGGCGCGGCACGGCGCCCATGCCCTTCAGTTCAAAACGCGGTATCGGGATTCAAGGTTTCAGCGGGGAGTTGGTCAATCTCATGCAGCAATGTCGCCAAGCCAAAGCCGGCAGCGCTGATCAACGCTCGACCCTTCTCAGCCGTCGCCGCAGCCGCATTGCCCACCGCCCCTTGCGGGTTGTAGTCCTGCATTTGCCAACCCAGCTTGGCGCTGCGCCCGTTGCCCAGTATGCTAAATTTTTTTGCGCGATCTTGTGAGGTGGAATGAAAGTTTTGCGCTTGGGTCATGTCGACCTGCTCTGGCTTCAAGGCCAGCATCATCGACGTTTCAATCTCGCCGGCATGGATGCCGAACCGGTGTTCTTCCGCGCTGAACAAATCCGCCACCGAGGCGCCTTGCTCGTTGATCAATGGCAGGTTGAACCAGTTCACGCTGTAGACCAGCATGTCCAGCCGTGCGCGCAGGTCTCTAGCCACCACGTCGAGCAGGCCAACCTGGCCACCGTGGGAGTTCAGCAGCACCAGCTTCTTGACTCCACTGCGCGCTACCGACTCGGCAATGTCGGTCCAGAGGTGAATCACGGTCTCTGCCTTGAGGGTGAGCGTGCCGCCAAAGCGGGCATGCTCGGGGCTCAGGCCAACTGTTTGGGTTGGCAAGAACAGCACGGACAGGTCGGCCGGTAAGTGCGGCAAGGTGGCGGCAATCACACCGTCCACCAACGTCGCATCCACATTCAGCGGCAGGTGCGGTCCGTGCTGCTCGATGGCTGCCACGGGTAAAACGGCGATGGTGCGGGCGAGGTCCAGCCGGGCAAAGTCAGGGCTTTTGAGGTCGGCCCAGAAACGCGGCAGGGCATTGGAGATCGGTTCTGGCTGCATGAGCGTATTTTGGGGCCATTTCGACATGGGTCGAACGCGGCCGCCTGATGCCATACCTCACACGCAACGAAATCACACAATTTTTCTGCGTGCAAAGGATGTTCGCCTACAAGGCAACATGCACCATCCGACGCATCATCAGCACCGGTTGCGCGAAACCAATTATTGGTGAAGGCGTTATTCGCACCGGGGCGCAAGCCACACAGTTTGAACATTAACGGAGGTTTGAGTGATGAAATATTTGATGGCGCTTCTGATGGCGTTGACGCTTGCGGCGTGCAACAAGCCCGGCCCCCCCGGCGAGCCCGGTAAGCCCGGCGCGGCGGGCTCCGCTGGTGAAGCGGGCCCACCCGGACCTCCTGGCCCACCCGGGCCTCCGGGTCAACCTGTCAAGCCGTAAATCGAGTCAGGCCGCCGCTGCGGCCTTTTGAATCTCGGAACGCTGCATCGGGCTCGTCTTGAGATGTCGGTCTTGCCGCGCGCTGCGGCTTGTTTTGGTACTGTAGGGCATTTCTTGGGGCCGCCCCTGCAACAACTCGCTTAGCGCCTGCGGCCGGGCGCGGGCACCACTGGCCAAATAGTCAGCGAGCAAAGCGGCGCGCACCTCCTGCGCGTCAAGCAGGCGCTCCTGCGTCAAGTGGTCAAAGAGCAAGTCAACCAGCTTCTCCAGCGCAAACTCGTGGGTCTTGGCCGTGGTTAGCCAGAGCCAGTCGCTGAAGGCCAGGAAATTCCGGAAGGCCGAGCCGGGCTCCAACAGCAGCCTCAGCGCGGCAGAAAACCGACCGGAGTTGGCAACCATGTCCCAGTAACGCGCAAAGCGCTTGATGCGCTGCATGGTCGCAAAATCAACCGTTGAGTTTTGCAAGATGGTATAGGGCGTTTGCGGGTCGTAGACCATCGCAAAGTCTTGCGTGTGCCGGGTGATGGGTGTGCCGCGCAGGCGCTTCAAAATACCAAACTGAATTTCGTGCGGAGCCAAACCATACAAGCGGTCAAAGCCTTCGCCAAAACTCTCCAGCGTTTCACCGGGCAGACCAAAAATCAGGTCTGCATGCACATGGGCCCGGCTCTGGCCGACCAGCCAGCGCAAGTTGTCAGCCGTCTTGTCGTTGTCCTGCCTGCGTGAGATGCGCTGCTGCACGTCGGGGTTGAAGCTCTGGATGCCCACTTCAAATTGCAGCGAGCCATCGGGGAACTGCGCGATGAGATCCTTCAGGCGGTCGGGCAGGCTGTCGGGTACCACTTCAAAATGCACAAACACATCGGGCGCGTCTTTGATGCGGTCCAGAAAAAACTGCAGGATGCGCACCGAGTTGTCTATCTTCAGGTTAAAGGTCCGATCTACAAACTTGAAGTTACGCGCGCCGCGCTGATACAAAGCCCCGATCTCGGCCATGAATAAGTCGAGGTCAAAAGCCCAGGCCGTTTTGTCAAGCGCACTCAGGCAAAACTCGCACTTGAAGGGGCAGCCGCGCGAGGCCTCCACATACAGCAGGCGTTGAGCCAGGTCCTCGGAGGTGTAGTCACCGTAAGGCATGGCCAACGCACTGAGCGCGGGCTGCTCGCCGATTATCACTTTCATCAGCGGTTGCGGGCCGTCCAGCAACGCGCGGCAAAGCTTGGGGAAACTCACATCACCCCAGCCGGTGATCACATGGTCGGCCAAACGGCAAATCTCCTGCTGCTCGACTTCATGGCTGACTTCAGGGCCGCCAAGAACAATTTTGATGTCGGGCCGCAAGGCTTTGAGCAGGCGCACCAGTTGCGTGGTCTCGACCACGTTCCAGATGTAAACACCCAAGCCAATTACTTCAGGCTCCAGCGCCAGTAGGTCTTCAACCATGCGCGTGGGAGGCTGGCCAATCACAAACTCGCGCAACTGCGTCTGTGCACGCAGGCCGACGCCGCCGTGCAGGTCCATATTGGCCAGCAGGTAACGCAAGCCCAACGATGCGTGAATGTATTTGGCGTTGAGCGTGGCCAGAACAATTGCAGATGAGCGGGCGACTTCGGAGGATTCCATATCTGCATTATCGAAGCCAAGTTCGGCCTCCCCTGCCTATTTACCCAACATCGAACGCTAACCCGCAAGATAGAAGCAAAATGGCGGCGGAGTGGATTCAGGTCGCATTAATCTTGGCAATATAGTTGGCAAATTTCTTATAAATTCTTTATGAATCATAAGTTTAAGGACAATTTAATGTTGGCATAATCCAAGCATGTACACACAACCCCATCAGATCGAGCCATTGCTGCCATCCGAGGCCCGCGTCGAGCCGCTTCTTGCCAAGGCGCACGATCTGTCACGCATTGCCACCACACTGGCGGGCACCCGCACGCCGCCTGAACTGGGCCGAATGCTGCGCAGCATGAACTCCTACTACACCAACCGTATAGAGGGTCAGCACACCCGGCCACACGAGATTGACCGCGCACTGAACAAAGACTTCTCGAAAAACGAGGCGCTTGCCGCCAAGCAGCGCCTGGCCGTCGCGCACATCGAGGCTGAAGAAGCGCTGGAGGGGCGCTACAACAATGAAGCAGGCGCCAAAGCCCTGTATACGCCCGCCGCCCTGCAGGACATACACCGCGAACTTTTTGGCAGATTGCCCCAGGCGGATCTGTTGACCCCTGAGCAAGAGGTCATCGTGCCTGGTGCGCTGCGCGCACGTGATGTCACCGTTGGCAAGCACATAGCCCCAGCGCATGGAAGCGTGCCGAGATTTGCTGAGTATTGGGCGTCGATTTACGGAAGGGTACGGCGCGGTGAGGCCAGTCTGGTGGCCATGGCGGCGGCTCATCAGCGCATCGGCTGGATTCACCCATTTATTGACGGTAATGGTCGGGTGATGCGGCTGCACACCCATACATTGCTCGGCGCTATGGGCTACACCGGTGGCCTTTGGTCACCACTTCGCGGATTCGCGCGTACTACCGAGCGCTATTACGCACTGCTGGCCGACGCAGACGAACCACGCCGAGGCGATCTGGACGGAAGGGGAAATTTGAGCGAACAAGCCTTGATCGCGTGGATCGATTACGTGCTAACCATCTGCATGGATCAGGTCGAGTTCATGTCCGGCATGTTGGCGTTTGCCTCCATGAAGGATCGCATTGAGGCCTGCCTTGTGTTTGAAGCCACGGTAGAAAAATCGGGCGTCAGAAAGGAATCCCTGCGCGGCCTGCATTACCTGTTTCTCAGCGGTGAGGAAATAGCGCGGGGCGACTTCAAGTCCATGCTGGGCATGAGCGACCGCGGCGCCACGGATGCACTGGGGGCGTTGGTCAAACGCGGCCTCCTTGTGTCGGACTCACCGCAAGGCAAGGTCCGGTTCGGCTTGCCGCAGCACGCGTTGAGGTTTCTCTTCCCTAGCCTGTGGCCAGAAGCCGAAGCGGACGCTGCTACGCTCTAACGCTCAATCGGCGAGCGCACTTTGCATACAAATGACGCGACCGGTGTTACAGGAACTTACCGGGGCGTCGCCGCTCCCACCATCATCATGATCTTCAAGCGCATTTGGCTTACTCTGCTTTTAGTAGCGGTCGGCACCCTCTCCCCGTGGGCTAGCGCCCAAATTAACTTTTCAGGCAAACCCGCCGTCAGCGCTGTGGTGACCACCGACCAGGTTCGGGCGGAGCTGCTTGCCTGGGCGCCGGACGGCGTGGAGTCGGGCAAACCTGTCTGGGTCGGGCTGCAACTGGCGCACATACCGGAGTGGCACACCTATTGGAAAAATTCTGGTGACTCCGGCTTGCCCACCGTTCTGGAGTGGACGTTGCCCGCAGGCATAACTGCCGGCGACATCGCCTGGCCTACCCCCAAGAAAATCCCCATCGGTACGCTGGCCAACTATGGCTACGAAAACACCGTGGTCCTGCCCGTGCCATTGACGGTCGCCCCCGGCTTTAACGCTTCGCAACTCAACATCAAACTCAAGGCCGCCTGGTTGATCTGCAAGCAGGAATGTATTCCGCAAGAGGGAGAATTTGCACTGCAAATCCCTGTCAAAAGCTCCACCGCAATAAGTGGCAATGCCTTTGCTGCCGCTTTTGCAGCCAGTCCGCAAGCGGTGCCCGGTACAGGCAGCCAGGTAGAAGTTGGTGCCAAAAGCATCAAGGTCGCGCTAAGCGGTTTGCCTGCTGCTTTCCGCGGCAAGACATTGGAGTTTTTCCCTGAAACCGGCAGCGTGATTGAGCCAGCTGCGCCCTGGCAGCAAGCCTGGCAGGGCGCGGTATGGACCGCGCAAGTGCCGCTCTCGGCGCAACGCACCGAAAGCCCGCGTTTGATGCCGGTGGTGGTTGCACTGGACAAGCAGGCCGTTCGTATTGAAGCCCCGGTCAAAGGTGAGTGGCCCGCGGTGGCCGCCGCGGCCGTGGTGCCCCCTGCACTGGAAGCGGCCCTGAAGGCAAACGCTGCGCTGGGTGCTGCGCCTACCGGTGACAGCGCGTCGTCCTTGGGTCTGGTGGCCGCCTTGCTGGGTGCGCTGCTGGGTGGAATGATATTGAATTTGATGCCCTGCGTGTTTCCTGTGCTGGCCATCAAGGTCGTCAGTTTTGCGCAGGAAAAAAATCAGGCGGCGCGTGTAGCGGGCGGGCTCGCCTACACCGTGGGTGTGTTGCTCTCGTTTCTGGCGCTGGGTGCGCTGCTGCTGGGCTTGCGTGCCGCAGGCGAGCAACTGGGATGGGGCTTTCATCTGCAAAGCCCTGCGGTGGTGGCGGCGCTGGCGGTGCTGTTCACGCTCATCGGACTCAACCTCGCGGGCTTGTTTGAGTTTGGCAGCATTCTGCCCAGCCGCGTGGCTAGCCTGCAAAGCAAAAACCCCACCGTTAATTCCTTTCTGACAGGCGTACTGGCCACAGCGATTGCATCGCCTTGCACGGCACCTTTCATGGGCGCGTCGCTGGGTTATGCGCTGGGGCTGCCGGGGCTGCAGGCATTGGCGATTTTTGCGGCCATCGGTCTGGGCATGGCACTGCCCTACCTGGCGGCCAGCGCCGTGCCCGCACTGGCGCGCGCGCTGCCAAAGCCCGGCGCGTGGATGGTGACCTTCCGGCAGCTGATGGCCTTTCCCATGTTTGCCACCGTGGCCTGGCTGATCTGGGTGTTGGGCCAGCAAAGCGGCATCGACGGCGCAGGTGCCTTGCTTGCGCTGCTGGTACTGATGGCGCTGGTGCTGTGGTCACTCACGCTCAGCGGTCGTGCCCGCGTTGTGCTTGCGACGTTTTCCGTCGCAATGGGCGTCATCGGTGTTTGGGCTGTTGGCCCCAATATCACCAAACCGCTGGAGGCTACTTCGGTGTCCGTGGCTTCAGACCGCTGGCAAGCCTGGGAGCCGGGCCGCGTCGAGCAACTCACAGCCAAGGGCCAAAGCGTGTTTGTGGATTTCACCGCTGCGTGGTGTGTGACCTGTCAATACAACAAAAAAACCACCTTGTCTGACGCTTCGGTACTGGCCGACATTGACGCCAAAAATGTTGCACTGCTGCGCGCCGACTGGACCCGCCGTGACCCCGCCGTGACCGCCGCGCTGACGCAGTTGGGTCGCAGTGGCATACCGGTGTATGTGATTTACAAGCCCGGCCGCGCGCCGGTGATTCTGTCGGAAATTCTGTCAATCAGTGATGTCCGGGCCGAGCTGGCCAAACTGTGATTTTTCAACCCAGGAGTTTTTGCCATGTTGAACCTTCCTCATTCCCGCGCGATCAATCGCCGCGTTTTTTCAGGCTCACTGGTGCTTGCGCCGTGGGCGATGTCGTTGTCCGGATCTGCCTTGGCGGCACCCGCCGCCGTGGGTCAAGCCGCGCCGGATTTCTCCACCGTTGATACCGCCGGCCAAACCCGCAAGCTCAGCGACTACAAAGGCAAGCTGGTGGTGCTGGAGTGGACCAACCCCGGCTGCCCCTTTGTACAAAAACATTACAGCGGCAACATGCAGGCGCTGCAAAAAGAGTTCACCGCCAAAGGCGTGGTGTGGCTGGCCATCAATTCAACCGAGAGCGGCAGCGGCGACTACCTGGCACCCGCCAAACTGGCCGGCTGGGTCGGTGAGAAGCAGGCGCAGCCTTCCCTTACGCTGATGGACGAGTCCGGCAAGATTGGCCAACTTTACGGCGCCAAAACCACGCCGCACATGTACATCGTCAGCCCGCAGGGCCAGCTGGTGTACGCCGGCGCCATTGACAGCATTCCTTCGGCCCGCGTGGACGACATCAAGACCGCAACCAACTATGTGCGCCAAGGGCTCAATGAAGCACTCGGGGGCAAAGCCATCAGCATGGCGTCAACCCGCCCCTATGGCTGCTCGGTGAAGTACAAGGCATGAGGGCAGCAATGCCGGTGGCGCAGCAGATGCTGCACATCCTGTCGCATTGCCGAACCATCGCCGTGGTGGGCCTGTCGCCCAAGCCGCATCGCGCCAGTTACGACGTAGCGGCCTACATGCAGTCGCAGGGCTACCGCATCATTCCGGTCAATCCCAACGCCACTGAGGTGCTGGGCAAAAAATCCTATGCCACCCTGCTCGATGCCGCGAAGCACGAGAAGATCGAACTGGTGAACTGCTTTCGCAATAGCGAAGACATCCCCCCCATCGTTGACGATGCGGTAACTATCGGTGCCCGCGCGGTGTGGATGCAAATGGGCATCAGCCACCCCACAGCGGCGGCCAAGGCAGAAGCCGCCGGCTTGCTGGTGGTGCAAGACCATTGCTTGATGGTCGACCACCGGCGGCTGAAAGCGCGTGGCCTGCTTACTGCGGGCTGATCGACTTCCAGAGGAGGCGCAGCATGGGCACTTGCACTGATACCGGCGCGCCCGCCGCCCGCTGATAATCGCCGCATGCCCACTTACCGCCCGCACTGGTCCATGCTTTTTTCAGGCGTGCTGGCGCTGCTGCTGGGCGGGTGCTCCACCATGGGGCCAGCGCCCGTGCTGCGCGGCGAGACACAGGTAGCGCCACTGACCGCAGCCGAGCTTGGACAAACAGATGCCAACCGCATGGCCACACTGGGAATGCGTGACAACCTGGACAGCCTGTACCGCCTGCTTGACAAGCTGTACCGGCGCAACCCGGCCGAGTGGCGCAAAACCAGCAGCGTGAGCCGCGACGCAGCCATCCAGCAAGTGCGCAGCGCCATTGACAACCGCACCCCGTGGCCCGAGCTGCAGGGCAAGCGCGACATTGCAGCACTGTCATTGGCCTTAACCCCGGACTTCAAGGGCGACCGGATCGCCGCATTCATTTACGCCAGCGCCGACATGCTGATCGTTGCCCACGGTGGCAAAACCACTTTTTACCTGGTCGATGGCGTGGACGCGCAGTATGTCTACAACGCGGCGCGCAACGTTGAATCTGCGGTGTGGCTGCTGGCCACCCGGCGCAATGCGAGTGGGCAGCCCTTGCTTCTGGCCGATGAGATTTCCGAGCGGGAGCGCAACCTGAGCTTCGAGCGCGAGTTCGGCAAAATCATTGGCCGCCTTGATTTGCTGTCTGAGGTGCTGACCGAAAAATACCGGCGCGCCGTCATCACCTACGTGCAAAACCTGGCCGGCGCTTCCTTCCTGCAGTTCCTTCCGGTCCGGTAACCCCCCCGCCGTTCAGTTCCTATCCGTTCGTCCTGAGCCTGTCGAAGGATGTGCCCAACCTGAGACAATCACCGGATGTTTTCTCCTCTTCAAAACGACACTTTTATTCGCGCCTGTCTGCGCCAGGCCACTGACTACACCCCTGTCTGGCTGATGCGCCAGGCCGGGCGGTATTTGCCTGAGTACCGGGCCAGCCGCGCCAAGGCCGGCAGTTTCATGGGCCTGGCCACTTCGCCCGACTACGCCACCGAAGTTACCTTGCAGCCACTGGAGCGCTACCCCTTGGATGCGGCCATTTTGTTTTCGGACATTCTGACCGTGCCCGACGCCATGGGGCTGGGCCTGAGTTTTGCGCTGGGTGAAGGTCCGCGTTTTGCCACGCCGGTGCGTGACGAAGCGGCCGTGGCCCAACTGCAGGTGCCCGACATGGACAAGCTGCGTTACGTGTTCGATGCGGTCACCTCCATCCGCAAGGCGCTGAACGGACGCGTACCGCTGATCGGCTTTTCCGGCAGCCCCTGGACGCTGGCCTGCTACATGGTTGAAGGCGCGGGTTCTGACGACTACCGCCTGGTCAAAACCATGCTGTACCAGCGCCCCGACCTGATGCACAAAATGCTGGCCATCAACGCCGACGCTGTTGCCGCCTACCTGAACGCGCAAATCGAGGCTGGCGCGCAGGCTGTAATGATTTTTGACAGCTGGGGCGGTGTGCTGGCCGACGCGGCCTTCCATACCTTCAGTCTGGCCTACACCCAACGCGTTCTCAAGCAACTCAAACGCACGCACGACGGGGTGACCATTCCGCGCCTGGTGTTTACCAAAGGCGGTGGCCTGTGGCTGGAGCAAATGGCCCAGCTCGATTGCGAGGTGCTGGGCCTGGACTGGACCGTCAACCTGGCCCAGGCGCGCGAGCGGGTGGGCGGGCGCATGGCCTTGCAGGGCAATCTGGACCCAAATGTTCTGTTTGCCAACCCGGCGCAAATTGAAACTGAAGTGGCGCGGGTGCTGGACAGTTTTGGCCAGCCCCACCTGGACACTCGTAACCCTGGCGCTACCCACATCTTTAATTTGGGCCACGGCATCAGCCAGCACACCCCGCCAGAAAGCGTGGAAGTGCTGGTTCGCGCAGTGCATGCTTACTCACGCAGGATGCGGACAGGTACGCCGCACTGAGGGCTACTTTGAAGGCAACGGAGGTTCCGCTAACACAAAATCCGGGCCCGAAAGTCAGACTTATTCACAAAATTTGTGCTGCGGTGCGGCATAGGGCCAGTAACAGGTTGCCGCTCGCTATCAAAGCCATAGCGCTCCTAAGTGCTTGATTTATATAGGATCTTTAAATTGCTTTTTTTACGGGCATTTTAGGAAAACCCTTGATTTGCAAGGCCCTGCAAGCGTGCGGAGGCAATCTATCAACAAAGTTATCCACAGAAACCTTGGAAGACCTTCAAAGCGTTTTTAAATCAAGCACTTACGAGGTCTTTAGAAGATGTATCTAACGACTTACAGTTTTTCCTCCTACCTCTACTCGATCGGCACATGACCCATTGGCTCAGCATTGTGGTGGCAACGCCGGCACACAGCACGGTGGCCGGGCCACTGACTTACGCAAGTGAGTCACCGCTCGCGCCCGGTACGCTGGTGCGCGTCCCTTTGGGCAAACGCGAAGTGTTGGGCGTGGTGTGGGAGGTGTTGGCTGGCCCGGGTGATTTACCACGGGCCCAAGCCAAATCCGTGCTGGGTGCGCTGGACGGTCTGGGCCTGCTGCCCGACACCTGGCGACGATTGGTCAGCTTTACCGCCAGCTACTACCAGCGCTCTATCGGCGAGGTGGCACTGGCTGCGCTGCCGCCGCAGTTGCGTGAACTCACCACCGTACAACTGGCGCGCCGCCTGAAGCGGGTGCCGACAGCAGAGGCTGAAACATCAAGCGCTGCAAACCTGGTCACACTCAGCGCCGAACAACAAAAGGTAATCGCCGAATTTGATGCCGACACCCGGCCCGCGCTGCTGTTTGGCGCCACCGGCAGCGGCAAAACCGAGGTCTACCTGCGCGCCGCCGCCAAAGTGCTGGCGCAAGACGCCAGCGCCCAGGTGCTGGTGATGGTGCCCGAGATCAACCTGACACCGCAATTGCAGGCGCGGTTTGAAGAACGCTTTGCGCACCTGGGCAAGGCGCAGGTGGTGGCGCTGCACAGCGGACTCACGCCCGCACAGCGGCTCAAGAGCTGGCTGGCAGCGCACGCGGGGCAGGCGCGGCTGGTGCTGGGCACCCGCATGGCAGTGTTTGCCTCACTGCCGAATCTGCGCCTGATTGTGGTGGATGAAGAACACGACCCGAGCTACAAGCAGCAGGAAGGTGCGCGGTATTCGGCACGGGACCTGGCGGTGTACAGGGCGATGCTGGAAAGCGCTGCCGGAAGCAGTGCATTCCCGGGCGCCCAATGCCGGGTTCTTTTAGGGTCTGCCACGCCATCACTGGAAAGCTGGCAGGCAACGGTGGTCGGCCGCTACCAGCGCCTGACCATGAGCGAGCGTATTGGCGGCGCCGAGCAGGTGGGCAGCTTGCCGGCGGTGCGGCTGGTGGACATGAACCACCAACCCAAACACGCCACCATTGCGCCGCCGCTGCTGGACGCCATTAGCCAACGCATTGCGCGTGGCGAGCAGTCATTGATTTTTTTGAACCGGCGCGGTTATGCCCCGGTGCTGGCCTGCCACGACTGCGGCTGGAAAAGCGAATGCCTGCATTGCAGCGCCTACCGCGTCTTTCACAAAATCGACCGCACCCTACGCTGCCACCACTGCGGTTTTACCGAGCGTGTGCCGCGCGCCTGCCCGAGCTGCGGCAACATCGACATTGCGCCTGTGGGCAAAGGTACGGAACGGTTGGAAGAACACATTGGCGAGTTACTGGCCGGCGTACGCCGTCCCAGCGGGGAGCCACTGCGCATTTCCCGCATCGATGCAGACACCACGCGGCTCAAGGGTGCGCTCGAGTCCCAGCTTGCCAGCGTGCACGCCGGAGAGGTGGATGTGCTGGTCGGCACACAGATGATTGCCAAGGGCCATGACTTTCGCCACATCACGCTGGTGGCCGCCATCAATCCCGACAATGCGCTGTTCTCCAGCGACTTCCGCGCGCCCGAGCGGCTGTTTGGGCTGTTGATGCAGGCCGCAGGCCGGGCCGGACGCGACGCTGACCACGGTGAGACCAGCGAAATGTGGGTGCAGACCTTTCACCCACAGCACCCGCTTTTTGCGGCATTAAAGAAACACGACTACCCGGCGTTTGCAACGCAGGAATTGAAAGAGCGTGAGGCTGCCGGCATGTCGCCCTTCGGCTTCTCCGCCCTGGTGCGGGCCGAAGCCCGAGAGCAATCCGTGGCGCAAGGTTTTTTGAATGCCGCAGCTGAGGCCGCGCAAGCACAGCAACTACCCGGGCATGACAGCGTCACGCCCTACCCTGCCGTGCCCATGACGATTCAGCGCGTAGCCAACGTGGAGCGCGCCCAGATGCTGGTAGAAAGCAGCTCACGCGCCGCACTTCAACGCTTCCTGGCCGCTTGGCAGCCGGTGCTGCATCAGACGCGACAGCAAACGGAATTCAAAAGCCTGATCCGCTGGGCGATTGACGTGGATCCGCTGGCGATCTAAAGTCCACGATCGTCCGCATGGGTCTGTCATCCCGGACTCGATCCATGATGGCGAGACGCAGGCTCAGGAGTCAGCGCAACCTGAATTGCAGGCCAGCCCGGCAATGACATCGGCGGTCAAATTCGAGGTTATCCTGTCTAATATCCCGCGATCAAAGAGCATCCAACGATCCATATCAGATTAATCATCACTGTACGCATAGAGGAACAAACCCATGAAGGTGCCACCGCGTTTCCTTGCTCCGGAAGAGCTTCAGTCGCATCGACGTAGTATCAAGCGCGCATGGGCAGCATATTGGGTTGCCTTTTTCGTCTTCCTCGGTTTGGCGGGCGAGGGCGACATGGCCGCAGTGTCCGGATGCCTGTTGATGGCAGCCGCCGCAATATGGCTCGCGGTGACTGTATCTCGGGCAGCGTCAGCGAAGGGTATGACGGGGCCCCTCTGGGGCTTAGGTACCGTTGCTCTTGGCCCGCTGGGCGGGATACTCTTTCCTTGGCTCATCCTACTCAAGCTGTAGTACATGGAAGCTGACAGGTCGTTCGACTTGAAGACACAACCGCAGGAAGCAGCTTTGCGCCTCTTGCCGTGCTCAATTAACCAAACGAACTCGCTGCTGTCTGACGCCGAGGGTGATGCAATTGCCCAATTGCTAAATACGAGAAACAAACTAACTACTCCATACACGAGAGGGACGGTACTTAAAGAGTCGACGGATTACATTCTCCGGCTGTCAGAGGCCGGCTACCCTATCGCATGCGTTCAAGTCAAAAAGGTTCAGTGGTATCAAGCTGAGGTTTTGCATCTCACCGTTGCTGAAGCACACGAGCGCATGGGGCACGCAAAAGCACTTCTTTGCGAAGTTGAGCGCGTAGCCCGATCTAAGGGCGCTCGCATTCTTCAATGCACGATTCGCACTGACAACGCTGCGAGTCGCAAGCTATTTGAGAACTTCGGCTTTGATTACACGAACACGTTTCTCAACCAGCGTAGCGGGAACAACGTGTGTGTCTTCCAGAAGGTTCTCGCTAATGCGCGCTAACCCGAAAGTCAATCGGACCGCGCAAAAAACGCGCAGGCCGCTTACTTCGGCGTTGAGGCTGCAAAAAACCTTTGCAGCGACGCCTGCGAAACCCCTGACGCCGCCACCAAGTCTCGCTACATATCCCAAGACCGCAACAGCTCTCGCCGCCAAATCTAAGTCAGCAACGCCACCGCCGCAGAAAAAGTAAAAAACGCCAGCACGGTGGACACCAGAATGATGCGCGCAATGCGCCCATTGTTGGCGCCAAAACGTTCGGCCAACAGTGAAACATTGCTGGCGCTGGGCAATGCTGCGACCAGAACAATCACCGTCAGCGCAAATGGGTCTAGCGGTACGCCGAGCTTGATGGCGCCCAGCCCTGCCAAGCCCACCAGCGCCGGGTGCACCACCAGCTTGATAAGCGCAACGGGCACATAGTCCTTCAAAGGAATGGCTTCTACGCTGTTCATTTGAGAGCGTGCCAGTACCGCGCCTATCGTGAACAAGGCAACCGGTGAAGCCGCGTCGGCCAGCAGGCCCACGGTCTGCATCACCGGGGCAGGCAATTGCAACTGCAGGCCGGATGAAACTGCGCCCAGCACAATGGCCCAGGGCATGGGGTTGAGCGCGACGCCACGCAATGCGTTTTTGGCTGCCACCTCGGCGCCGTGGATATCAGCCGAGCCCAGCCGCGAGAGTGCAATACACAATGAGCTGGTCACCAGCAAATCGATCACGATGGTGAGAATGGCCGGGCCTGCGGCTTGCGCGCCCAACAAGGCAACCAGCAAGGGCACGCCCATGAAGCCCGTATTCGGAAAAGCCGCCACCAATGCACCAAACGAAGCGTCGTTCCAGCCGATACGCAGATTGCGGGTCACCGCAATCGTGAAGGCAACCATGATGATGGCGCACAGCAAATAGACGCCAAGCACGCTGACGTCCAGCAGTTGCGCCACCGGGGTGCTGGCGCCAAACCGGTACAACATGCAAGGCAGCGCGAAATAAAGCACAAAAGTGTTGAGCCCGGGAATCGCCGCCTGCGGCAGCAGCCCCCGCCGCGCGGCCAGATATCCGCACAGCACAAGCGCAAAGAAAGGAAAGGTGATGAGGAGGATGCTTAGCACAACGCGTATTGTCTCTTGCAAAATTTTCAGGATGCTGACTGGCTATGATGCCCGCTGCCCCCGCGATTTTTCTTCGCTTTTTAATCCCGCCCTCACCCTGCATGTCGTCACCCCCCTCTGGTTCATCTGCTGCCTCTGCAGCCGCCTCCCCCGCCACCGGACTCAACCTCGCTCAGCAAGAGGCGGTGAACTACATGCACGGCCCGTGCCTGGTGCTGGCTGGCGCTGGCTCGGGGAAAACGCGCGTCATCACGCACAAGATAGGCCGTTTGATCCAGGCCGGCCTGCCCGCCACCGAAATTGCCGCCATCACCTTCACCAACAAGGCCGCGGCCGAGATGCGCGAGCGCGCCAAAAAACTGATTGGCAAGGCCGCCAAGGGCGTGGTGATTTGTACCTTTCATGCGCTGGGTGTGCGCATGTTGCGCCAGGACGGCGAGGCGCTGGGCCTGAAGCCGCAGTTCTCGATTCTGGACAGCGACGACGTGACCAGTATTTTGAAAGACGCAGGCGGCAGCACCGACGCAGCAACAGCACGGCAGTGGCAGTGGACCATCAGCCTGTGGAAAAACATGGGGCTGAATGCCGCACAGGCTGAAGCCCAGGCCGTGACCGACAACGACAAGCTGATCGCCCGCATCATGGCGCGGTATGAAGAACGCTTGACCGCCTACCAAAGCGTGGACTTTGACGACTTGATTGGCCTGCCGCTCAAGCTGCTGCAGGAGCACGACGCGGTACGCGACAAATGGCAGCAATCCCTGGGCCATGTGCTGGTGGATGAATACCAGGACACCAACGCCACGCAGTATGAAGTGCTCAAACTGCTGGTGGGCGCGCGCGGACGCTTTACTGCGGTGGGTGATGACGACCAGTCGATTTACGGCTGGCGCGGTGCCACGCTGGACAATTTGAAAAAGCTGCCGGTTGATTACCCCAATCTGCGCGTGATCAAGCTGGAGCAAAACTACCGCAGCACCGGCGCGATTTTGCGTGCGGCCAACAACGTGATTGCGCCCAACCCCAAGCTGTTTCCGAAAACATTGTTCAGCGAACTGGGCGAGGGCGAACCGGTGCGCGTGGTGGACTGCGACAGTGAAGAGCATGAGGCCGAGCGCGTGGTGGCCCGCATACAAGGCCTGCGCGTGGGCGGCGAGTTACAAGCCGTGGGCAGCCAGCACAAAGAGTGGAAAGACTTTTGTGTGCTGTACCGCGCCAACCACATGGCCAAGCCGTTTGAGAAAGCCTTTCGCAAGGCGCAGATTCCGTACAAGGTGTCAGGCGGCCAAAGCTTTTTTGACCGCGCGGAAATCAAGGACCTCTGCGCCTGGCTGCGTTTGCTGGTCAACAACGACGACGACCCGGCGTTTTTGCGCGCAGTGACCACACCCAAACGCGGCATTGGCCACACCACACTGGGCGCGCTGGGTGTGTTTGCCAGCCGCTACAAGCTCAGCCTGTTTGAGGCGCTGTTCAGCAACTCGCTGGCCTCGGCGGTGCCGGCCAAGGGCGTTGCCTCCCTGCACGAGTTTGGCCGGTATGTGAACGATCTGGAGTACCGCGCCAAGCGCACGGTGGGCGCTGAAGATGCCCGGGCGTTTCTGAATGACTGGCTCAAGGACATTGACTACGAAAAGCATTTGTATGACGGCGAGGAGAGCGAAAAGCTCGCCGCCGCACGCTGGACCAATGTGATGGATTTTTGTGACTGGATGGCGCAGCGCTGTGGCGGGCAGATCGACGACACCAGCGGCGCGGTTGTCGCGGCCGAAACCAAAACCATGCTGGAAGTGGTGCAGACGATTGCGCTGCTGTCCACCATCAGCGAGCGTGAAGGTGACCAGAACGTGGTGACGCTTTCTACCCTGCACGCTGCCAAGGGTCTGGAGTGGCCGCACGTGGTGCTGGCCGGCTGCAACGAAGGTTCATTGCCTTTCAAGCTGGAAGACAAAAACGGTGGGGATGGCGGCAGCAACAGCGAAGAAAACATTGCCCTGCGGCTGCAGGAAGAGCGTCGCCTGATGTATGTGGGTATCACGCGGGCGCAGCGCACTCTGGCCGTCAACTGGGTGCGCCGCCGCAAGAAAGGTCGGGACACCGTGGCCGGTGTGCCGAGCCGCTTTATTGCCGAGATGGCGCTGGACAAAAACACGGTGAAGGAAGACCCGCGCGAAAAGATCAAGGCGCTGCGAGCCGAGTTTGCCAAGCGCGCAGCCGATAGCGCCGAAGCCAACACGCTGGCCGAAGCGGCACGGGCTGCCCTGTAGACTAAGGCGCGTGATGACTCTTTTTCGCTCCATCCAATTTGCCGCCATTTCGATGGCCATGCTTTCTCAGCATGCTGGGGTGCAAGCGCAAAGTGATGCACAAAAAAAGCCTGCTGGCACGGCGACGCCCGTATCCGCCCCCTGCCCGCCCGCCAACCAGATCAAGCCCGCGCAAATGTACGGCTTGTGGCGGGTCCAGTTCAGCAAGCCCCCGGCAGGCCTGCCCGCTGTGGCCACCATGCTGCTGGAGCGGCACGCAGAGTTCAGTGAAAGCGTGGCCGGCTTCGTCAGCCGTGACCTGGGCGCCGCAGGCGGCTCACCAGCCATTGCAGGCCACAGGGCAAAGGCCCAGCTGGCGGGTGACCTTGAAGACGGCGCGCTGACACTGGACGAGTCTTCCAACGGTGTCAGCATCACCGGCACCTGGAACGGTCAACTGGTGGAAGGCTCTTGCGCCAGAAAGGTCTCAGGTGTCTGGAGAGACACCAGCGACAGCGCACCGCCCGACGCGCCCGACGTGCCCTTCACGCTGGAAAAAATACCCGGCTGGTAACCGCCCGACACGCTGCGGGCTAAACTGGCTTGATGCGCCGCGCCATCCATCCGCTTTCAAGCCATGAGTGAAGACCTCCTTTTCACGCTGGGCGTGATCGTGGTTGGCGTGCTGCTCATCGTCATGACCATGAGCAACTCTTTTATTGCCCGCCTGCCTTTGAGCGCGGCCATGCTCTACCTGGTGGTGGGCATAGGCATAGGCCCGGCCGGGCTGGGCTTGTTGACGCTGGACCCTGTATTTGATGCCGACCTGCTGGAGCGCCTGACGGAAATTGCGGTGCTGATTTCGCTTTTCACCGCTGGCCTGAAACTGGAGATGCCGCTGCGCGACAAGCGCTGGCGCATCCCGGTGCAGCTGGCGTCGGTATCCATGGTGCTGACCATCGCCGCCATCACGGCAGTTGGCTTTTGGGTCATGAAACTTCCGCTGGGTGCAGCGGTATTGCTGGGTGCCATTCTCGCGCCTACCGACCCGGTACTGGCCTCCGATGTGCAGGTGTCCGACCCGGGCGACCGTGACCGTCTGCGCTTTGGCCTGACCGGCGAAGGCGGGCTGAACGACGGCACGGCATTCCCCTTTGTCATGCTCGGGCTGGGCCTTTTGTCCTTGCACGATCTGGGCACCGGTGGCTGGCGCTGGTGGGCCATTGACGTGGTGTGGGGTGTGGCGGGCGGGCTGGGCATTGGTTACCTGCTGGGCGCGCTGGTGGGCCGGGCCATTCTTTACCTTCGGGTGCGCCACCGCGAGGCTTTGGGCTCGGACGAATTCATTGCGCTGGGTTTGATTGCGCTGGCTTACGGCGTCGCCGTGCTGTGCAAGAGCTACGGTTTTCTGGCGGTGTTCGCCGCCGCGCTTGCGCTGCGGCGCATTGACGATGAACCCACGCCCCCTAGCCCCACGGCAGAGGCCGAAACAACCCACGCAGAGGCACCCGCCCACATGATGCGGCAGGTCGAGCGCTTCAATGCGCAGCTGGAGCGCTTTGCAGAAGTAGCCGTTGTGCTGGCAGTGGGCGCACTGCTGATGGTGGTGGACTTTCGCAGCGAGGTGTTGTGGTTTGTTCCGGTGCTGTTTCTTATCATTCGGCCGCTGGCTGTTTATCTGGGGCTTATCGGCACGCATGTCCTGCCCTCTCAGCGTCGCCTGATTGCGTGGTTTGGCATACGCGGCATTGGCTCCATCTACTACCTGATGTATGCCATCACCCACGGGCTGGGGACGGAAATGGCAAACCGCCTGCTTTCCATCATGCTGGCGGTGGTGGTTGCATCCATCGTGGCGCACGGGGTGTCGGTCACGCCGCTGATGCGGACTTATGAAAAGCGCAAGGCTGGCGGCAAGGCGAAAGTACCGCCTCTTTGATGTTGGACGGCAGCTTGCGCTTCATAATCTCAAAATTCGCATCATTCTGAAACCGGGACTCCAAACCCACCATGCGCCTGCGCCACATTGAAGTGTTCAACGCCGTCATGCTCACCGGCAGCGTGAGCGCCGCAGCGCGTCTGATCAACGTCACCCAACCCGCTGTCAGCCGCATCTTGCAGCATGCCGAATTGCAACTGGGTTTTGCCTTGTTCAAGCGGGCCAAGGGCCGGTTGTCGCCGACCTCAGAAGCCCTCACGCTGTACCCACACATTGAGCGCCTGTTTGCACAACTTGATGAAGTGCAGCGCCTCTCGGTCAATCTGAAAACAGGAGACAGCGCCAGGGAATTGCGCGTGTTGACGATTTTGGCCTTGAGTTATGAAATCCTTCCGCACGCCATCAAGCTGTTTCGCGTCAAACATGCTGACGTGGCCATCACGGTTAAGGCTTTGCACTCGCCGCAAATCGTGACGGCGCTGGCGCTGCAGGAGGCCGACATCGGTTTCATGTTCAGCCCCATGGTTCACTCGGCGCTGGAGCAGGAGCATCTGGCCGATGGCCGCATGGTGTGTATTGCGCCCAAAGGCATGTTGTCCTCGCGCCTGCTCAAGCGTGGCAACGTCACGCTGGCGGACCTGACCAAAGTGCCGGTAATCGGACTGGATGTGATGGACCCCGTGGGGCGCAGCCTGAACCAGGCTTGCCGCGAGGCCGGTGTGGGCTTGCAGTTTGCACTGACCGTGCAGACCTATCACTCGGCGCTGGCGCTGGCGCATCACGGCTTGGGTATCGCCGTTGTTGACACCTGCACCGCCGTTTCTGCCGACCGCACACGGGTGGACGTGCTGGCGCTGGAGCCCGCCGTGCCGGTGCCCATCAAAGCGCTGCGTCCCGCCGGCAAGCCGGACTCTGTTGTGGTGCGGGCGTTCGTGCGCTGCTTTCAGCAGGCTCTGGCGCACACGGCCTGATTTCGCCACTCGGCAGACCCCACAAATCGGCATGTGACCATCATGCGCACGAGAGCCGCGTGTACAACATTCTGGCCAGAGCAACATCCTCCAAGCCTATGCCTACCGATTTGTAAATCGTGATGTCCTGCTCTTTGCGACGGTATGCCGCCGTCTCATTGACAAATTCACCCAGCGGGACCACCGCTATAGAGCGCACCAGGTCCGCGTTTGCCAATACAAATTCCCCGGCCTCAGCCAAAGCTTGGTGGGTATCTTCAACGGCGATGCAGGCGGCGCGTGCCAAAAGTGAGTCGTCCAGTTCCCGCGCATCGGGCTTGCTGGAGCCTATCGCGGCGATGAAAGTCCCCGGACGCACCGCACTTCCGTCAAACAAGGGCGTTTTGGATCGTGTTGCCGTGACAATAAAGTCAGCACGCTGAGTCGCTTCTGCACTGGACGAAACGCGAGCGGGTGTGTCGTGTACTTCTGTCAATGACGCTGCAAACTCAGCGCTGTTTCCAAAGTCATCAATAATCAAAACCTCTTTGAAGCGATACGCCGAAAGCAGCGCCCGGGCGTGCGCCCGGGCCTGGGCGCCTGACCCAAAGATGGCCAGGCATTCGGGCTCCTTCCTGGCGAGATGATGCGCTGCCAGCGCGGTCACTGCGGCCGTCCGGAATTCTGTCAATGCATTACCTTGCACCATGGCCAGCGCCGCACCCGTCTGCGCGCAGAAAAGACTGATCATGAAATTGAATTTGCCGTCGATGGTGGGGTAGCTCTTGACGCCCATGACCGGCAGGGGTTCATCGAGCAAAACCGCACCCATGGTGCTGATGGTTCTGCCGCCAACGGACGCGCGAATCCGGGGCAAGTTGGTCGCCTTGCCCTGGCCGTAGCTTCGAAAGGCCTGCTCCATGACGGCATAGACCTCTGCGTTGTTCAGCACGTCGCGCACCTGGGTGTCACTGATGAAATTCATGAAAGGTTCTTTCTGGGTTGATGGAAGAGTCCGTGGCAATTGCGCCCGATGCGCCAGCCCCTCGGGTTACACAGACACGCCAAGTGATTCAATGGCTCAGCAGGTCACTCACGCGCTGGGCCGAGCCGAACGCCAGCGTGAAGCCCAACGCGCCGTGACCGGTGTTGAACAGCAGGTTGTCAGGGCCTTTGGCGTGCCTGCCAATCACCGGCAGGCCAGTGGGCGTCGCCGGGCGCATGCCGGCCCAAGGGTTCAGCTCAGCAAAATTTCCGCCGTACGGAAACATTGTCTGGGCGGACTCTTTGAGCGAGTCAATCTGCGCTGGGCACACCGACGTGTCATAGCCAGAAAGCTCGGCCATGCCAGCCACACGCAGACGGGACCCTAAGCGCGCAAACACCACTTTGCGGGCGCTGTCGGTGACGCTCACCATTGGCGCTGCGTCTGGCGTAGCGTTGACATCGACCGTGATGCTGTAACCCTTGAGCGGGTAGATGGGGAGGTGCAAACCCAGCGTGCGGGCCATGGGCGCAGAGGCGGCTCCCAGCGCCATGACGAAATGATCAGCCTCCAGAGGGCCTTGCGCGGTTGCCACGGCCACAACCGATTTACCCTGCAACACGATTTGACTGATGGGGGTGTCCAGCAAAAAGCGGACGCCTTGTGCGCGCAGCACAGTCAACAAAGCGTCGCATGTTTTCTGGCAATCGGCGGCGCATTCGCCGGGCGTGTAAATCGCGCCTTTGATGTGCCGGTGACGTGCCTTGAGCGCCGGCTCAATTTCCACACAGCGGTCGGCGCTGACAGCCTCCTGCACAGAACCCATCTCGCGTTGCAGCTGCATCTGGCGCTTTGCTGCCGCCAGCGAAGTGTCATCCGCAAAAAGAACCAGCTTGCCGCTGGCTGAAAAATCACAGTCCAGTTTTTCTTTAGCCATCATGGCGTCAAACGTTGCGCGGCTGTCTGCCGCCAGCTCCAGCAACAGCGCCGTGCTGCGCCGTGAAACCGCACTGGTGCACGCCGCGAGAAATTGCGTGCCCCACAGCCACTGCCTCGGGTCCAGGCGAGGGCGAAGCTTGAATGGCGACGAAGGCGAAAGCACCAGTTTGGGGAGCTGGCGCCAGATGGCCGGGTCCGCCAGCGGCTGCACATAGGAATAACTCAGCTGCGCGCCATTGCCGCCGCTGGCACCGCGGCCAGCTCTGGCGCGGTCAAGCACCGTGACCTCGTGGCCCGCGCGGCGCAAACTATAGGCGGTGGCCAGCCCCACGATGCCCGCACCCATGACACACACATGCATAAAAATCTCTCAGCTATTCAATGGCGGTGACTTTACGCAGAGGCGCACCATTTGAACAATGCTGAAATGTGCAGCGGCCATAACCTGGGTGTATGGCCTGGCTGGCCGATGATCTGCCACCCAAATCCAAACGGGGTAAACCATGAGTTTTCGTTATGAGGTTGCCGCGAAAATGAATGCACGCATCGGCGCGCCGTTCATACACTAGCGATGCCAACGTTCACGAATTTTCGCAACCAACCACCATTGAAAAGGATTCGCATGAAACTCTCCACACTCATGACGGCCATGCTGCTGACAGCCGGCCTGGCAACAACAGCCCACGCACAAACGCTGAAAAAAATTGCCGACAGCAACAAAATGACCGTTTCCTACCGTGAGGCATCGGTTCCTTTCAGCTACCTGATCGGATCCAGCAAGTCGGTCGGGTTTTCTGTGGAGCTGACCGAAGCCATCATTGACGACGTGCGTAAAAAAGTGAAGAAGCCTAATCTTGAAGTGGCGTACATGCCGGTGACTTCACAAAACCGTATCCCGCTGCTGGTTAACGGCACGTACGACCTGGAGTGCGGCTCAACCACCAACAACTCCGCCCGTGGCAAAGACGTGGCCTTTGCCATCAACCACTTCTACACCGGCACCCGCCTGCTGGCCAAGAAAACGTCCGCCATCAAAAACTACGCTGACCTGGCCAAGAAAACAGTGGTCAGCACCACCGGCACCACCAACTCGCAGGTGATCCGCAAGTACAACACAGACAAAAAACTCGACATGCAGATCATCCTGGGTAAAGACCATGATGACTCGCTGCTGCTGGTCGAGAACGATCGCGCCGTGGCTTTTGCCATGGACGATATTTTGCTGTTTGGCCTGATGGCCAACTCCAAAAATCCCGCCTCGCTGGAAGTGGTCGGTGACGCACTGCAGGTTGAGCCTTACGCCTGCATGCTGCGCAAGGATGACCCCGAGTTCAAAAAGCTGGTTGATGGCACGATTACCCGCATGGTCAAGTCGGGTGAGTTTGCAAAGCTCTACACCAAGTGGTTCATGTCGCCTATTCCGCCAAAGGGCGTCAACCTGAACCTCCCCATGGCAGCAGAGCTCAAAACCAACCTCAAAGAGCTGAGCGACAAGCCCGCACTGTAAATAAAGCGGCCGCGCAGGCAGGCGTCTGGCCTGGCTGGCACACCAGCCAGGCCGCCGCATTCTCCGCATAAAGGCAAAACATGAACAACACCCGCGTCGTTGGAATACTCGGCGGCATGGGACCGGCCGCCGGTGCCGATTTTGCGCGGCTGTTTGTCCAGGCCTGCGCCAACCACATGCGCGATTTGCAAATTCCGGTGTCGGATCAGGCGTTTCCCGAGCACTGGCTGGCCCAGGTCCCCGTGCCTGACCGCAGCAACGCTCTGGAATCCCCGGGCCCGGGTGGTCACCAGCCACTGGACCCCATGCTGCAAGCCATGGGCAAACTGGCCGCGCTGGGCGCAACATCTATCGCTGTGGCGTGCAACACGGCCCACGCCTGGCACGGTGCGCTGCAAGAGCGCTTCCCCCAACTCGAAGTACTGCATGTTGCCCGCGAGGTGGCGCGCACCCTGGCCGACCGCGGCGTGAAAGAGGTCGGCCTGCTGGCCACCACGGGCACCTACCGCAACGGCCTGTACGACCAAGCGTTTCAACAAGCTGGCCTGCAATGCCATGTTCCGCAGATGGTAGAACGCGAGCGGCTGATGCACGGCATTTACAAGGGCGTCAAAGTTGGAAACATGGCGCTGGCACAGGAATGCTTCGCCAGCGTAGCCAGAGCCATGGCGCAACGCCACGGCCTGTCAACACTGGTTATGGGATGCACCGAAATTCCACTGGCTCTAGGCACGCTACCCGAGATGGCGGAGCTGGACCTCATAGACCCGGCGGGCCTGCTGGCCCGGGCATTGGCGCTGCGGGCTTACGGGGCTGCTGCCGCGTAGGGTTCTGAACTCGGATTAGCGGTTCGCCCATCAAAATATCGGAAACGAC
Source organism: Polaromonas sp. (assembly GCA_046598365.1). GTDB lineage: Bacteria > Pseudomonadota > Gammaproteobacteria > Burkholderiales > Burkholderiaceae_C > Polaromonas. Next base: position 8,453 of record JBKJIV010000195.1, on the reverse strand, counting down.
CGAGCGCCGTGTGGGAGCTCAGGTTGGGCGCGGATGAAGGCACTCAGGTACGCGAACAGAACCACATCCACCGCCCGTTGGACTTGCTACGGATTCACCCCGAAAAGATTGAACCGTGGATTTTGGAGCAGGCCGGGACTACCTTTGATGTCAAGGCAGAGCCGGGCAAGCTGCGTGTGGTGACTGTCCAATATTTCGTGACTACAAATAATCCTTGCGAAACTATTAAACGTAGCTACAATAAATAAAAATGAAATTGACATTTGACCCGTACAAAGACGGCGTAAATCTGGCTAAACACGGTCTGTCGCTTGGGATGGCTGAAGAACTTGAGTGGGACACGCTTCACTGCAAGCCAGACACCCGCCGCGAGTACGGTGAGCCCCGCCAGATTGGCTACGCAATCGCGGATGACCGGCTGTACTGCGTGGTGTTTGTTGACCGCCCTGCTGGCGCTCCTAGAGAGCGTCGCATCATTAGTTTGAGAAAAGCGAACAGTCGCGAGGTAAAGCAATATGACGCAAAAGATTAAGACCCGCAGTGGGCGTGTGTTGGTTTTACCAACACCGGAAGAGGATGCCGCAATCAATGCAGGCATTGCACAAGACCCCGAAACCTACGAATTGGGCGCTGCTGAATTTAAGCAGTTACGCCGTGGCCGTCCGTTGGGTAGTGGCACCAAGACGCAGGTAACGCTGCGTCTGGATGCTGACGTGCTGGAAAAATTCCGGGCGTCGGGCGATGGCTGGCAGACCCGTATCAATGAGGCGTTGAAAAGCTGGGTGAGAACGCACGCCTGAAATACCGCGAAACCCCTGCGCCACAAAGCATAAAGCCGCGCTAATGGCGGCTTTATGGGTTCCTTGACATTCATTGGATTCCAATGAGCGACTATGTGGTGGCCTGGGGCGGAATCGAACCACCGACACAAGGATTTTCAATCCTCTGCTCTACCGACTGAGCTACCGGGCCTGAGCCCACGATTATATATCAGGCTGCGCGCTTGCCGCGGGTCAGGTCCACGCCCAGTTGCTTGAGTTTGCGGTACAGGTGGGTGCGCTCTAACCCTGTCTTTTCTGCCACGCGGGTCATGGAGCCGCCTTCTTTGGCCAGATGAAATTCGAAGTAGGCTTTTTCGAATTCGTCGCGCGCATCGCGAAGCGGTTTCTCAAGCGAAAAGCTCTGTGTAGCTTGTGGCCCCAGATCCACTGGAATGGGCACCGCGCCGGTGGTCATGGCGGCCTCTACTGTCATGTCGACGGCGTGCAGCACAGCTGCGGTGGGCATGACCAGCGGTTTGCGGCCTGCTGATTTCACCAGGCCTTGCTCTACTGCCTTGAGCAGCTTTTGCAGTGTGATGGGCTTTTCAAGAAACGCCATGGCGCCAATTTTGGTGGCTTCAACGGCGGTGTCGATGGTGGCGTGGCCGCTCATCATGATCACGGGCATGGTCAGCAAGCCGCTGGAGGACCACTCTTTGAGGAGGGTAACGCCGTCGGTGTCGGGCATCCAGATGTCAAGCAATACCAGGTCGGGTCGGGCCCGGCCTCTGGCAGCGCGCGCCTGCGCCGCATTTTCTGCCAATTCGACTTGATGACCTTCGTCGTTGAGAATTTCCGAAAGCAGGTCGCGTATGCCCAGTTCGTCGTCAACTACCAGAATATTTGCCATGATTGAATCGTTAGTCCCGCCAGTTGCCGAGCCTGCAGCGGCAGGCGCCGCTTGCAAGTGTTGTCAAGTTACCACCGCGAATGATAACGACACTTGGGCCCCTTTCACGACGCCATCAACGACTCGGTTGGAAATATCGATGCGGGCGCCGTGCTCGTCGGCGATTTTTTTAACGACTGCAAGCCCCAGGCCGGTGCCTTTGACCTTGGTGGTGACATAGGGCTCAAACGCGCGTTTGAGGATGTGCTCGGGGAAGCCGGTGCCGTTATCACGCACTGTGAGACGTACGCGGCGGGAGGTTGGCGAGTATTCGGTCTTAAGCGTTACCAGCCCTTGATGGTCGGGAGAAATGCCGTCTTGGGCATCTTGAGCGTTTTGCAACAAGTTGTGTATGACCTGCCTGATTTGCTGATCGTCGCCTTTGATCTGCGGGGCGTTGGCGTCCAACTCGGTGTGAACCGGCACCACGGCGTTGTCGCTGGAATAAAGCTGGATCACGTCATTGACCAGCGCGTTGAGGTCCAGCGGCTTGAGTTCTGCTGCGGGCAAGCGGGCGTAGTCGCGAAACTCATTGACCAGGCGCTTCATCGCATCGACCTGGTCAACAATGGTTTTCACGGATTTGGTCAGCAAGATTTGCTCGGCTGCGGCCACCTTGCCGGTGAGCTTCATCTCCAGGCGCTCGGCCGACAGCTGAATGGGCGTGAGCGGGTTTTTGATTTCGTGCGCAAGGCGACGCGCAACCTCGCCCCAGGCCTGGGCGCGTTGCGCAGACACCATTTCGGACACATCGTCGAACACCAGCAGGCATTCATTGCCAGGCATTTTTGCGCCACGGGCGATCAGGGTGATGGCGTTGTCAGGGGCGCCGGGCTGCGCGGCATTGAGCTCAAATGACTGTTGCCAATGCTCGATATCGTGCTGCTGGTTTTCGCCGAAGTAAGTGTCGAACTGGGTTTGCACACCTTGCGCAAAAACCTCCAGACCGGGAACCTCGCTGAGCAGCTGTCCATGGTATGCAGCCAACGGGGCGCGCAGGATGCGTGTGGCCCCGGGGTTGCTGGTCTGAATGCGCCCATGGAGATCCAGCACCATGACACCGGCTGTGAGGTTGTCCAAAATGGTCTGCAGGTTGGCACGCGCGGCGTCCACCTGGTCCATGCTTTTCTGCACAGCGCCGCGGGCATCCGACAGTTGCTGCGTCATGACCGCAAATGACCGGGTCAGGCCGCCAAGCTCGTCCTTGCCTTGCAAGGCGGCTTTGGGGGTCAGGTCGCCTTGCGCCACCTGCTTCACACCTTCTGCCAGCACCAGCAGGGGCCGGGCCAGCTGGTTGCCCAGCACCACCGCGAGCAACACCGCACCAAATACCGCCAAGAACAAACTGAGCGTGAGTGTGCCTATGTACATTTTGCGCAGGCCGCCCCTGGCAAGGGCACGCTCCTGGTATTCGCGGTTGGCCTCCTGCACCGCGATGGCATTGGCCACCAGGCCGGCCGGCAAGACCTCGGTCACCTGCAAAAACCGGCTCTCGCCGAGCAGGCCAAAGCTGGGGTTGTTGATCAGTGCCAAGGCCTTGATGCGGGGCACGGTGGACGGGGCTCCCGCAGTCCCGGTCGCGCCACCGGTGCTATCGGCGCCCGGCAGGGTAACGTCGTCCAGGCCCTCCACCTGGGTTGCCACGCGCTGACTACGGGCATTACGCAGGAGCTGTGGCGGCGGTCGCTCGGGTTTGAGGGAATAACGCGAGTCGCCAGCGCTGGCAATCATTTGTCCGGAAGCCGTCCACAACACCACATCACTGACGGAGAGTTGCTCACGCAGGCGCTCAAGCGCCAGCGCTGCGGCGGCGTCTGAGGTCTGGGTCAGTTGCCCCGCAGCGAGGCGGGTTTTGTTGGCCAGTTCGGTTGCCAAGGTGTCCAGCGTGACGCGGCCGAGATTAAGGCCGGCGTCCAGCGCACCCTCCACCTTGACATCAAACCAGCTCTCGATGGAGCGGGAGACAAACTGGTAGGACACCACATAAATCATCATGCCGGGCAGCAAGCCCACCAGCGCAAAAATGGCGGCCAGCTTGACCAGCAGGCGGCTGCCGAATTTGCCTTTGCGCAATCGGGCAAGAAGGCGAAACACAATCCAGCCAATGACCACCAGCAGCAAAGCGGCAACCGCTACGTTCAGCGCAAAAAGGCGAACGTAATTGCGCTCGTACAGCTCGCGGTTGCCAGTGGCCTGGGTCAGCAAAAACAGCAGCACCAGCCCCAGCGCCGCCATGGTCCCTACGCCGACACCTACCGTCCAGCGAAAGGCCGGACTGCTTTTGAAAACCGAGACGGTGCCCTTCAGGCTCACTTGGGAGCCTCTGTGGCCGCGTCTTTGACGATGGTGGCGGGCGCGTCGCGTAGGGGCTCGGCTATCAATTGCCGGGTTTCTTCGAGAGACACCGCCCAGTCTTTCTGCCCCGCCACGCCGATCTGGAAAGGCCGCGGGAGCTGCGACAGGTCAAGCCGGAAACGAAACTGGACGTTGTGCCTGGCGTCAGCGTCGATTTCGCTCGCATCGGCGATTCGCCAGCGCGAGATACGCTGTATTGAAGCGAGAGCTTCAGGCAGGGTGTCGTAGCTTTGGCTAAGGGATGCGCGCAAGCCGGTCACACTGATGGCACCCGACAGGACATTCAAACGCCAGCGCCGCGTCAGCGGCTGATAGGCCAGCCGCAGGGTGCGGGTGGCTGTGGTGATGCGCTTGTCGTACCAGTACCAGCGGTCACGGTAAATATCGGCCTCGGCCACAAAAAACAGCGGAATGCCCTTGATCAGTGCGTCTTCAACGACCGGAGGCAGCTCGAACCTGACGCTAGCCGACAGGTAAACCGTGTCATCAGAGCGCTCCAGCTTCATCTGGCTAACCTCTGCCGCCAGCGCCGGACCAGCGTACGCCAGCATCAGGCCGAGGCAGAAAGCCCACGCGTACCGCACCGCCAGCTTAAGGCTTGCGTTTTTCAAAAAGTGCGTAATAAAACCCGTCGTGCTCACCCTTCAAATTGTCCGGGAAGACGGTCTCCGCATTGCCACTTTGGGGTAGTAAATGACCGGGCGAAGGGATCAAACAGGCATCTTTGTGGCGCGTAACAAACGTTTGCGCCTGGAGCTCACCCTCAGCCCGGAAAACGGAGCATGTGCAGTACAGCAGCCTGCCGCCCGGTTTCACCAGCGGCCAAAGCGCATCAAACAGCCGCAGCTGCAGTGAGGCGAGTTGCGCGATGTCGGTAGGACGGCGCAACCAGCGCACGTCCGGGTGGCGGCGTACGATGCCGGACGCGGTGCAAGGCGCGTCCAAAAGGATGGCGTCGTACGGACGCCCGTCCCACCATTCAGCAGGGCTGGCCGCATCACCCACGCGAATATCAGCCTGAAGGCCCAAGCGTTGCAGGTTCTGCCCAATGCGTTCGCAGCGGCGCGCATCGATGTCGAGCGCCGTCACGTCACAGTCAGCCAGCTCCAGCAAATGGGCGGTTTTGCCGCCGGGGGCGGCGCAGGCATCGAGAACCCGGAGACGGCCTCCACTCTCAGCCGCCAGTCCGTCGAGCAGCAACGGTGCAGCCAGTTGCGCCGCCGCATCCTGTACCGAAAATTGCCCCTCTGCGTATCCGGGCAAGGACGGCACCGATTGGGCATGGGCAAGTGCGACGCCCTGCGCGCCCACCAGAGATGCGCCTATATCAATAGCAGCGATATCCTGCAAATACTTGGCAGAGGTCGTTTTCCGTGCATTCACCCGGAGGATGAGCGACGCACGGGTGTTGTTGGCGCGCAAAATAGCCTGCCAATGCTCAGGGTGGTCCTTGCGCAGCCGGTCTATCCACCACTGGGGATGGTTCCACACCGCCTGCGGATGCCTCTCGGTGACCGCAACCAGCGTATCGCGCTCGCGTAAAAAGCGGCGCAGGCAACCGTTGATAAAACTGGCTTGATGCCGCGTTTCTTCGCTGTTTTTGGCCGCTTCGACCGCCTGGTCAACGAGGGTGTGAGACGTGTAGGGAGCGCCCTCCTCCGTCCAGATCAACGCGAGCGCAACGCAAAGCAAGGCATCTGCCTCCGGGGGCGGCGGCCGGCTGGCGAGTTGCTGGCGCAGCGCTTCGGCACGCCCGAGGTGGCGTAGGGCATGAAAACCCAAGGCCTGCACACCGGGCCTGATGGACGTATCAACGTCCTCCAGCGCAGCCGTCATGGAGCGCCCCGAACGGACGGCCATCAATAAAAAGGCAGCCCCCTGGAGCTGATGCCACAGAGGGACTTGGGAAGGGTTGTCGTGCATTGGGCTCTAGATACCGCCGAAATAACGGTAACCCTGTATTAGACCAGTCCGAGCCGCGGAACCGGCTTCGCCGGGCCGCAGGCGGGGCCGCCCCTCGGGGGCAGGGAGCTACACGCAGTGAGCGACCGTGGGGCGCTACTCCTGGGGCTAAATTAACGTGTCGGCCCAGATGTTGCTCGCCCAATTCAGGGCATACGTGCCCTCAAGCTCTGTTGGGCCGACACTGACGCCGCCCGAACCCGCCACGGTTTTGAAGGTCTTTTCAGCCGCCACGTACTCATGCACGCTCGCCACGTGGACCACATTTTTGTTGTCCACAAAGCTGTAGCAGGTGTTGGTGAGCATGGGCGCGGGGTTGACGTCCCAACCCGACAGCTGCGCCACGATGGCGGCCGCTGCCACCTTGCCATGGCTGTTGGCCATGTGCCCGCTTTTGGGCATGGCGGGTGCAATCTGGATCGAGTCGCCCAGCACAAACACGTTGGGCGCCACGGTGGATTCAAAGGTCTGGTAGTTGACACCGCACCAGCGGTTGTTGGCCATGTTGTTCAGGCCTGTCTGCACGGCGATGGCGCCGGCGCGCATGGACGGCAGCACATTGAGCACATTGGCTTTGACGTCTTCCTGCACATCGAACTTGATCACGCCGGCTTTGGCGTCCACTGCGGTGGCTTTGTGCTGACCCCGGTATTCGACGATGCCTTTGTATTGCTCGGCCCAGACTTTTTTGAACAGCGGCCCCTTCGAGGTCACATCGGGATTGGCGTCCAGAATCAGCACCTTGCTGCGCGGCTTGAAGGCCTTGAAATAACCAGCGATAACCGAGGCCCGCTCATACGGGCCGGGCGGGCAGCGGTAAGGCGCTTCCGGAATGGTGATGGCATAAACGCCGCCGTCGGGCATGGCTTCCAGTTGTTTGCGCAGCGCCAGCGTTTCTGCGCCAGCTTTCCAGGCCTGCAGGATTTGACCCGAGGCCTGCGCCTCTTGCAGGCCAGCAATGCTGCTGTACATCAAATCAACACCGGGCGAGACCACCAGCTTGTCGTAAGCAATGGTGGATCCGCCAGCCAAGGTGACAAACCTCTTGGCGGTGTCAATGGAGGCGACCATGTCGCGCACAACGGTTACACCATGATTTTTGGACAGTCCCGAGTAGGGCGTGGTGATGTCGGCAATCTGCTTGCCGCCGCTGAGCACCAGGTTGGAGATGGGGCATGAAATGAATGCCGCTTGTGGCTCGATCAGGACCACGTCGATTTTGTAATCGGACAGCAGGCGCACATATTTGGCGGCAGTGGCGCCGCCGTAGCCGCCACCGACAACCACCACCCGTGCTTTGGCGGGAATGCTCATGGAAGCACAGGCGCTCAGGCCAAGCAGGCTGAGTGCGGCGGAAGACTGGAGAAAGGAACGTCGTTGCATGAAATTTCTCCTTATTTCTTCTGGGCGGCAAAGTAGTCAGCGATCGTCTCGATCTGCGCGTCGCTGTAGCCTTTGCTGATCTGATGCATCACCGTGGCTGGCCGCGCACCGGATTTGAATGCCTTGAGCTGGGTCGCCAGATAGCTTCGATCCATGCCCGCCAGCGACACCACACTCGAGCCTTGCACCGCCCTGCCGTCAGTGCCGTGGCAATTGGCGCAAGTGGCAGCCAGGCTTCGGGTGTAGAGCGTCTGCTGCGACGCGGGGCTTTGAGCGTGGGCCAGCGATGACGCCGTGAGCGCCAGCAGCAACGCCAACTTTGGAACTGGGTTTTTGATCTTCACAGCGTCTCCTCGCAGTTTTTACAGTGTGTCAATTTAACGCGCCGCAGTGAGCGGGCTATAGGGAGTATCCAGTACTTCATGGCCCCCACGCTTGTCACTTCGTGTACGACGCTTTCCCCCAAGGGGGCTAATTTTCCTTGGGGCGGCCCTTCGGAAAATTGCCGGTGGCTTCCTCTCAAAACAGGGCGCCGGGCTGGGTTGGGAATAGTTCATCAGACTTCACCGCCAGCGCCGACATGGGCCGGCCGTAAATACGGCGTATGCGCTCAGCCAGTGGCGGGTGGGAGTCAAACCAGTGGGCTTTGGCCTGCTGACCGACCAGCAGCATGTGCTGCACCGCCGGATGAAAGCTCGGCGTGGGGCCTGCGCCCTGCTGGCTTACCACCTTGCGCAGCACACCACCCAAACCCTCTTTGCTGCGGGTGAACTGGACGGCGCGTGCATCGGCCAGAAACTCACGCTGGCGCGACACAGCGGCCTTGAGCGCCCGACCGGCCACCCAGCCGAGAAAACCCACCACGACGATGGCCAGCCCCGGCAGCGCAAGAAAGGTACGCTGCCCGTTTTCACCCCTCTCGCACATGGTGGTGCCAAGGTTGAAGATCATCTCCAGCCCGAACACCATTCCGGCCAGGCGCATATTGAGCCGGGTATCGCCCTCGCGTATGTGGCTCAGCTCATGCGCGACCAGTCCCTGCA
>JBKJIV010000118.1:0-23697 GCA_046598365.1 Polaromonas sp. | reverse complement strand
TTGAGCGTCACGTTCATGCCCAGTGTTTTGGAGATTTCATTGACCATGCCGCCGCCCACGCGCCATTTCAGGCCGCCAAGTTCCTCGACGTTGGTGACGGGTCGTTTGGTATTGAACACAATGCCCGGGCCATGTGTGAAGAAGGAGATGACCTTCACGCCCTGGTGCTCGTCCAGGAATTGCGGGTTCTTCATGGCCACCTTGTTGAAGGCCACGGAAATCGGCTCGGAGGTGTTGCCCAGGAAGGGGAACTCGGCCATTTGTGTGTAGAGAAAACGGCCGGGTGTGTAGCCATGCACGGTATAAGACACATCGGCCAGGCCGTTTTTGACCGCATCCAGTGTGCCCGGTGCCGCCGTCACGCCGCGGGGCAAAATATTGCATCGCATCTTGCCGGCGGTGTTCTTCTCCAGCAGGTCGCACCATTCTTTTTGCGCCATGCTCAGCGTATGGGTAGGCGGCAACCAGCTGGAGACGGTCAGCACGGTCTGTGCAGAGGCAAAACCACTGCAGACAATCAGCAGCGCGGCGGCGAGGGGCTTGATGTTCATAAAGGCTCCGGAATGGCCAGCAGACTGACCAGATGACTCGTTGGGGATGAATCGGCGGCTTGAGCCATCGCTTCACTCGGAACAGCTACTGTATGTCAGCGATCTGATGCAGTCTGTCCCTACTTACCCCAATTAACCGACCCGCCGGTCTGTTAATTACCTGTCCCTTTGTCGCCGAGGCAACAATGCATTGGGCTCGGCGCTCTAATTCCGGTGCAAGAGCTATTTATAATAAAATAGAACGGTCGTTCTTTTTTGGTGCCGTGTTCTCACCTCCACACTCTGCGCGTGGCTTATTCAGAGGAGTGTTGTGCAAGCGCAGCATAGAATCGAAAGCTTTACGTGAACGTCAATCAATAAACTCTGGAGTTCTCTCATGAAGGTCCTGGTCCCCGTCAAACGTGTTGTCGATTACAACGTCAAGGTCCGTGTCAAATCCGACGGTACCGGCGTGGACATTGCCAATGTCAAGATGAGCATGAATCCGTTTGACGAGATCGCGGTGGAAGAAGCCACGCGCCTCAAGGAAAAAGGCGTGGCGACCGAGGTGATTGCCGTGAGCTGCGGCGTCTTGCAGTGCCAGGAAACCCTGCGTACTGCCATGGCCATAGGCGCCGACCGCGCCATCCTGGTCGAAACCGCTGAAGAGTTGCAGCCGCTGGCTGTGGCCAAGCTGCTCAAGGCCCTGGTTGAAAAAGAGCAGCCGCAGCTGGTGATCCTGGGCAAGCAGGCGATTGACGACGACTGCAACCAGACTGGCCAGATGCTGGCGGCGCTGCTGGGTTGGCCGCAGGCGACCTTTGCCTCCAAGGTGGATGTGGCCGACGGCAAGGCTGTGGTCATGCGTGAGGTCGATGGCGGCATGGAAACCCTGTCCTTGACCCTGCCGGCCATCATCACGACCGACTTGCGCCTGAACGAGCCGCGTTACGTGACCTTGCCCAACATCATGAAGGCCAAGAAAAAGCAGCTCGACAACTTCAAGCCGGAAGACCTTGGCGTGGATGTCAAGCCGCGCCTGAAAACGCTCAAGGTCAGCGAGCCGCCCAAGCGCAGCGCCGGCATCAAGGTGCCCGACGTCGCCACGCTGGTTGACAAGCTCCGCAACGAAGCCAAAGTAATTTAAGTTAAGGAATTGACGACATGACCGCACTCGTTATTGCAGAACACGACAACGCCACCATTCGCCCCGCCACACTGAACACCGTGACCGCAGCCGCCCAGTGCGGTGGTGACGTACACGTTCTGGTGGCCGGTCTGAACGCAGGAGCCGCAGCGCAAGCGGCATCCCAGATCGCAGGAGTCGCCAAAGTCATTCATGTAGATGCCGCGCACTTTGAACATGGCCTGGCCGAGAACATGGCGGCCCAGGTGCTGGCACTGGCTTCGAGCTATTCACATATTCTGTTTCCTGCCACGGCGTCCGGAAAAAACATTGCGCCGCGCGTGGCTGCCACGCTGGACGTCGGACAGATTTCGGATATCACCAAGGTCGACGCGGTCGATACCTTTGAGCGCCCAATTTATGCCGGCAACGCGATCGCGATCGTTCAAAGCCTGGACGCCATCAAAGTCATCACGGTGCGCACCACCGGCTTTGACGCGGCAGCGGCCAGCGGCGGCTCTGCTGCAGTTGAAGTGGTGGCCGGTGTCGCTGACAGTGGCAAGTCGGTTTTTGTTGGCAGCGAAATTGCCAAGAGTGACCGTCCCGAACTGACGGCCGCCAAGATCATTGTCAGCGGCGGCCGTGCGCTGGGCAGCGCAGAAAAGTTTGACGAAGTGATGACCCCGCTGGCCGACAAGCTTGGTGCGGCGCTGGGTGCTTCACGCGCGGCAGTGGACGCAGGTTATGCGCCCAACGACTGGCAGGTCGGGCAGACCGGCAAGATTGTTGCGCCTCAGCTGTACATTGCTGCCGGAATCAGCGGTGCGATCCAGCACTTGGCCGGCATGAAGGACAGCAAGGTCATCGTGGCCATCAACAAGGACCCCGAAGCACCGATTTTCAGTGTGGCTGATTACGGCCTGGAGGCCGATCTGTTTGCTGCAGTGCCCGAGCTGGTTGCCGCGCTGTAAATAGAGCCCCCACGCTTTTCACTGCGTGTAATACGCTGCCCCCCGAGGGGGCTAATTTCCCTTGGGGCGGCCCGGCGGGAAATTCCGTCGCTGATAGTGCGTTCTTACTGAAATCCGGAGACAAGACATGAGTTACAAAGCCCCCCTCAAGGACATGTTGTTTGATATCAAGCACCTGGCCAACATCGATGCAGTCGCCCAGATTCCTGGCTTTGAGGAAGCTGGCTTTGACACGGCGCAGGCCGTGCTCGAAGAGTGCGCCAAGTTCAACGAAGGCGTTCTGTCGCCCTTGAACTGGGAGGGCGACAAGAATCCTTCTAGCTGGAAAGATGGCGTCGTCACAACCACGCCCGGTTTCAAAGCGGCCTACAAGCAATACGCCGAGGGTGGCTGGCAGGGACTTCAGCATCCGCTGGACTTTGGCGGCCAGGGTCTGCCCAAAACCATAGGCGCGGCTTGCGGTGAAATGCTGAACTCTGCCAACATGAGTTTTGCGCTGTGCCCGCTGCTGTCGGACGGCGCGATTGAGGCCCTGCTGACGGCTGGCTCTGACGAGCTCAAGGCGACATATCTTGAAAAATTGGTGAGCGGCCAATGGACTGGCACGATGAACCTGACCGAGCCGCAGGCCGGGTCTGACCTGGCGATGGTGCGCAGTCGCGCCGAGCCGCAGCCTGACGGCACCTACAAGGTCTTCGGCACCAAGATTTACATCACCTACGGTGAACACGACATGGCCGATAACATCGTGCACCTGGTGCTGGCGCGTGTGACTGGTGCGCCCGAAGGCGTCAAGGGCATCAGCCTGTTTGTCGTGCCCAAATTCATGGTGGGCAAGGACGGTGCACTCGGCGCGCGCAACGACGTTCACTGTGTCAGCATCGAACACAAGCTGGGTATCAAGGCCAGTCCGACGGCGGTTTTGCAGTACGGCGATCACGGCGGCGCGGTGGGTTACATCGTCGGCCAGGAAAACCGCGGTCTTGAGTACATGTTCATCATGATGAACTCGGCCCGTTATGCGGTAGGCATGCAGGGCATTGCGATTGCCGAGCGGGCCTATCAGAAGGCCGTAACCTTCGCGAAAGACCGCGTGCAAAGCCGACCGGTCGATGGCTCCATCAACGCCAGCGCGCCCATCATCCATCACCCCGATGTCAAGCGCATGCTGATGACCATGCGCGCCTACACCGAAGGTTGCCGTGCGATGGCGTCTGTGGCTGCAGCGGCGTATGACGCGTCGCACCATCACCCCGATGCCGACGTGCGCAAACAAAACCAGGCTTTCTACGAGTACATGGTGCCTCTGGTCAAGGGTTACAGCACCGAGATGAGTCTTGAGGTGACTTCGCTGGGCGTGCAGGTGCATGGCGGTATGGGATTCATCGAAGAAACCGGCGCGGCGCAGTATTACCGCGATGCCAAAATTTTGACGATTTACGAAGGCACTACGGCCATTCAGGCCAATGACCTGGTGGGTCGTAAGACTTCACGGGATGGTGGTCAGACAGCCAAAGCGATTGCCACACAAATCGAAGCCACGGAAGCGCTCTTGCTCAAGCAGGGCGGCGCCGCAGCGAAGACCGTGGCCAAACGCCTCAAGGCTGCGCGCGAAGCGTTTGTCGATGTTGTAGAGTTTGTCGCGGGCAATAGCAAGGCCTCGCCGAATGCCGTGTTTGCCGGCAGCGTGCCTTACCTGATGCTCGCAGGAAACCTGGTGGCTGGTTGGCAAATGGCGCGTTCCCTTTTGGTGGCCGAGGAGCACTTGGCCCGTAACGAGGACACCGCTTTCATGCAGGCCAAGATCATCACTGCGGTGTTTTATGCCGACCACCTGCTGAGCAAGGCACCGGGTATCCGCGACAGCATTGTTGAAGGCGCAGACAGCGTTACTGCGCTGGCGCTCGAGGCCTTCTGACGCGGCAGAAATGTAATACCTGCTGTTGCCCGATGGAAAAGGGCTGAGACAACTTTTTCCCAAAAAAAATATAGACGATCATCTCCGGAGACACCATGTCCAGACTTCCTGCCCCGCTGAACAATCTGCCGCTGCCCATCATTGGCTCGCCCTTGTTCATCATCAGCAATCCAAAGACGGTGATTGCCCAGTGCATTGCCGGGGTGGTGGGGGCCATGCCGTCTCTTAACGCGCGGCCAGCGTCGCAACTCGACGAGTGGCTCGCCGAGATCACCGAAACCCTGGCCGCATACAACAAGGCCAACCCCGACAAGCCCGCTGCGCCGTTTGCCATCAACCAGATCGTGCACAAGTCCAATGAGCGGCTGGAGCACGACATGGAAATGTGCGTCAAGTACAGGGTGCCTATCTACATCACTTCACTGGGTGCCCGTGAAGACATCAATGCCGCAGCGCACAGCTACGGCGGCGTGGTTCTCCACGACATCATCAACAACAAGTTTGCCCGCAAGGCCATTGAAAAAGGCGCAGACGGTCTGGTTGCGGTGGCTGCTGGCGCCGGCGGTCATGCTGGCGTCAAAAGCCCGTTTGCACTGATCCAGGAAATCCGCCAGTGGTTTGACGGACCGGTTGCGCTGTCGGGTGCCATTTCCACCGGCGGCGCCGTGCTGGCCGCACAGGCCATGGGTGCTGACTTTGCCTACATCGGCTCGGCTTTTATAGCCACCGAAGAGGCGCGGGCCTCGGATGCCTACAAGCAGGCCATCGTCGACGGCAACTCTGACGACATCGTCTACAGCAATCTGTTCACGGGTGTTCACGGCAACTACCTGGCGCCGTCTATACGTGCGGCCGGCATGGACCCGGACAATTTGCCAGAGAGCGACCCGAGCAAGATGAATTTCGGCGGCGACAAGTCCAAGGCCTGGAAAGACATCTGGGGCTGCGGTCAGGGTATTGGCGCGGTCAGCAAAGTGCAGAGCACAGCTGACTATGTGGCGCAGCTCAAGCGTGAGTACGAAGAGGCCCGAGCAAAGGTCTGCGGCTAGACTTTTTTTGTCGCTTCAACCGGTTGCGTGACTGCAACTATGGGGCGACTTGCCGGGCACAAGATGTATCGCAGTTGCCGAAGCAAGCTTTGATCATCCACACGCGGGCCGCCGCGAATGACCGACAATCGGGCCATGCCCACCGCACGCACACGCCCGCGCCGAATCACGCTGAGGGATGGCCGCGAGGTGACTCTGCGTGCGATCCGGGAGTCCGATGCCGAGGAAATCATGCAGGCCTTTGATCGCTTGTCCGTGGACTCGCGCTACGCGCGTTTCATGCACCACAAGCCGCATATCAACGAGCAAGCCCTGGCGAAGACCGTTCGCCCGACACCTGGCCGCGCTTTTGTCTACGTCGCCACGACACCTGCGGACGACGGCATCGATATCGTCGGCGCGGCGCAGTATCTTCCCGCCACCGACGCCAACTCCTACGACCTGCCCGAGACCGCGACCTGCGAATTCGCCATCACCGTGGCCGACGACTGGCGTGGCAACGGCTTGGCCAGGCAGTTGCTGACCTGCCTGGTGCGGCGGGCGCGCCGCGACGGCTACACAACGATGCAAGGCTACGTGCTGTCCTCCAACCTGCCCATGCTCGGTCTGGCGAGAAGTCTGAAGTTCACTGCGGCGTTGGACCCGGACGGCGCCCACGTGACGCTGGTGAAGCGCTCCTTGGCTGTCGCGCCAAGACCCCGGACGGCGGCGCCTGCCCGGAAACCGTCACCTGCCAAGGCGGCGTAGTCCTCCGCCGCCCCCCTGGCGGTGGGTCTCGCGCCGTCACGGGCAAGTCCAACAGCTTCAGGGAGCATCAGGGCTGATCTGGCCCTGTATCGATCAGACGCCCGGCGGCTCGGCCCGCCAGCGCGTCGCGCACAAAGTGCACCAGCGCACGCGCGCTTTCCGGTGCCACTGCCAGGGGCAAGGTCAAGGCCTGCACCGCACTCCCCACGGCCACCGGTAGATGCCAGCCCGGTAGCGCATCCACCAGCAGGCCGCGCTGCAGATCATCGGAGACGCAATAGTCGGCGGCAAAGTAGACGCCACCTCCAGCACGTGCTGCGGCCTGCAGGGTGCCACTGTCGTCGCCCAGCATGGCGGGAGCCAGGGTTACGGCCTCGGTACGGCCTTGCCCACTGTGGTGCCACACCAGCGTCAACTCGTCGGCCTGCGAGCCAAGCACCAGGCATCGGTTGTGGGCCAGCTCGGCCGGTGACCGCAGTGGCACGCCGTGCACCGGCGCAGCGTAGGCGCGCACCACGAAGGGCAGCACCGACTGCGCCACGCAGTCGGGCGGCGGCTTGTCCGTCACGCGAAAGGCCACATCGATGTCTTCGCTCACCAGATCCACGCGCCGGTTGGTCAGACGCAACTCGATGCGCACGGCCGGGTGCAGCGCCTGAAAGCGCGCCAGCAGTGGACCCAGCACGGCCGGGCCGAAGTTGGGCACCGAGGTCAGACGCAGCGTACCGGTCAGACCCGGGCCGTCGCCGGAACGCGCACGCAGGCCGCGCCGCGCCGATTCGGCGGCTTCCATCACGGCGCGCGCGCGGCTGGCCAGGCGGCGACCGGTTTCGGTCAGGCCCAAGGCTCGGGTCGAGCGTGCAAACAGCGGCGCGCCCACTTGCTGCTCGATGAACGCAATGCGGCGGCTGACGGCTGCGCGCGTCAAGCCCAACTCGCGCGCGGCCTGGGCAAAGCTGCCAGCGGCGATGATGCGCGCCATCAACTCCAGCGCGTTGGCGTCGGGCTGGGGCGGCGAGCGCGGCCCCGTGGGGTGGAAGGGGCGAGGAGAGGAAGCGGAGGGATGTTTTGTCAATTCTTACTCACCAATGTGTCAACGGTAACCAGTCTAGTCAACTCGAAGGCCTTTGCCTACAGTCACTTCATGAATACAACCACGATATTTTCATCCGCCGTCCCGGACAGCCCAGCCGTTGGCTCGGGCAGTGCCGAGCCCCAACATCTGATCGCCGATGACGGACGCCACCTGGCCGCGTCGTGGTTCGAGCCACCCACCGGCGTAGCGCGCGCCGTGGCCGTGGTGAGCTCCGCCGCCGGCGTGCCACGCGGCTACTACCGCGCCTTTGCGCAGTGGCTTGCCGAGCGCGGCTACGCCGTGCTGACCTACGACTATCGGGGCATTGCCGGTTCGCGCCGCGGGCCAATGCGGCGGGAGACCGGCACGATGCGCGACTGGGCCGTCCTCGACATGAGCGCAGCGCTGGCCGCTGCCGAAACGCGCCGCGCCACGCACGGGCTGCCCTTGCTGTTGGTTGGTCACAGTTTCGGCGGCAATTCCATCGGCTTTGCGCGCGGCGTCGAGCGGGCGGATGCGCTGCTGTCTGTGGGCTCGCAGGTTGGTGAGCCGTACCTGTACCCAGGCCTGAGGCGCTGGGGAGCCGAGTTCTTCTTTCGCGCCTGGGTGCCGGGCCTGGTGGCTTTGACGGGCCACCTGCCGGGCTGGGCCATGGGCCCTGGCGCCCAGGCGATGCCCGGTGGTGTGGCGCGGCAGTGGGCGCAGTGGGGGCGCAAGCGCGGCTGGGCCTTTGCCGACCCCGCCATGCAGCCGTACCGCAGCGCGTCTGCGCTGGTCGTGCCGGTGCACCTGTGGGACGTGAGCGATGACCTGACATTCGCACCTGCCGCCGCCGTCGATGCGCTGGCCGAGCAGTTCCGCAACGCGGTTGTGCAGCGCCACAGCATCAGCCCGGCGCAGGTGGGGTTGAAGACGCTGGGCCACTTCGGCGCCTTTCGCCGCGACCCTGGGCCGAGGCTGTGGGAGCGCTTGCTGACACCTATCGAAGCCGCCACGCCCAGCCTGCGGTCCAGGTGCTGAGCTGTAGCTGACGATCTGACCAAGGTCCGGCCCGTCTTTTCCTGCCGTGCAGGCGTGCGCCCTGATTGAGCCAGCCCACTGCGGTGGCCCGCGTGCCGCTGTGATGCGCGGCTATCGGGGGTCGACGCCGATGTGCTCCAGGATTTTTTGGATGTCTGCGCTGAAGGTGATAAAGGCGATGATGCGCATGGCCCCGACGCAGTGCTGCACGTGAGGGGGAGCACCTCATGGATGCGGGCGATCAGTACGGCCCGCAGGCAGTTCGCAGGGGAGAGCGGTTTGAGCTTCCTTTGCCGCTCACGTGCCAGAAGGGTTGCTGCTGGTAATCAACCGGCTCGTCGGACTTGACATGGCAGCGTCGCAATTCTTTGGCTCTGATGCGTTGGGCATGCTGGCGGGCAAGGCGCCGTACCGGGACGTCGAAGCCCGGCTTCAGCACGTACCCGTTTGAAGAGGCGCCGACCCGCCTGCAACGGGCTTCACTCCCGCGGCGCCGTTCACTGCACCAGTTGCTTCCACAGTACGCCGCCCGCCACTTTGAGGTAATAGATAAGCACGGGAACCAGCGTGGAACCCAGTACCTGCCGCACCATCCTGTGGTTAAACGGCCAGGTCGACGCGGCCTTCACCTGCTCCTCATAGAGACTCCAGGCGGCAAACCGGGCATGCAGCGCTGCGATATCGCTTGTACCGCCATTGCCCGCATGCAGTTCGAGGTCCGTACGGGCTTTCTGCAGGTTGGCGCGGATCACCGCCAGCTTGCTGATTTTGGATTGCACCAGCGCGCCGTGAATGCGCCGCAATGGGAGGAAGAAGCTCAGCACTGCGAACGACAGCAGACCTGAATACGAGAGAATGATGCCCGGACTCTTGAGTGTCTCCAGCGTCTGCAAAGGCAAGGTCAGCGCAATGATGCCAATGGTGGCGATCGAGCCGAACTGGCTCCAGCGCGCGAACGGCGTGAGCACATTCGACTGGAACAGGTCGATCTTCAAGTCATGCGCGCATAGAGCGGCGATTCGCAGCGAGCCGAGCGCGCCCTGATAAACGCACCAGACGAACAGGACGTTAGCCGTGAGGCCTGTCCCGACGAGGTAGGCGGTCGTCCAAGGGCCTGGCCCTGCATCGCGCCCCAGCAAGAGCATCACACCGGGGATGCCGATAAGCAGGCCCACCAGCAGAACGATGACTTCACGCTTGCGATTGACGGGGAGTTCCTTGACAGCCAACTCGTTCCCGGGGAGCAAGGGCTGTATGCCCTCGATCGCGCGCTCCCACAAGCGCTTGCCGATGGGTAGCAGTACAAGCACGTAGGGGATAGGCACCGCGAAATACGCCTGGCTGCGAAAGCTCCAGTCCACTCCCGACGCAAAAAAGCCATCCAGGTAGGCGGCCAGAAATAGCGCCAGCAGCAGGACACCGGCCACGTACAGCGCCGCCTGCTTCCAGCTCAGGCCAGATGCATCAATGCATGCGCTGAGCAGGTCTTTCGGAGGGCCGCTGTCCACGGTGATCGAGGTTGCCACGACTCGAGCATAAGGGGCGGCCTGTGGGCAGTCAATTCAGGCGTCCATGACCGCGACCGGTAACCGGACAAACCGGCGCGCCACCGGAGCACACGGCATATGGGCTTGCCGCCATTGCGCGGCTGCTTGCAGCTTGCTGCAAAGCAGGAGAGTGAATATACTGGTCATACATACAGTTATTCCTCCGCCAGCTTGCCACCATGTCCGATGTTGTCATCCCCATTCACGCCATCAAGGGCCGCGGCTCGGCCACGCGCTTGGCGCACCGCTTCGAGAAAGACCTGCGCGCCGGATGGGACGATGGCTGGGGCACGCTGGAGGCCGAAGCGGCTGAAGGCAGTCCCAAGCTGGAGACCGAAGTCAGCTTTGAAGATGCCCGCAGCGCCATTGTGCGCAACGACTCGCCAGACATCTTTTTTGACTACAGCCTGAACCCCTACCGAGGCTGCGAACATGGCTGCATCTACTGTTATGCGCGGCCCACCCACAGCTACCTCAACCTTTCGCCGGGCCTCGACTTTGAAACCAAAATCATTGCCAAGCGCAACATTGCCGACAGGTTGCGCGCTGATCTGGGCAAACGCAGCTATGTGCCCCAATTGCTCAACATCGGCTCGGGCACCGACTGCTACCAGCCTGCCGAGCGTGAGCTGCGCCTGACCCGCGCGGTGATCGAGGTGCTGCAGCGGGTGCGCCATCCGTTTTCTCTGGTTACAAAGTCCAGCGGCGTGGAGCGCGATCTCGACCTCATCGCACCCATGGCCGCCGACAGGCTGGCTGCTGTCTATGTGACCATCACCACGCTGGATGCGGCGCTGGTGCGCACGCTGGAGCCGCGCGCCTCAGCACCGCACCGGCGGCTGCGTACCATCCGGGCGCTGGCCGACGCGGGCGTGCCCGTGGGTGTCAGCGTTGCGCCGCAGATTCCGTTTGTCAACGATGACATGGAAAAGGTGCTGGAGGCCGCGTGGGAGGCCGGCGCGCGCTCGGCGTTTTACACCGTCATTCGGCTGCCTTGGGAGGTGGCACCGCTGTTTAAGCAGTGGCTGCAGCTGCACTACCCGCAGCGCGCAGACCGCATCATGGCGCGCATCCAGGAGATGCGTGGTGGCAAGGACTACAGCAGCGACTTTGCATCGCGTATGAAAGGCAGCGGGCTCTGGGCCGATCTCATCAAACAGCGCTTCGAAAAAACCTGCCACCGACTGGGTTTGAACCGCCAGCGCGTGGAGCTGGATCTGGGGCAGTTCAGGCCGCCTGTGCAGCCAACGCCGCAAGCCAGCCTGTTTTGAAATACCTCATTCGGACAGTTGACGCGCGTGGTGGTTCAGGTGGTCGGCGATGAAGGTGGCGACGAAGTAGTAGCCATGGTCGTAGCCCGCATGCCGGCGCAGTTGCAGCGCCTGGCCTGCCTTCTCACAGGCGGCTTCAAACAGATGCGGATGCAATTGCGCTGACAGAAATTTGTCTGCCAGTCCCTGATCGATCAGGATGCCGCCAGGGTAGGGCGCGGTATGCAGCTGGCCTATCAGGGCTGTGGCGTCGTGCGCAGCCCACGCGGAGGTATCTGCGCCCAGGTAGCCGGTAAACGCCTTGCGTCCCCAGGGGCACTGACTTGGCGCACAAATGGGCGCAAAGGCCGACACTGACTTGAACAGGCCTGGGTGCCTGAGCGCCAGCGTGAGGGCGCCGTGGCCACCCATCGAATGGCCAAAAATACCGATGCGTTCGGGCCTGATGGGCAGGCTGGCGAGCAGAAGCGGCAGCAACTCGGCGGTGATGTAGCCTTCCATGCGGTAGTGCTGTGACCACGGCATCTGGGTGGCATCCAGATAAAAACCGGCGCCAAGGCCAAAGTCCCAGCTCTCGGCCTCTCCGGCCACATTGGCGCCGCGCGGGCTTGTGTCGGGGGCAATCAGCGCCAGGCCCAGCGAGGCGGCGAGCTGCTGCGCGCCCGCCTTGGCCATGAAGGTTTCTTCATTGCAAGTCAGTCCGGCCAGGTAGATCAGAGCAGGCACTTGACCGCCGGCGTCTTCAATCATGGCCTGAGGCGGCAGAAAGACCGAGAACTTCATTGGCAGGCCGATGGTGGGCGAGGCATGCTGGTAAAAACGCTGCACGCCGCCGAAGCAGGCATGTTGGCTGAGGAGTTCCGGTGTTGTGGTCATGGTCCGTTAATAAATGACCACGCCGCGAATCGACTCACCGCGTTTCATCAAATCAAATCCTTTGTTGATGTCCTCCAGCGGCATGGTGTGGGTGATCAGGTCATCGATGTTGATCTTGCCTTCCATGTACCAGTCGACAATTTTCGGCACGTCAGTACGGCCACGCGCGCCGCCGAAAGCCGAGCCTTCCCATTTGCGGCCCGTCACCAGCTGGAAAGGCCGGGTGCTGATTTCAGCGCCCGCTTCGGCCACACCGATGATGATGCTGCGGCCCCAGCCCTTGTGCGTGCATTCGAGCGCCTGGCGCATGACCTTCGTGTTGCCTATGCATTCAAAGCTGTAGTCGGCGCCGCCGTCGGTCAGTTGCACGATGGCATCGACGACGTTTTCGGTCTCCTTGGGGTTGATGAAGTGCGTCATGCCGAATTTGCGCGCCATGTCCTCGCGCGCGGGGTTGATATCCACACCAATGATTTTGTCGGCGCCCACCATCTTCGCGCCCTGAATCACGTTCAGACCAATCCCGCCCAGACCAAAGACAACAACATTTGCGCCGGCCTCGACCTTGGCAGTGAACAGCACCGCACCAATGCCGGTGGTCACGCCGCAGCCGATGTAGCAGACCTTGTCAAACGGCGCGTCTTTGCGGATCTTCGCCAGCGAAATTTCTGGTGCGACGGTGTAGTTGCTGAATGTGCTGGTGCCCATGTAGTGAAAAATCGGCTTGCCGTCCAGGCTGAAGCGGCTGGTGGCGTCGGGCATCAGGCCCTTGCCTTGTGTTCCCCGTATCAGCTGGCACAGATTGGTTTTGCGTGACAGGCAGAACTTGCACTGGCGGCATTCTGGCGTGTACAGCGGAATGACGTGATCGCCTTTTTTGAGTGTGGTCACACCGGGTCCGACATCGACCACGATCCCCGCACCCTCATGACCAAGGATCGCCGGGAAGATGCCCTCCGGGTCTGCGGCGGATAACGTGTAGTAGTCGGTGTGGCAGATGCCGGTAGCCTTGATTTCGACCAGGACTTCGCCGAATTGGGGTCCTTGCAAATCGACGGTTTCGATGGTGAGGGGTTCCCCCGATTTCCAGGCGACGGCAGCTTTTGTTTTCATGATGACCCAAGGTTTGGTTGATCGGAAATCAGGCGGCGCGGCCTGAAGGGGAGGCTAGCGGCGCGCCGTAGAGATGCAGGCGCCCCACCAGCCAGAGGCTGAAACCAGTTGCGATAACCCCAACCAGCGCGTTGCCCCAGAAGTGCTGCACCAGGCCCTGCGCGTCGCGGCTGATGATCAGGCCTCCGACAAAGGCAGCGGCGCCCATGGCCGCTGATTGCACGGAGGAGTTGAGCGCCATGAAAGTGCCGCGCAGCTGGGGGTTGGCGGCACTGCTCACAAGTGCCATGCCCGGGACCATGCGCCCGTTCATGCCGATGAACAGCATTGTGGACACGATCAAAATGCCCCACACCGCGAACCCGGCACTCTGGCTTAACACCAGCATGGGCACAACAGAAAACACGGCCATGATGCTGAACATTTTGGCCTTGCCTACCGAATCTGTGAGCCGGCCGATGTACCGTGCGGTGACCAGGGTGGCGGCGCCACCACAGAGGTAGATGTAAGGCACTTGCGCGACGCTGAAGCCGCCGTTGGTGGTGACAAAAATGGTGATGTAAGGGATCAATGCGAATCCGCCAAACATCAGCAAGGCGGTGAAGCCAAACGCCTTTTGATGGTTGCGGTCCTTGAGCACTTGAACAATGCTGGCCATTGGCGATTTTCGTTCCTGCTTCAAGTGCTCTGTCAGAGGCGGCAGGGTGAGCCAGGCGCCCAATGCAAGCAGCGCGGAGGTAGCCGCAATTGCAAAAAACGGCGCGTGCCAGCCGAAGCGCGCGGCCAGAAACAAACCGATGGGAACGCCCGCCACCGAAGCGACGGAAAAGGAGGACATCACAACCGCCATGGCCCGGCCGCGCCGTTCAAACGGAATCACGTCTGCCACGATGGTTTGCGTCATCGCCGCCATCACGCCGCCAAAGGTGCCGGCTGCAATGCGCGCCAGCATCAGCGTGTCATAGGTGGGGGCAAGCCCGCAGGCCAGGGTGGCCAGGGCGAAAAGCACGTACAGGGCCAGAAGCAGTTTTTTGCGACCAAAGCGGTCCACGTACAAGGAGGCAAGCAATCCCGACGCCCCGGCCGCGAAGGTATAGGCCGACACCAAGAGGCCGAACTTGGCATCGCTGATGTTGAAAAGCTGGGTGAACTGGGGTCCCAGCGGCATCATGACCATAAAGTCCACGATGTGTGTGAACTGAATACCGGCCAGCGTGATGAGCAGCCACAGTTCGCGTTTGGGTGTCAGTGCAGTTGTCATGAAGTCCCTGAAATCATCAGAGGACTTTACTGGAGCTTTTGTATTGACGCCGACAGCCCCGCAACAACCTTGAGTCGGGCGCGGTACCGCTTCAGGTGCGAGTACGCGTGCCCGCTAGTTCGGGCCATTGCTTGCTATAAAAAGCAAAGCGGTCGGTGCGTGTCACTCAGGGCGCGAAGAAGCCCTTGAGCTTGTCAGTCCAGGTTTCTTCGGTGGGTGAATGTTTGGCACCACCTTTCCTCAGGGACTCGTCCAGCTCCTTGAAGAGCTTGCGCTGATGCTCCGTGAGCTTGACCGGTGTTTCCACGGTGATGTGGCAATACAGGTCGCCGGGGTAACTTGAGCGCACGCCTTTGACGCCTTTGCCACGCAGACGGAACTGCTTGCCGGTCTGCGTGCCTTCAGGAATGTCGATGGCTGCCTTGCCGGCCAGAGTGGGGACTTCAATTTCGCCACCGAGGGCCGCAGCCGCCATACCGATGGGCACCACGCAGTGCAGGTCGTCGCCATCGCGCTCAAAGATGTCGTGCTTCTTGAGCCGGATCTCTATGTACAGGTCGCCCGGAGGGCCGCCATTGGTGCCGGGTTCGCCATTGCCGGTAGACCGGATGCGCATGCCGCCGTCGATGCCTGCAGGAATTTTGACTTCCAGCGTTTTGTTGTTTTTGGTTTTACCCACGCCGTGGCATGACATGCAGGGCTCGGGAATCAGCTTGCCGGTGCCCTTGCATTGGGGGCAGGTCTGCTGCACGCTGAAGAAGCCCTGGCGCATCTGGACCACGCCGTGGCCGTGGCAGGTGGTGCAGGTCACCACCTTGGTACCAGGCTTGGCGCCGGTGCCGTGGCAGGTGTTGCAGTCGTCCCAGCTTGGGATGCGGATTTGCGCATCTTTGCCAGTGGCGGCTTCTTCCAGCGTGACTTCCATCGCGTAACTCAGGTCGCCACCGCGGTAAACCTGACGGCCTCCGCGCTGACCGCCGCGGGCACCTTGCTGGCCGCCAAACACGTCACCAAAAATATCACCAAAGGCTTCTGCGAAACCGCCAAAACCTTCTGCACCCGGGCCGCCACCGCGGTTGGGGTCTACACCCGCGTGGCCGTACTGGTCGTAGGCAGCCCGTTTTTGCCCGTCGGAAAGCATCTCGTAAGCCTCTTTGGCTTCTTTGAATTTTTCCTCAGCCGCTTTGCTGCTGTCGCCCTGGTTGCGGTCAGGGTGGTGCTTCATCGCCAGTTTGCGATAGGCTTTCTTGATGTCTTCATCGCTGGCATTTTTGGGGACGCCGAGCGTGTCGTAGTAATCTTTTTTGATGGCCATGAAATTGCGTGTTCAGTTAGAAAGCTCTCCAAGCCCGTAAGTGGCAAAGCGGAATGCGGAAGAAAATCCCCCGATTCCGCTCTGCTGCCCTGAGGCCTGCATCCAGCAATGGATCAACCCTTTTTGACTTCCTTGACTTCTGCGTCCACCACATTGTCGTCGGCCGCCGGCTTGGCCGCAGCGTCTTCGCTTCCCGCTGCTTCGCCACCCTGCGCGGCTTGTGAGGCCTGCATGTCCGCATACATTTTTTCGCCCAGCTTCTGGCTGGCATCCATCAGGGCTGCGTTTTTCGCTTCAATGGCATCCTTGCTTTCGCCCTTGAGGGCTTCTTCCATGTCCTTGATGGCGGCTTCGATTTTTTCCTTTTCGCCAGCGTCGAGTTTGTCGCCGTACTCAACCAGCGATTTCTTCACGCTGTGCACCATGGCCTCGGCATTATTTTTGGCCTGTACAAACTCGACCCGCACCTTGTCGTCTGCCGCGTGGAGCTCGGCGTCTTTCACCATCTGCTGGATTTCGGCTTCAGACAAACCAGAGTTGGCCTTGATCGTGATCTTGTTCTCTTTGCCCGTACCTTTGTCCTTGGCGCCGACATGCAAGATGCCGTTGGCGTCGATGTCGAATGACACCTCGATCTGCGGCGTGCCGCGTGACGCTGGTGGAATGCCTTCGAGGTTGAACTCGCCCAATGCCTTGTTGCCCGTCGCCAGCTCACGCTCACCTTGATAGACCTTGATGGTCACTGCCGGCTGATTGTCCTCAGCGGTCGAGAAGGTCTGTGCAAACTTGGTCGGGATGGTCGTGTTTTTCTTGATCATCTTGGTCATCACGCCACCCATGGTTTCAATACCCAGGGATAGCGGTGTGACGTCGAGCAGCAGCACGTCGGTACGGTCACCGGAGAGTACCTGACCCTGAATGGCGGCGCCCACGGCCACGGCCTCGTCAGGGTTCACGTCCTTGCGCGGCTCCTTGCCGAAGAACTCCTTGACCTTCTCCTGAACCTTGGGCATGCGGGTCTGGCCGCCGACCAGAATCACGTCATGGATGTCGGACACGCTTAGGCCAGCGTCCTTCATCGCAGTGCGGCAAGGTGCAATCGTGCGCTCAATCAGTTCGTCAACAAGGCTCTCAAGCTTGGCGCGGCTGAGTTTGACCAGCAAATGCTTGGGGCCAGACGCCGGGTCGTGTGCAATGTAGGGAATGTTGACTTCGGTCTGTGCGCTATTCGACAGCTCGATCTTGGCTTTTTCGGCCGAGTCTTTCAGGCGCTGCAGGGCCACGACGTCTTTGGACAGGTCGATGCCGCTTTCTTTCTTGAACTCGGCCACGATGTAGTCGATGACACGCTGGTCAAAGTCTTCGCCGCCGAGGAAGGTGTCGCCGTTGGTGGACAACACTTCAAATTGTTTTTCGCCATCGACATCGGCAATCTCGATGATGGAGATGTCGAAGGTGCCGCCGCCCAGGTCATACACAGCAATTTTGCGGTCGCCTTTTTCCTGCTTGTCCAGACCAAAGGCCAGGGCAGCAGCGGTGGGCTCGTTGATGATGCGTTTGACATCCAGGCCCGCGATGCGGCCAGCGTCTTTGGTCGCCTGGCGCTGAGCGTCGTTGAAGTAGGCAGGCACCGTGATCACTGCTTCGGTGACCGGTTCGCCGAGATAGTCTTCGGCGGTCTTTTTCATCTTGCGCAGGATGTCGGCACTGACTTGCTGGGCCGACAGTTTTTTGCCGCGTACTTCCACCCAGGCGTCACCGTTGTCGGCAGCCACGATGGCGTAAGGCATGAGCGCGATGTCTTTTTGCACTTCTTTTTCGCTGAACTTGCGGCCGATCAGGCGTTTGACAGCGTACAGCGTGTTTTTGGGGTTGGTGACGGCCTGGCGCTTGGCCGACGTGCCGACCAGCACTTCGCCATCTTCCTGGTAGGCGACGATAGAGGGCGTGGTGCGCGCGCCTTCCGAGTTTTCAATGACGCGGGGCGTGTTGCCTTCCATGACAGACACGCAGCTGTTGGTGGTGCCCAGATCGATGCCGATGATTCTTCCCATGATGACTCCTGCTTTTTGATTCGTTAAAAATTTGAATGGGTGACCGAATGCTCGGTCAACCCTGAAAGGCTAGTGTTAATGACTTGTGGATAACTTTTCCAACTTCAAGTGCGTCAACCGCTTTTTTTGGCCTATTTGGGTGCGACCACAGTCACCAGCGCGGGGCGCAAAACGCGGTCGGCGATGAGGTAACCTTTTTGCAGAACGCTAACCACCGTATTGGCTTCCTGCTCGGCGGGCACTACGCTGATGGCCTGATGCTGGTGCGGGTCAAACCGGGTTCCCGCAGCAGGATTGATCTCCAGTACACGGTTGCGCTCAAGTGCACTTTTGAGTTGCTTGAGGGTCGCTTCCGCGCCTTCGCGGAGCTGCTCCGGCGAGGCTTCCTTGATGGCCAAGCCGGCTTCCAGGCTGTCGGTCACCGGCAGCAGGCTTTCGGCAAAACTCTCAACCGCAAACTTGCGTGCCTTGGCAATCTCATCGTCGGCGCGGCGGCGGGCGTTTTCAGCCTCGGCCTTGGCCCGCAGGTAGTTGTCAGCCAGTTCGGTATTTTTGGCTTGGAGCAGGGCCACATCGGCTTGCGCTGCCGTCAGCGCGTCAGCCTCATTGGCTGCTTGGGCTGCTTCCAGTTCCTCAGGGCTGGGGGCGCCCGTAAGTTCTTGATTTTGTTCGGTTTGTTGGTTGTCAGGCATGGCGGAAAATAGCTTATTCAAAGGGACAAGGAGGCTAGCTGGGGGCAGCAAAGCCCTTTTCAAGACAAGGGATTGTGCCTTGCAGCGCGATGCGCCCCTGCCGGGTTGGGTGAGACTGAGGAGTTTGGCTACAGGTGCGCCTTGGTATGCCTTGGGTATGCGGGGCTTGGCGTTGCTTGCAGCGGACTTTCAACTAAAAAGACAGGCGCAAGGCCTGTCTTTTTGGCGGATCGCAGTTGCTTATTTCTTCTTGACCGTGCTGCCTGCCTTGAGCTGGCTGAGCGCCCACTTGCCGGCAAATGCCTGCATGTCGTTGAGCCGCTTAAGCAGGTCGGCGCCCAAGCTTGTGACGATGTAGCCATCGGTGCCGTGACCCATCAGGCCGGCTGCACGCAACTCTTTGATGCGGGTGTTCAGGGTGTTTGGAGTGATGCTGCCAACGCTGTCCTGCAACAGCCGAAAAGTTTGCGGGTGACCATCTTTGAGTGCCCAGAGGACGCGCAACGCATAGCGCGCTTCAAGCAATTCAAACAGCTGGCCGACAGCAACATTTTCTTTGGCACTCATGGGGGAAATCTCCTGGTCACGTTTTTTCATAGTTAATTGGTAAGCACGCGCTCAGGCAGAAATATAGCTCAATTTTTGCACTGCTACTGGTTTTATAGCTAACTTTGCCCATAGGGTGTAGTCTTCCAGACAAAACGGCTTGAAAAAATACGTCGAATGGAGTAAGTCCCTGCGCACGCGTCGTGGGCCGCGTTTGCCCGTGCTCAGTTGTCCAGGCAAACGGCAGCTGCGCGGCTTGATGATTCGATCATTGCTGCAATCAGCTGTTGAACCCTCAGGGCTGAGCGCCCGGAGGTGGTGGGCTCGCCGTTTGTGCGTATGGCCTGCACAAAATCGCTGAGCACGGCACGGTGGGCCTGATGGTCGAAAGCCATCAGGTTTGCACCTGATCCGGTGGATTGCCTCGCTCCGGCATGTATTTTTTGACCGTCCATAAGCTCGGCGTGCAACTCTCCAGCTTCCAGTGTCGCCGTACCCTGCGTAAAATTCAGGCAGATACGCTCCGGAAAACCAGGATAAGCGGCGGTTGTTGCATCAATGCTGCCCAGTGCGCCATTGGGAAAATGCAGGACAGCGGTGACAGTGTCTTCGGATTCCATGCGGTGCATGGCGCTGGTGCTGGCAAGTGCGATCACCTTGTCCGGCATACCCGTTAGGCAAAGCAACAGATCCAGCGTATGAATGGCCTGCGTCATCAGCACCCCGCCGCCATCACGGGCATAGGTACCCCGGCCCGGTTCGTCGTAGTAGCTTTGGGGCCGCCACCATCGGATGCTGGCAGACGCACCGACCAGGTCCCCCAGAGTGCCGCCTGCGACCAGTTGCCTCAATGCCACCGCGGCGTCACGCATGCGGTGCTGCAACATCACAGCCAGCTTCACGCCGTTTTGCTCGCAGATGTCTACCATCTGCTGGGCTTTGTCCGTGCTGATTTCGAGCGGTTTTTCAACCAGCACATGTTTGCCTGCCAGCGCCAGGCGCTGCACGATTTCCAGGTGGGTATTCGGAGGGGTCAGGACCACGACCGCTTGAATGGTGGGGTCCTGCAGAACATCTTCGAGCCGGGTGCTTTTTTTGACACCGGTAGGTACGTTGAGTGTGGTGAGTCGTGCCGGGCTGCGAGCAAGCACATACGCCAGCTCGAGTTCAGCGCTCAGGTCTTGCAGGCTCAGGAAGTGCGGCGCGCTCGACACGCCCGCGCCAATAACGGCAATCCGCATTCGTGAGGTGTCTGTGGTGCCCATGGCCTTGTCTGCAGGCCTTAGCGAACCATGCAGGGCATTTTGTTGTTGAATTTCCAGTCCGGAATCAGGTACTGCATGGCCACGGCGTCATCACGTGCGCCCAAGCCATGTTTGAGATAGATCTGGTGGGCTTTTTCAACCTCGACCATGTCCAGCTCTACGCCCAGGCCTGGTGTTGTCGGCACGGCCACGCTGCCATCGACAATTTGCAGCGGCTTCTTCGTCAAGCGCTGGCCGTCCTGCCATATCCAGTGGGTGTCGATGGCCGTGACCTTGCCCGGCGCCGCAGCTGCCACGTGGGTAAACATGGCCAGAGATACATCAAAGTGATTGTTCGAGTGTGATCCCCAGGTCAGGCCCCAGGTCTGGCACATCTGCGCCACGCGCACCGAGCCCTGCAGCGTCCAGAAGTGCGGGTCTGCCAGCGGAATATCGACAGACTGCAAGGAGATGGTGTGCGCCATCTCCCGCCAGTCGGTGGCCACCATGTTGGTGGCTGTCATCAGACCAGTGGCGCGGCGAAACTCGGCCATCACTTCGCGGCCCGAGAACACGCCTTCAGCACCGCAGGGGTCTTCCGCATAGGCCAGCTCTTTGTGCCGGTCGCGGCACAGCCGCACGGCGTCTTTCAGCAGCCAGCCTCCGTTGGGGTCCAGCGTGATGCGTGCATCCGGAAAACGCTCGGACAAGGCCACGATGGCTTCGATTTCATCTTCGCCGCGCAGCACACCGCCCTTGAGCTTGAAATCCTTGAAGCCATAACGCTGGAATGCGGCTTCGGCCAGTCGCACCACCGCTTTGGCGTCCATTGCGGGCTCGTGGCGCAGGCGCAGCCAGTCGTCGCCGGCGCCGGGGTCACTGGCGTAGGGCAAGTCGGTTTTGCCTTTGTCACCGACATAAAACAGATAGCCCAGCATCTCCACCGAGTTCCGCTGTTGACCGTCGCCCAGGAGCGCGGCGAGCGGCACGTTGAGAAACTGGCCCAGTAGGTCAAGCAAGGCGCTTTCCACTGCAGTTACCGCATGAATGGTGACGCGCAGGTCGAAAGTCTGGCTGCCACGGCCAGCGCTGTCGCGGTCAGCGAAACCGCTCCTCATGCTGTTCAGGATCTTGTTCCAGTCACCGAGAGTCTGGCCTTCAACCAGGGACCGGGCATCTTCCAGCGTCTTGCGGATCTTTTCACCGCCGGGCACCTCGCCTACGCCGGTTCGGCCGGAGCTGTCCGTCAGTAAGAGCAGGTTGCGCGTGAAAAACGGTGCGTGTGCGCCGCTCAGGTTGAGCAACATGCTGTCCTGGCCTGCCACCGGGATGACTTGAAGACCGGTGATGCGCGGGGTTTGGGTGGGATGACGCGAGGAGGGGCTGGAGTCAGGCATGGCTACGTTGGATCTCTCTTTAAATGATCAGACATCGTACAACTGCGCATAAACCCAAAAGATAGGGGAATACCCTAGTCAGATATTCGCCGCGCAGCCTCGTTTAACCTGCGGTGGGCGGGGCGCTTTGACCTTTGCGCAAACGCTCGCGGCTATTCGACAAGTGGGTGCGCATGGCTGCACGCGCCGCTTCGGCATCCTGGCTGCGAATCGCGTTATAGATATTTTCATGCTCACCGTTAACGCGCTGCAGGTAGGCGAGCCGGCCTTCAGGTGCGCTTTGCGGCGTGTTGACCCGCGTGCGTGGAATGATCATCGTGCCCAGATAGGTCATCAGATCTTCGAAGTGACGGTTACCCGTGGCGCGCGCCACTTCCATGTGGAACTGAAAGTCCGGTGGAACGGTGTCGCTGTCGCCGTGGATTGCGTCCTGGAAAGCCCGCAGAGCAGTGGCAAGACCTTCAAGATGTTCGGTCGTGCGCCTCTGCGCAGCCAGCCCGGCAGCCTCGGTTTCCAGGCTGATACGCAATTCAAGCACCGAGATGACATCAGCTACGGTTGCAAAGTCAGCAGGGGCAATCCGGAAGTTTCCCGCATCCTTGTTTGGAATCACGAAGGTGCCAATGCCGTGCCGGGTTTCAACCAGCCCGGAGGCCTGCAGTTTCGAAATGGACTCGCGCACAACCGTTCGGCTCACCTCAAAACGGACCATGATCTCAGCCTCCGTCGGCAGCTTGTCGCCGGGCTGGAGTTGGCCTTCGCGAATGCTCCCCGCGAGGCTTTCAACGATTTCCGTCACCAGCCCGCGGGGGCGCCGCAGGCGCGGGGCCTCATGGGCGGGCAAAACGGTGAGGGTCGATTCCATGGACTTTTCTCGGCTAGGGGTTTGCCCTTATGGGCGGTAAAAACTCTTGACAGGCTACAGCGCACCACTAAAATTCTAGTCATCAGACAACATATGACTGATGTGTAAAGTGACAAATGAACTGTAGCAAAACTGATAGAAAAGTCCAGTGTTTGCTTCAACAGAGTTTTCAACAAAGATTTTCATGACGATCAAGGTCCATAAAAAACTGCTTTTGACCGGTGCCGCGGGTGGCTTGGGGCAGGCCCTGCGTGAGCGCCTCAAAGCCAACTGCAGCACGCTGCGGCTTTCAGACCGCGTGGCGTTTGGCGCTGCAGGCAAGAATGAAGAAGTGGTGATGGCTGACCTGGCCGACGCCGCTGCTGTTGACGCCATGGTGCAGGGTGTTGATGCCATTGTTCACTTGGGTGGTGTCTCGGTAGAAGGTCCTTTTGGCCCCATTCTGCAGGCCAATATTCTGGGTCTCTACAACCTCTACGAAGCGGCCCGCAAGCATGGCGTCAAGCGCGTGGTGTTTGCCAGTTCCAACCATGTCACCGGTTTTTACCGGCAGAGCGAAACCATCAACGCCGATGCGCCGCCCCGGCCTGACGGCCTGTATGGCTTGAGCAAAGCCTTTGGTGAAGACCTGTCGCGGTTTTACTTTGACCGTTACGGCATCGAGACCGCCTGTGTGCGCATAGGCTCGTCCTTTCCCGAGCCCAAAGACAGGCGCATGCTGGCCTCATGGCTCAGCTTTGACGACCTGCACCGCCTCATCACCGCCTGCTTGACCACGCCTGTGCTGGGCCACAGCATTATTTTCGGCATGTCCGACAACGCCGTGACCTGGTGGGATAACAGCCTGGCGCGGCACATCGGCTATGCGGCGCAAGACAGCTCCGACGTGTTCCGCGAGGCCGTCTTGGCCCGAACGCCTCCGCCGGACCTGAGCGATCCGGTGGTGCAGTTTCAGGGCGGCGTGTTCGTGGTTGCCGGCCCCTACGGTGACTGAGTGCCAGGCGACATCGCATTGATCTGGTTCGGGCGGCGCGCAGGGCCGACCGAACGCGCCAGATGCTATTTCTACATTTTTTTAAC
>JBKJIV010000022.1:0-5613 GCA_046598365.1 Polaromonas sp. | reverse complement strand
GCCATGCCCGATGTGATCGGCGAGATCATCGGCATGAAACAGCAGCCCAGCGGTATCCGTGTGGGCCAGATGCGTGTGCCCATCGGTGTTTTTGGCATGATTTACGAAAGTCGCCCGAACGTGACGATTGAGGCGGCATCGCTGGCCATCAAGAGCGGCAATGC
Source organism: Polaromonas sp. (assembly GCA_046598365.1). Classification (GTDB taxonomy): domain Bacteria; phylum Pseudomonadota; class Gammaproteobacteria; order Burkholderiales; family Burkholderiaceae_C; genus Polaromonas. The sequence goes on along the minus strand of JBKJIV010000022.1, from coordinate 5,449 downwards.
CTGTATTTTGCGCGGCGGCTCCGAAGCCATCGAATCGAACAAGGCGCTGGCCGCGCTGGTGCAGCAGGCACTGACAACCGCCGGCTTGCCGGCCGATGCAGTGCAATTGGTGCCGACGGTTGACCGGGAGGCGGTCGGCATCCTGATTGCCATGCCGAAATACGTGGATGTGATCATCCCGCGCGGTGGCAAGGGCCTGATTGAGCGGGTCAGCCGTGACGCCAAAGTGCCTGTCATCAAACACCTGGACGGCAACTGCCATGTTTATGTGGACGATCCTTGCGACATCGCGATGGCCGTGACGGTGGCCGACAACGCTAAGACCCAAAAGTACAGCCCTTGCAATGCCAGCGAAGGATTGCTGGTGGCGCGTGGCGTGGCGGCTGATTTTCTGCCGAAGATAGGCGCGATTTACGCAGCCAAGGGCGTTGAAATGCGCTGCGATGCCGAAGCACAGGCCATTCTTGCCAAGGTGCACGGCGCGAATGTCAAAGGCGCCGCCGAGCAGGACTGGTACGAAGAATATCTGGCGCCCATCATCAGCATCAAGGTGGTTGCGGGGGTCGATGAAGCGATTGCTCACATCAACCAATACTCAAGCCACCACACCGACGCCATCCTCACACGGGATCACCAACATGCGCAGCAATTTTTGCGTGAGGTCGATTCGGCCAGCGTGATGGTGAATGCGAGCACCCGCTTCGCTGACGGTTTTGAGTTTGGATTGGGCGCCGAAATCGGTATCTCCACCGACAAATTTCACGCCCGTGGGCCAGTGGGCATTGAGGGCCTGACCTCGCTGAAATACGTTGTGCTGGGCAATGGCGAGGTGCGGGTTTGACGCATCCCCTGTCCCGGTGATCTTGCTCGGGCCTCCATGAAAGCCATTCCCCGTCCCTTGCCCTTCGTCCTGGTGTCTTCCGGACACGGCACCATGATCGTCAATCGCAACGACTACCGCATGGTCGATGACAAGCGGGGTTATGGCGTCGGGCATCAGATTTTTGAGAGCTCGTATTTCGATCCGCAGGAAGTGCAGCTTGCCCTGGACATGCTCAGCTTGCGGCGGCAGGTTCACGGTGACGGCGTGGTCGCTATTGATGGCGGCGCCAACATCGGTGTGCATACCGTCGAGTGGGCCAAACACATGCACGGCTGGGGTCAGGTCATTGCGGTGGAGGCACAGGAGCGGGTGTTTTACGCGCTGGCCGGCAACATTGCGATCAACAACTGTTTCAACGCCACGCTGCACCATGCCGCGCTGGGCGCCGAAGAAGGCAGCATCAGCGTTCCCAAGCCAGATTATTCCAAGCCTGCCAGTTTTGGCTCGCTGGAGTTACGCCAAAGCGCGAAGAACGAATTCATTGGCCAGACCATCGATTATTCGCCCGCCGGAGGGCAGCCAGTCAAAATGATCACGGTCGATGGACTGGGTTTGAGCCGACTGGATTTTTTCAAGCTGGACATTGAAGGCATGGAGCTCGAAGGCCTGGCCGGGGCCCTGAAATCCATTGCGAGCTACAAGCCGATGATGCTGATCGAAACCATCAAGACGGATGTGGCGGCGCTGAAACGGCTGCTGGACGAGCAGGGCTACAAAAACGTGCAGGTCGGCATTAACCTGCTGGCCATCCATTTAGAAGACCCGTGTCTGGCGCACATCAACTTTGCCTGAAAGCCTAGTAAGCTTGTCAGCTGCCGGTAGCGGACTAAGCCTGCCGTCCCGCTTGAAGCCGGGCCTTTCGGCCCAAGCTCTTCTGTTTGCCGCATTTCTATCCAGAGGATTCCATGGTTCCGCACCTCATCACCGCCCTGAACGGCCCCATCAACGAGTTAGAGCAGCGCATTCTCGACACCACGCCAGCCATTGAGCGCTGGTTCCGGCTGGAGTGGATGGAGCACACGCCGCCGTTTTACAGCTCGGTCGATATCCGCAATGCGGGCTTCAAGCTGGCGCCGGTGGACACCAACCTCTACCCGGGCGGCTGGAACAACCTGACCCCCGAAATGCTGCCCCTGGCCGTGCAGGCAGCGATGGCGGCTATCGAAAAAATCTGTCCTGAAGCGCGCAACCTGCTGGTGGTGCCCGAGAACCACACGCGCAACACCTTTTATCTGTCGAACGTGTTGCAGCTCAAGCGCATCTTTCATCAGGCTGGCCTCAATGTGCGTTTTGGTTCGCTCAGTCCCGAGATCAAGGAGCCCACAACCCTGACCCTTCCGACGGGTGAGCAAATCACGCTGGAGCCGCTGATTCGCACGGACCGGCGTCTGGGGCTGAAAGATTTTGACCCCTGCACCATCTTGCTGAACAACGACTTGTCCGCTGGCGCGCCAGGCATGCTGGAGGACCTTAATGAGCAGTACCTGCTGCCGCCCTTGCATGCCGGCTGGTCGGTACGCCGCAAGTCGCGACACTTCCAGGCCTATGAAGAAGTGGCCAAGCGTTTTGCCAAACTGCTGGGCGCTGATCCGTGGCTGATCAACCCCATGTTTGCCAAGTGCGGCGAAGTCAATATCGCGGAAGGCTCGGGCATGGAATGCTTGAGAACCAATGTCGACGCGCTGCTGACCAAGATCAAGCGCAAGTACAAGGAATACGGCATCAACGAAAAGCCGTTTGTCATCGTCAAGGCCGACAACGGAACTTACGGCATGGGCATCATGACGGTGCGCGACGTCAAGGACCTGGATGAGGTCAACCGCAAGACCAAAAACAAGATGAGCACCACCAAGGACGGCCAGGCGCTGTCAGAGGTCATCATCCAGGAAGGTGTGCAAACCAACGAGCGCATCAACGACGCGGTGGCCGAGCCGGTGGTCTACATGATGGACCGCTACGTGGTGGGCGGTTTTTACCGGGTGCATGCGGACCGGGGCATTGATGAAAACCTCAACGCGCCAGGCTCCAGCTTTGTGCCGCTGGCTTTTGCCGACAGCGGGCGGCTGCCACAGCCGGGTGAAAAACCGGGCTCCAGCGGGCCCAACCGCTTCTATATGTATGGCGTGATCGGCCGCCTGGCCATGTTGGCCGCCAGCTATGAGTTGGAAGCCACAGACCCGGACGCCGAGGTCTACGACTGAAAAAGGGCCGTTTAGGCTCTTTTTGCCTGATTTTTGGCAGCCCATTGGCACCGGTCCCATGGTGGGTAGAGGTAGTTTGCTATGGAAATGGCAGCAAAACGCCTGGTCGCGCTGGAGTTGGGTTTTGTTACGAGTTGTTGCACTGCAACAAAAATCGGCATTTTCGCGTTTAGGCGTCATGGCCGACTTGCGCTACCCGGGCTGAGGCGCAAAATAGCGTTCCCCAAGGTAACCCTTCCCGTGGCTGGGGAGCAGACTGCTGACCCAGCCAAAGCGGGAATTTTTTGTGTCCAGTAAAAAATCATCACTCGCGGCGCTGACCCTCGGCGCCATCGGTGTCGTCTACGGCGACATCGGAACCAGCGTCCTGTATGCCGTCAAGGAAGTCTTTGGCTCCGGGCACGTCGCATTCACGCCAGACAACGTTTACGGCATCCTGTCCATCTTCTTCTGGACGCTCACGGTGATCGTGTCGATCAAATACGTGGTGCTGGTGCTGCGCGCCGACAACGGCGGCGAGGGCGGTCTGGTCGCCATGCTGGCGCTGGCTTCACAGGCGGTGAAAGACAAGCCGGAGCTGCGGCGGGTGTTGCTGATCATCGGCATTTTCGGAACCTCGCTGTTTTACGGGGATGGCGTCATCACCCCAGCCATCTCGGTGCTTTCCGCAGTTGAAGGGCTGGAGATCATTTCCCCGGCCTTCAAGGATTACGTGATCCCCATCACGCTTGTCATCCTGTTTGTATTGTTTGCCGTGCAGAAACGTGGGACCGCCGGCATCGGCAAATTTTTCGGACCCATCACGCTGGTCTGGTTTACCGTGCTGGCGGTGCTGGGCATCGCCCAAATCATCACCAACCCGGTCATTCTCAAAGCGTTGAGCCCGCACTACGCGGTGATGTTCATGTGGTTCAACCCCGGCACCACCTTCATCATCCTGGGCGCGGTGGTTTTGTGCGTTACTGGTGCCGAGGCCCTGTATGCCGACTTGGGCCATTTCGGGAAAAAGCCGATTCGCCTGGCCTGGTTCATGGTGGTCATGCCTTCTTTGACTCTCAACTACTTTGGACAGGGCGCGTTGTTGCTGAGCAATCCGGGGGCGGTCAAAAACCCGTTTTACCTGATGGCGCCCGAGTGGGCGCTGCTTCCCCTGGTTCTGCTGGCCACCATGGCTACCGTGATCGCGTCGCAAGCCTTGATCACCGGTGCCTTCAGCGTCACCAAACAGGTGATCCAGCTCGGTTACCTGCCGCGCCTGAACATCCAGCACACCAGCGTTCGAGATACGGGCCAGATCTACATCCCGATGGTGAACTGGGGCTTGTTTGTCACCATCGTGCTCGCCGTGGTCATGTTCCGTTCGTCCAGCAATCTGGCGGCGGCCTACGGCATTGCGGTCTGCACGGACATGCTGATCACGACGATTTTGACTTTTTACGTGATTCGCTACGGCTGGAAATACCCGCTCTGGCTTTGCCTGGCTTCCACCGGCATTTTCTTCGTGGTTGATTTTGCATTTTTCGCGTCGAACCTGATGAAGCTGTTTGCGGGCGGCTGGTTTCCGCTGGTCATTGGCGGCATCATCTTCACCTTGATGATGACCTGGAAGCAGGGTCGCGCCATGCTCAACGACAAGCTTCGCGCCGACGCGATTGATTTGCCCGGTTTTCTCGAAGCGGTCTTTATCAGCCCACCGGTGCGGGTCGAAGGCACCGCAGTTTTTCTCACAGCCGAACCTGGCACGGTGCCCAATGCCTTGCTCCACAACCTCAAGCACAACAAGGTGCTGCATGAGAACAACCTGTTTGTGACCGTACGCAACCATGAGGTGCCGTGGATCGGACTGGACAAACGACTGGCCATTGAGTCGCTTGGGCACCATTGCTGGCAGGTGGTGATTCACTACGGCTTCAAAAACGACCCCGACGTTCCCAAGGCGCTGCAGCAGATGCGCGGACGCGGCTGCGAGCTGGACAACATGACAACCAGCTACTTCCTGTCGCGCGATGTGGTGGTGCCGACCATAGGCGGGGGCATGGCGCAGTGGCGCGAGAAGTTGTTTGCGCAGATGCATCACAACGCAAGTGGAGCTGCGGATTTTTTGAATTTGCCTAATAACTCTGTGGTGGAGTTGGGTAGCAAGATCGAGATTTAGTCTCCCGTTTGTCATCCCGGGCTTGATCCGGGATCCATGGCTGCTTCCTACTTCCGTTCCGTTCGGGCTGAGCCTGTCGAAGCCTGTGCAAGCTTGCCGCGGCTGTGGGTATTCATACAAGCCGGGTCTCGCCCCGGCGGGCGACTTACTTTTCTTTGCTTCGCCAAAGAAACCTAAGGAAAAGAAAGGCGACCCGATGGTCCGGGTCCC
>JBKJIV010000162.1:0-42063 GCA_046598365.1 Polaromonas sp. | reverse complement strand
GTGGCGAAGTGGGTCATCAATACGGCGGAGGTTTCTTCCAGCGCTTGCGTCAAACCGTCTTCGTAGCGATCCTCCTGAAAAGCCGCTGACATGTGCGCCACCATGGCCTGCCATTGCGCCGGGCTCACATGTTGGTTCAGGCCGCGGTCCGCCACGATTTCAATCGCGTGCTCGGCCAGCAGCAGGTAAATCAGTACGCCGTTGTTGTGCTCGGTGTCCCAGACGCGCAGCTTGCCGAATAGCGTGATGGCCCGCTGCCGCGTCAGCTGCCCGAGCGTGGTGTGCCGGCCCAGCCGCAGCAGGTAGCTCACAGGCAGGGATGATTCGACGCAAATACGGACTTCGCCGCTGTGGCGCTTTTCGCTGGCGGCCACCCGCCTGGCCAGGCGCTCCAGCATGTCGGGCGGAATGGCCCGCTGTGTGTCGGACGCGTCCAGCCACAGGTGTCGCAGAATAAGTTTGAGCTTGTTGATCATGAGGTCTACCAGTCGCCCGAGGCGCCACCGCCGCCAAAGTCTCCTCCGCCACCGCTGCTGAAGCCACCGCCTCCGCCGCCACCGCCCCAACTGCCTCCACCTCCGCCAGTTCCGAAGCCGCCCGTGCCGCCGCCCCAACCCGACGAGGTGCCGCGACCCAGCGAACCCAGGCTTGCAACAAGCGCAAAGATCAGTCCGGCCACGGCAGCGATGCTGCCTATCAGCAGACTGCTGGTAAAGAGCCATGCAAGTCCGCCGACGGCACCGCCGGTGGCAATAGAGCCCAGTTTGCGTCCCAGCACGCTGGACAGCAGCCGGGCGCCAATCGGCACCGCGAAGAATAAAAAGATCGCCATGTCGGTCCACGCAAAACCGTCGCTGCCGCCGCGTGTATCCGTACTGGCTGGGGCGGGCAGGTTCTCGCCCGTGATGCGCGCCATGAGCTGGTCGGCAGCTGCATCGAGGCCGCCCGCAAAATTGCCCTGCTTGAAGTTGGGTGTGATGGCGCTGTCGATAATCTGCCTCGCCGCCAGGTCGGGTATCGCGCCTTCCAGGGTTTTTGTGGTTTCGATGCGCACCTTGCGGTCGTTTTTGGCGACCACCAACAGCACGCCGTCACCGATGCCTTTGCGGCCAATTTTCCAGCTGTCGCCGATTCGCTGCGCATAAGCGGCGATGTCTTCTGGCTGGGTTGTCGCCACCATCAGCACCACCATCTGCGCGCCGCGGCTTTGCTCAAAAGCGGCCAGCTTGGCCTCCAGCGCCTGAATCTGCACAGCATTCAGCGTACCGGTGCTGTCCATCACCCGGGCGGTGAGGGCCGGCACCGGCTGCACATCCTGCGCCCAACCAGCGGCGGGCCAGAATGCGCCCAGCAGCCAGAGGGCCAATGCGGCAGCGCGGACTGCAAAGCCAGGCATAAGGCGAGTCAGGGTTGACAAGGTGGGCGGGCGCTTACTTCTTGTTGAAGTCAACCACCGGAGGCGCGGAAATCTGCGCTTCGTTTTGTACCGCAAAAGTAGGCTTGACGCTGTAGCCAAAAATCATCGCGGTGATGTTGTTGGGAAAACTGCGCGTGAGCACGTTGTACTCCTGCACGGCCTGGATGTAGCGGTTACGCGCCACAGTGATTCGGTTTTCGGTGCCTTCAAGCTGTACCCGCAAGTCCCGAAAACCCTGATTGGCCTTCAGGTCGGGATAACGTTCGCTGACCACCATCAGGCGGCTGAGTGCGCTGCCCAGCTCGCCTTGCGCAGCCTGAAATTTGCTGAAGGCTGCAGGGTCGTTCAGCGTCTCAGGCGTGACCTGAATGGAGGTCGCCTTGGCGCGCGCCTCGATCACCTTGGTCAGGGTTTCTTGTTCAAAGGCAGCTTCACCCTTGACGGTGGCGACAATGTTGGGAACAAGATCGGCGCGGCGCTGGTACTGGTTCAACACCTCGGACCACGCTGCCTTGGCCTGCTCGTCCAGACTCTGGAAGTTGTTGTAGCCGCAGCCGGACAGCAGCAGCGCAAGCGCGCCCAACAGGGACCAGCTCAATAGTCGTGATTTCATGGGTGACCTCCAAAATGTGATGCAGAACACTACCATACTGAAAATGAACATCTCGTCAGCCAACAGCCCGTCCCCACCCAGCGCCCTTCATGTTTTGCAGGCTTCGCTCCGGCCGGCTGGCCCACAGGCAGGCGTCAAACCGGGCTTGTTGGTGGCCGGGGCTACTGGAGCGCTTGGCAGCGAGGTGTTGCGCCGGCTTGCGGGCAGTGCTTGCTTTGCGCAGACGCGGGTGCTGGCGCGTGAGCCCATCACCGCTGGCCTGGCCCAAGTTGGGATTGAACTGGTAGGCGCGGGTGACATAGCGACCTGGCCCTTGTACCCAATTTCCGTGCAGACAGGGGTCGTGATGTTTGAGCCGCCGCGTCTGTATCACGACCGTGAGCGCGCTTTGTGGACGCCCCTGCCAGGCGAACTGGTGGCGCTGGCCGGGTGGCTACGGCGTTGTGGCGTGCAGACGTTGGTGTTGGTCTTGCCCCATGCTCAGGGCAGTTTGCCGGCTGCACTCCGGCATGGTCTGGCCAGCGTGGATGAACAAGACGTTATCTCGCTGGGCTTTGAGCGGGTGCTGCTGGTGCGCTCAGCGCAAAAAAGGCCTGCTTTGGTTGGCGCTTCATTCCTGGAAAAAGTCGCCACGTGGATGCTGTCGGTGTTCAAGTACATGATTCCATCCGCAGAGCAGCCTGTCAGGCCGGTCAAGCTGGCGGAGTTCATCGATGCTGCGCTTCGCATCTTGCCCCCGGGCGTACATGTGGCAGGCCCGGAGCTGCTGTCCCGGGCGGTGCAGTCCCAAGACATTCAGGCTAGTGTGCGGGCATGGCTTAATACGGGGCAAAGCGCTTAACCGGAACGGAACCATGCGAAAACCCAAAGTCTCACCCGCCAGCACGGGCAACGCCGACGATATTGAAGCGGCTTTCTACGAAGCGCTTCAAAGCGGTGACATCGAGAAATTGATGGTTTGCTGGGCGGATGAGGACGATATCGTCTGCGTCCATCCGGGTGGGCCGCGCGTGGTGGGAGCCGGGGCCATACGCGCCGCATTCGAGGCCATGTTTGCCAACGGCAGCATACGGGCACAGGCGGAAAAGGTTCGCAAGGTCGAGGCCATGAGCGCCAGTGTGCATAGCGTGCTGGAGCGTATCGAGGTGCTGACCGAGGAAGGCCCACGCCACGCCTACGTGATCGCTACCAATGTGTATCACAAGACTGCGCAGGGTTGGCGCATGGTGGCGCACCATGCCAGCCCGGGTACGCCGCGGGAAATGCAGGAAATCTCCGACAGCCCGCAGGTTCTGCACTGAGGCCGTATGCAATGAATTACCAAGCACCCTGGTGGTTGCCGGGCGGCAACCTCCAGACCATTTATGCGGCGCTGCGCTCCAGGCGCTATCTCGGTGAAGCGCCCAGCTTTCGGCGCGAGCGCTGGGTTACCCCCGATGATGATTTTGTCGATGTGGATTTCGCGCAGCATCCCAGTCTGGCCTCGGCGCCGCTGCTGGTGATTTTTCATGGTCTTGAAGGTTCGTCTGCCAGCCACTATGCCGAGGCGCTGGCAGATGTCGCGCGCACGCGGGGCTGGGCCTGCGCCGTGCCGCATTTTCGCGGTTGCTCGGGCGAGCTTAACCGCGCGCCGCGCGCCTACCATTCGGGTGATTTTGAAGAGATCGACTGGATACTGCGCCGGTTCCGGAGCCTGCATGCCGGGCCGGTGTTCGCGGCGGGCATCTCGCTGGGCGGCAACGCCTTGATGCGGTGGGCAGCCGAAATGGGCGGGTCTGCTGCCGACGCCGTGACAGCCGTGGCCTCGGTCTGCTCTCCGCTGGACCTGGCGGCCAGTGGCCATGCCATTGGGCAGGGCTTTAACCGCCTGGTTTACACCCGCATGTTCCTGAACTCCATGGTGCCCAAGGCGCTCAAGAAGCTGGAGCAGCATCCCGGCCTGTTCAGCGCCGAGGCCTTGCTGGCTGCACGCGACCTCTACGCTTTTGACAATGTCGTCACTGCGCCGCTGCACGGTTTTAAAAACACCGAAGACTACTGGTCGCGGGCCTCAGCCAAGCCGCACATGCGGCGCATTGAAATTGCGGCACTCGCTGTCAATGCACTCAATGACCCTTTTGTTCCGGCGTTCAGCCTGCCTCAGGCGCTGGACGTCAGCGCAACGGTGACACTTTGGCAACCGCGCGAAGGGGGCCATGTCGGCTTTCCTGCGGCGCCTTTTCCCGGCCACGTGCGGGCCATGCCCGAGGCGGTGTGCAGCTTTTTTGCCGCGCAGCTCGGCACACAAGGAGCAGGTCATGGATGACATCGTCCGGCAGGCGATTGCCAAGTGGCCCAATGTCCCCGACTGCTACGGCTGGCTTGGTCTGGATGCGCGTGGCAACTGGTATATGCGTGATGACAAAGCCCAGGCGGCAGGCCCCTTTGCGGGCGGGTCAGCGGCGAGCAAGGGCTCGCTGCTCAAACACGACAAACTGATCGCTTTCATCGCACGCAATTATGAAAGTGACAAAACCGGCCATTGGTTTTTTCAAAACGGGCCGCAGCGCGTGTACGTCGAACTGGAGGCCACGCCTTTGGTCTGGCGCGTTGACGGCGCGCCTGATTTTGCAGTGACTGACCATATGGGACGGTCTGCGCGCATGCAGCGCTGCATTCTGGACGAACATGGCCGACTCTATCTGGACACTGACCTTGGTTTCGGATTGGTGCACACCCAGGACATGATGCCGGCTTCAGAGGCGATTGAGCAAGGCCTTTGGGTTCCGGGCGAAATGGCTACGCGGGAGCTGCCACAACGATTTGGCTATGTGCGCAGTCCCGCTGCAAACCCGGTCCCCAGAGCTTGATGCGAGCAGCAGGAGGTGCGGACATAAAAAAAACCGGTCAATGACCGGTTTTTTTATGAATCAACGATGCGCCCCTATTTGGCGGCGCTGACCATGTATTCGACCGCTGCGCGAATGTCCGCATCGGAAGCAGAAGAGCCGCCTTTGGGCGGCATGGCGCCTTTGCCCTTGATGACGCTGGCGGTCAGCATGTCCACGCCGGTTTTGATGCGTGGCGCCCATGCGGCCTTGTCACCAAACTTTGGCGAACCCGCCACAGACGCCGCGTGGCAGGCAAAACAGGCTTGTTTGTACAGGGCTTCACCGGCACCGGCCTTGGCGGCAGTCACCGGGGCCGTCGCTGCTGCTGCAACCACCACTGGTGGCGTTGGTGCGGCAACTGCGGCGGGTGCCACTGCCGTGACTGCTGGCGCATCAACGGTAGCCGCGGTGGCCGCTGGCTTTTGGGGCTCTGGAAACTTGGCGCCTGCGGCGTTGGCCATATGCGCTACGGCCTTGCCGATTTCGACATCGTCAAAATCGCCACCGCCTTGGGCACCCATGGCGCCTTTGCCCTTCAGGGCAGAATTCAACAAAGCTTCGAGGCCGGTTTTGATACGGGGCCCCCAGGCCGCCGCGTCGCCGAACTTCGGTGCATTCGCAACGCCTGCGGCATGGCAGGCTGCGCACTGGGCGGTATAAACCTCTGCACCAGACTTCAGGGCCCGGTTGGCGTCGCGAATATCCACCACGCCAATTTTCTGGATCCGTTGGGCCACAGCTTTTTCGACATTGACAGCGCCCGCAGCCGGTTTTTTGTCCGACGTCACGAAATAAACCAGCGCAATAATCGCAAAAATCGGGACCACGAAAGAAAAGAAAATGGCGGCCAGCAATTGCTGCGGCGTTTTGATGGGACCAGAGTGGTCTTCTTCGGGGGCCGTCGTGTGGTCGTTTGCGCTCATGGCTTCCTCAAAAAACTGAAAATCGGTGACTAAAGCAACTCATAGTCGACAACCTTCGATTATAGCCACCGCCCCCGTAAAACCCGGCTGCCATCGGAGTGGCTGATAGAATCTGCTGCTTGCACGGGCCTGGTTACATGCCAGCTTCCTGCAAGCTCCCACCCGTCCGACACGGGTCGAGGAATCATCAGCGTTGCGGCTGTAGCTCAGTGGATAGAGTATTGGCCTCCGAAGCCAAGGGTCGTGGGTTCGATCCCCGCCAGCCGCACCAGTCCTAGCTTCTAGGGCAGGCGAAGACTTTCATCTCTTCCGGTTATCCGTTTTGCCAATGGTCATATCTGGCAATTGGCCCAAATATGACCAATGCTCGTCACATGATTTTTGAAAATCCCATGGCCCACCGTCGTGGCATAACCCCTGTACGCGTCCGAAAAAAAGCTACAAATTTCGGACAAAACTCAGAGTATCTTCATTGTCCGAAATTAGACACAATCTTGGATGAGTCATTGCTTTTAGTCCGGAAAACGTATACAAATATCGGACACTATGTCCGATCTTAAATCCCAAGTCGCCTCCATCGTCCAATCGGACAGGTCCAATAGCGTCTGGGTGCCAACCGATTTCGTCTCTTTTGGAAACCGCGATGCGGTTGATAAGACGTTGCAACGCATGGTGCGTAACGGTGAGCTGCGACGTATCGACCGCGGCCTGTATGACCGGCCAGTCATCAGCAACCTTACAAAGCGCCCCACCCGACCGGACTATCGCGCCGTGGTCGATGCTATCGCGCGCCGCGATCAGCTCCGCCTACTCGTCGACGGCATGACGGCCGCCAACGACCTCGGCCTGACGGACGCTGTTCCCGCGCGCGTCACGATCCATACGGACGCCCGGCGCCGCAGCGTGAAGCTGGATAACCTGGCCATCGAGTTCAAGCAGACCGCGCCGAGCCGCCTGTATTGGGCCGGTCGGCCGGCCATGCGCGTTGTGCAGGCGCTGCACTGGCTGAAAGACACCCTGTCCACAGACCGCCAGCGCATCTTGGACAAGCTATCCAAGGTTATGACTGACCCACAACATGGAAACGTCATCCGGAAAGATCTCTTGGAGGGCTTCGCGCTGCTGCCCGCCTGGATGCAGAGCGTAGTTCGCGAACTGCCAGGATGCGGCGCTGACGCGGCAACCGTCTCCCCGCTCAAACGGCCCCGCCAAACTAACACGACCACGAGCATCCCTGCTCGAAAGGCATTGAAGGGGAAGCCGCTTGAACGCTGACTTTCAGGCCGTCATTGGCGCGACGGATGCCGAGCGGCGCGATCTGTTCCTGGGCGCGGCTGCGCGACTTGGTACTCCCGTGCAGAATGTCGAAAAGGATTTTTGGGTCTGCTGGACGCTGGATGTTCTGTTCAACGGGTTTGCCTCTGGTGGCCCGCGGCTTCTGTTCAAAGGCGGCACGTCCCTCTCAAAAGCTTTTGGACTCATCTCCCGATTTTCTGAAGACATAGACATCACCGTATTTCGTGAAGACTTGGGGCAGGCGGTCGAGGCGGCCGACCTGGACCGCCTTACCGGAAAGAAGCGCCGCGCCAAGCTTGATGCCATCCGAGACGCTTGCAGGGCCTATATTGCCGGCCCCTTCACGACCCAGCTGAACGAACTTGCGGCAAAAGGAATGTCCAAGGGTGGCTTCAAGATGGAGACCGACCTCGATGACAAGGACGGACAGACCGTGCTATTTTGGTATCCCGCAGTCGCTGCCACTGAAGGCGACTACATTCGGGCAGCGGTGAAGATCGAGGCTGGCGCGAAATCCGCTCTCGACCCCCACATAGCGGCAACAGTCGCACCCTATGTTGCGCAAGATCTGTTGGACCTGAACCTCAGCGTCGACAACGTCACCACAGTCAAGCCGCAGCGCACTTTCTGGGACAAGGTCATGATCCTGCACGGCCTGCACCAGTGGTACGAGAACCGCGGAGAGCTGCGGCACGGTGGGCAGCGGGTCTCGCGCCACTACTACGATATCCACCGTCTTGCGCAGGCGGAAGGCGTTGAAGAGTGGCAGGCAGACCAAGGATTGGCCACGGACTGCGCGACCCACGCCAGGCTTTTCTTCGGCAGTCCAGACCTGGGCCTGGACACTGCGGCAGCTGGCAGCTTCACGCTCAGTCCTGGTGAAAAAATGCGCAATGACTTGGAGAAGGACTACGCGGCGATGTCGGGAATGATCTTCGGGGATGTGCCGAGCCTAGACACTGTGTTGTCCAGTGTTGCTGCAGTGCAAAAAACGCTCAACGGCGCCAGCTTGAATTTGGAACGTAATGTACAGTGAAAGACTTGATCCGAACCGAGCATTCGGTAGGCGTTATGGTCATACGCGCTCGTCTATTGCGCCGCATGGTCATGGAGGGTTTTGCGGTGAGACTTGTGACACGGCTGGGGCAATAGTCGTCTGTAGGAGCTAATCGATGTCACAGTTGTGCGTACGTAAGTTATTGATTTTGTTGAATAGTGACGATTGAAGCCATTAGGCCCCTCCTGAAATGACTGTATATACGCATCGAAATTCGGGCCTCCGAAGCCAAGGGTCGTGGGTTCGATCCCCGCCAGCCGCACCAACTAAGACTTCTCCTGAAGGTACCAGCTACACAAGCTGCTAACCAGAACGCTTCCGGTGTTCCATGCGGCTCACAAGAGAACGAGGCGCGCTGTCAGCGATCGAGGTCTTTGTTTTATAACATGTAAGTTATAATTTCTAAGTGCCCTACCAAATTGAATACTTCAACGCCAATGCCAAAGCATCCTTGGATGCGTGGCCCGCGGGGTTGAAGGCCCGCTATTTGGTGCTGCTGATTCGGATGACCGAATACGGACCAGATCTCGGGATGCCTCATACGAGAGCGATGGGGGATGGTCTTTTTGAGGTCAGGGCAAAGGCTGGTGCAGGGATCGGGCGGGCCTTTTACTGCACGCTGGTTGGCAAGCGTATTGTGGTTTTGCATGGGTTTATCAAGAAGACCGACAAGACACCTGCCAAGGAAATCAAAATTGCCCGAGAACGCTTGAAGGAGTTGAAACCATGAAAACCAATGCAGACACGACCAAGACCTATGCTCCGGTGCCTTTCAATCCGGCGCTTGAGGCTGCACGGTTGAAAAAAGAAAGCCCAGCGTTTGCGCGGGCGTGGGATGCTCAGGCCGATGAGTTTGAGGCGCTGGACGCACTTCTTGGCGCCAGAAAGCGTGCGGGCCTGACGCAAGCGCAAGTCGCTGAGGCGATGGGCGTCAAGCAGTCATCACTAGCCAGAGTCGAAGCGTCTCTCAGCTCTCGCAGCCATGCACCCTCATTGGCCACACTGCGCAAATACGCCCAAGCGGTTGGATGCAGGCTGGAACTCAGGATGGTTCCACGGTAGGCATCAACGCGCGTTGTTGGGCGAATACACTTGGCGCGGGATGTCATCCACTTTAGGGCATCCACTTTTTGATGTTTTTAACCAGCTGGATTTTGCGAATTTCAATGCTGGTGCGAGGTTTAAGGGGTTTCCCAAAAGTCGGTTCAATCCCCGCGAGCCGCACCACACCTGCTTCCCAATGGTCTCGCGACGACGCCCGTGTCTGGAGTAAAACATGATTGAGACCGACCGCCACGTGATGTCCTCAGGCCAACTGGGTTTCGGTTTTGACGACACTTTGGCAACGCCGACGCCTGCTCCGCAGAAAACCCGTAAGGCCAAAGTTGTTGCGCCGGTTCAGCCAGCGAAGGCGTCCGAGCCCGAAGCCATGGCCCGTTTGCTGGAGGCTGATCCCGATTTTCGTGTCCTGCGGCGTTTGCCCGTTCACAAGCAGTTTGCGCACCAGCCGACGGGTCCGGTCAAGCGCGTGTTGATTCTGGATACCGAGACCACAGGGCTGGACCACTCCCGCGACCGCATCATCGAGTTGGCCATACTCGCCGTCAATGTTGACACCGCAACCGGATTACTAACGGGTGAGGTTGAGGTTTATGACGGCCTGGAAGACCCGGGCATGCCGATTTCGAAAGAAATCCAGGGGATCACCGGCATCAATGACGAGATGGTGCGCGGCCACAAGCTGGACGAACAACGTGTGACCGCCATGTTGCTCAATGCGGATCTCGTGTTGGCCCACAACGCCGGTTTCGACCGGCCCTTTGCCGAGGCGCGCCTCGCCCAGTTTGCGCAGTTGCCCTGGGCCTGTTCGTTTGCCGACCTGGACTGGAAAAAGGAAGGTCGCAGCTCGGCCAAGCTGACGCAACTGGCGATGGAGCTGGGGTGGTTTTACGATGCGCATCGTGCCGAAATGGATTGCCATGCCTTGCTGGCGGTGCTGACCAGCCCACTTTCGTCGGGACAGACCGGGCTGGCGCAACTGCTTGTTGCGTGCCGCCAATCCAGCTACCGCCTGCAGGCCACCGCGGCGCCGTTTGATGCCAAGGACTTGCTCAAGGCCAGAGGCTACCGCTGGGATGCCTTGAGCAAGGTTTGGCAGATTCGGCTGCAGGACGAGGCCACGCTGCAGGCGGAGTGTGCATGGCTCAAGATGGCCGTCTATGCAAACCGGCCAGCGCGCGTACAGATCGAACAGTTTGATTCCGGCAACCGCTATTCATCCCGTCCGGGCCTGATCACTTTGCAAACCTTGTAGTCAGCTGCACCGGAGGTGCTCCAGATCCGATGACGTGGCAATACGGAGGGCCTGCTGCGCAGGGATTTTCAGCTTTTCAGTGAAGGTGAGCGGCGGGCCAGGAGACGTCATAACACTCACCCGCCGCCGCCAACACCCGTGTAAGTAGCGCCAAGCGCTGAGTTTGCTGCTGAAGGCCAGAGCAACCCAGCTCGAAAATTCCGACTGTCCAATTGCCGGTCGCCGATGCTACTGGCCGCAAGGAGCAAACCATCAAGCCGTGATGCAGCGAAGGGGTTTTCAGTCGTGCGTTGATGAGCTGCAAAAGCGCAGACTCGGTCAAAGTTTCTTTCCCTGCGGCTTCTCGCCAGTCAGCGGTGTTTGTTCGGGCAACTCGCATGGTGTACTCCTCGCTCGGCGTCAGGTAGTCAGAACGCAATTCTTTGCCCGATGCCGTGAATTCGTACTCAGCGCACGCGTGGATCGGGTGTAGGACCAAACACCTGAATCCCACGCAGCATGTGGATCGTCGGCGTTAGGCTTTTTTCATTTGCAGGGCCTCTTCATACAAATCATTGCGCGGCGCACCGGTAATTTCTGCCGCCAATTTCACCGCTGTTTTCAGGGGCAGCTCCGAGAGCAGCAGTTGCAGAACCCGGCTGCTGTCATCTTTGGCTTGGTGCGGCTGACCAGGGTGCAGAACCAGCACAAATTCACCGCGGGTGCGCTGGTTGCTACCCGCCAGCCAGGCGCTGAAATCCTCTGCCGCGACGGTGGCGATTTCTTCAAACTGTTTGGTCAATTCTCTGCCCACCGTGAGCAGTCTTGCGCCGAGCGGGGCCAAGGCACGTGCAAGAGCTTCAATGCGGTGAGGCGCCTCCAGGATGACCACCGCACGCGGGTCTGCCTGCAGGGCTAGTACCGCCTGATCCCTCTCCGCTGCCTTGGAGGCCAGGAAGCCGGCAAATACAAAGCCGGATCCGCCACTGATGCCGGCCACACTCAATGCCGTTGTGACGCTGCTTGCGCCGGGCAAGGGCAGGATGGTCAAACCCGCAGCACGCACGGCCGCGACCAGTCGCGCACCAGGGTCGCTGACGGCCGGGGTGCCGGCGTCGCTCACGTAGGCAACACGCTCGCCTCGCTGGAGACGTTCAATCACCAGTAGCGCGGCTTCTGTTTCGTTGTGTTCGTGAACGGCCAGCAAGGGCTTGTCGATGCCGTACTGCCGCAGCAGAGGCTGGGTATGGCGCGTGTCCTCGCAGGCAATAGCATGAACCAGCTGCAGCACGTGCAAGGCGCGCAGACTGATGTCGGAGAGGTTGCCTATGGGCGTGGCCACCACATACAGTGCAGCTTCGGGATAATGCTGCATGCCTGCTGCGGCACGCGCGGCGGGCAGTGCCAGGTCGAAGGAAGCGTTCAATGTGGTTTTCCAGAAAACAGGTTGCAAAATTGCCGGCCACCGATGCGGCTGGTACTGTGGTGCAAGGCGGTCAGATTACCACCAAGCAGTTGGGCGATGTGGCCGAATCGTTGGCACGGGCCTATCTGATTCAGGCGGGGTTGCGTCAGGTCGAGGCCAATTATCGGACGCCGGGGCGGGGCGGCGGCGAGGTGGACCTGATCATGCGCGACAAGGACGGCACGCTGGTGTTTGTCGAGGTCCGGCATCGCAAGAGCACGCTGCATGGCGGTGCGGCGGCCAGTGTCAGCGCGGTCAAGCAAAGGCGCATCATTTTTGCCGCCCGTCATTTTTTGCTCCGTTTTGCCACTTTGCCGCCCTGCCGTTTTGATGTTGTCACGGTGCAGGGCCGGATGGATACACCGGAGGCGGCAACGGTTGAATGGCTGCGTGGTGCCTTTGACGCCGACTGAGCTGTTGACGCATGGTTGTTAAAGTGGCGGTTCAGCCCTTCCCCAACGGGGGACGCCCGAACAAAGTGGATGTATTGCTGATCGGTCCCAGCTCCGCGGCCGACTCCAGCAGCGCACTGGCAAGCTCGTGCATTCTCGCGGTGCTCAGGCGCAAGCGGGGACCTGCAATGCTGATCACGCCGATCACTTCCTTGCGGCGAAACACAGGTGCGGCCATGGCCGTCATACCAGGCGCAAAAACCTCGTCGATCATGGCGTAACCACGCACGCGTGCTGCATGCAGAAAGCCCAGCAAAGCCTTCAGCGTGGTTGGGGCCTTCGGTCCATATTCCGCAGGCGTGCCGAAACCCTGTCGCGATACAAGCTCCAGCGCACGTTCGTCGCTCAGGGTCATCAACCAGGCGTGTCCTGAGGCGGTGCATGACAGACGCGCATCCATGCCCATGTCCGGGTCGTACCGCAGGCCTGTTTGCCGCATCCCCTGCGACTTGGCGACCCAGGTCAGGCGATCATCGTCCACGATGGACAGGCGCACCAGCTCACCAGAGCTTTGCGCCAGCCTTTCCAGCAGCGGTTCGGCGACGTCAACAATCCCGGCGGAGCTTAGAAAGCCCAGTCCGAGCGACACGATCTTGGTGGTCAGCACGTAGTCCCCTTGCTTTCGCGCCTGACGCACGTAGCCGCGATGCTGCAGGTCCGCGAGCAGGCGGTGACAGGCGCTGAGCGGAATATCAAGTTCAGAAGCCACCAATGAAAGGGGCAGGCCTTCTGGATAACGGGAGAGGTGTTCCAGGATGGACAGACCCCGGTCAAGCGCAATGTTCATTTTTTAATATGAAATGTGTTTCCAATTCGGAAACATTTTCCCACAGCGGTCACAGAATCAGCACTGGTTTCGCAAACATGCAACGGCACTGTCGGAGACAAAGATATATGCGTAGGCACTTCTACCTGACCGACGTCGAATGAGCGGCGTGGTTTACGTTCTGAATGGCCCCAACCTGAACCTGTTGGGCGTGCGGGAGCCGCACCTGTACGGCAGCACGACGCTGCCACAGGTGGAGCAGCTTTGCCGCCGCGTTGCCGCTGAACTCGGGTTGCAGTGCGAGTTTCGCCAGACCAATCACGAAGGTGTGATGGTCGACTGGGTGCAGGAAGCGCGTGAGAAGGCCGTTGCCGTCGTCATCAATCCGGCGGGCTTGTCGTTTCGCTCTATCCCCGTGTTGGACGCGCTCAAGACACTGGACCAGCCCATTGCGGAGGTTCACATCACCAACATCCACCGGCGCGACGCGCTTTACCAGCAGTCGCTGATATCGCTTGCCGCCACGGGGGTCATCTGCGGCTTCGGCCCGTTCGGTTACGAACTGGCGATCCGCGCTTTGGCCCAGCGCGTGGCGGCGGTGCCCGCTCCCTGACTCGCGCTTTTTTTTCATTGACAACACCACAGGAGACAACCATGAACCATTCCATAGATCGCCGCACACTGTTGGGCGCTGGAGGCGCACTCGCTGCCACCACCATCCTGCCGGCATGGGCACAGACGCCGCCCACCATCCGCTTCGCCGCGGTGTTCTCCGACAAGGACATCCGCGCAGAGATGATGAACCAGTTTGCCAAAGAGGTTGCCCCCGACTTCAAGGTGGAGATGCACCTGAACTCCACACTGTTCCGGCAGGGCACGGAGCTGGTGGCGCTGCAGCGTGACAACCTGGAGATGGGCAACATATCGCCGCAGGACATTTCCAAGCAGGTGCCTGCCTGGTCCATCCTGACCTCCGCCTATCTGTTCCGGGACGCCAACCACCTGAACCAGTTCTTCGCCAGCGAGCAGGGCACGCAGATGAAGAAGATGGTGGAGGACCAGCTGAAAGTGAAGATCCTCGGTCCCACGTTTTTCGGCACGCGACACGTGGGTCTGAAGGGCAAGAAGAAGATCACCACACCTGCCGATCTGGCAGGCGTGAAGCTGCGCATGCCGCCTGGCGACGCGTGGCAACTGCTGGGCCGCTCCCTTGGCGCCAACCCGACGCCCATGGCCTATGCCGAAACCTACACCGGACTGCAGACCGGCGCCATTGACGGCCAGGACAACCCGCTGCCCAATGTGCAGAACATGAAGTTCAACGAGGTCATGGGCCAGCTGGTGCTGACCTCGCATCTGGTGGGCTTTGACCTGCTGACGGTCAATATGAAGACCTGGAGCAGCCTGTCGCCCGCGAAGCAGCGCGCCTTCCAGTCCGCTGCCGACAAGGCCATCGGCTGGAGCACGGCGGAGCACCAGAAGCGCGAGGCCGAGCTGGCCGACACCTTCCGCAAGGGCGGCCTCGACGTGTATGTGCCCAACATCAGCGCCTTCCGCGACTACGCGCAGAAGGTCTACCTCGCGTCCGACGAAGCCAAAACCTGGCCGGCAGGCATGCTGGCGCAAATCAATGCCATGAAATAAGGCAGTGACAAAGCTTTCCCGGCTCATGCAGGCGCTGCACCGCTTCGCCGAAGCGGTCGCGGCCGGGCTTCTGGCGCTGATCTTCGTCGCCTTCCTGGTGCAGATTGTCATGCGCTACGTGTTTAATGCGCCGGTCGGCTGGACCACGGAGCTGTCACTCGCGGCCTGGCTGTGGCTGGTGCTCTGGGGCGCTGCCTTCGTGCTGAAGGACGATGAGGAGATCCGCATCGACCTGCTCACCGCGCGCGCAAGTTACCCCACGCGGCGGGTGCTAGGCGGCATCGTCGCGCTGGCCATCATCGTGCTGTTTGGCATGTCGCTGCCGGGCGCGTGGAGTTATGTCACCTTCATGAAGGTCGAGAAAAGTTCCTACCTCGGTGTCCGGATGGACATCACCTATTCCATCTACATCGTCTTCGTTGTGGCGGTCATCCTCCGCGCAGTGCGCCAGCTGATACGCGGGCCTGCAAAGGTCAGCAGCGACATGCCGTCGTCCGCGTCCGCCTTATGAACTTCACGAGTCCCTTCTCGCTGGCGCTGGTTGCCATCGTCGCGCTGAGCCTGCTGGGCGCACCGATCGGCCTGGCCATGATCGCCGGCTCCGTGCTTTACCTGTACATGAAGGGCATGGACGTGGGTGCCGCCGCCGAGCAGTTGCTCAATGGCACCTACTCCAGCTTTCTGCTGCTGGCCATTCCGCTGTTCATTCTGGCGGCTACCTTCATGAGCACGGGCAGCGTCATGGACCGGTTGCTGCGTTTTTGCAATGCCATCGTCGGCCGCTTCCCCGGCGGCCTGGCGCAGGTGAACGTGCTGCAAAGCGTGGTGTTTGCCAGCATGTCGGGCTCGGCCCTTGCAGATGCCGCTGGCTCGGGCAAGATCATGCAGACCATGATGACGCGTGGGGGTAAGTACCCGCCGCCGTTTGCTGCAGCGCTGAGCGCCGTGTCGTCGGTCATCGGGCCCATCCTTCCGCCGTCCATACCGATGGTTCTCTACGCGCTGGTGTCGGGCACGTCGATTGGCTACCTGTTTATAGGCGGTGTACTGCCCGGTCTGCTGCTGGGCGTGGTGCAGATGGTGTTGATTTACTTCCAGGCCAAGCGGCGTGGCTTCCCGGTGGAAGAAAGGGTGCCGCTGAGCGAGATGCCGCGCATCACGAAGGAGGCTTTTCCTGCATTGATGTTGCCGGTGATCCTGCTGGGCTGCCTGTACAGCGGCATCACCACGCCGACCGAGGCGGCCGGTGTCGCCGCAGCCTATGCCTTGCTGCTCTCGGCTGGCCTGTACCGCAGCATGCGCTGGAGTGATATTTATGACTCGCTGCTGTCCAGCGCGAAGATGAGCATCTCCATCGGCATGCTGATCGCCGGCGCACTGGTCTTCAACTACGTCATCACTTCAGAGAACATTCCCACGCACCTGAGCAGTTTGCTCAAGAGCCTGCAAATGACGCCCATGGTTTTCCTGTTGCTGGTCAACGCCATCCTGCTGGTGCTGGGCGCGTTCCTCGAAGGCTCGACCATCATCCTGATCATCTTGCCGGTGCTGCTGCCCACCGCCGTGGCACTGGGCATAGACCCGGTGCATTTTGGTGTGATGGCGGTGCTCAACATCATGATCGGTCTGGTCACGCCGCCCTACGGTCTGCTGCTGTTCATGATGATGAAAATTGCCAATGTCTCGTACTCCGAACTGATGGCAGAGGTCTGGCCCTACCTGCTCGTCATGCTCGGTGCGCTGGCGCTGGTGACCTTCTGGCCGGGCATGGTGCTGTGGTTGCCGCGTCTGGCGGGGTACACGGGCTGAACATGGCAGCCACCAAGCTCCTGGTTGGCCTGATCGGCTCCGGCATCCAGCTTTCACTGACTCCCGCCATGCAGGAGGAGGAGGCGCGCCAGCACGGCTTGCGCCTGCATTACCAGCTGATCGATCTGGACCAGACACCGGGTTCACTGCAGCAATTGCCCGCCCTGCTTACCGCGGCGCGGATCATGGGCTTCGCCGGCTTGAACATCACCTACCCCTGCAAGCTGGCGGTGTTGCCCCTGCTTGACGAGCTTTCGCCTGAGGCTGAAGCAATGGGCGCCGTGAACACAGTAGTCCTGCGCGGCGGGCGCCTCATCGGCCACAACACCGACGGATCGGGGTGGGCCTGGGGCTTTCGCCGCGCGCTCCCCGATGCCGATCTGGGCTGCGTGGTGTTGCTGGGCGCGGGCGGTGCCGGCTCGGCGATTGCCCATGCGGTTGTGGGTCTGGGCGCAGCCCAGCTGCGCATTGTGGACACCGACCTGGCACGCGCTGAGGCACTCGCGGATGCGCTCAATGCCAAGTTTGGCCCCCGCGCAGTGGCCATGCCCTATATCGCCGAGGCGATGGCTGGCGCGACCGGCCTGATCCACGCCACGCCAACGGGTATGGACAAGCTGCCAGGCTTGCCCTTATCCGCCGTGCTGCTGCGACCGACCCTATGGGTCTCTGAGGTCGTTTACTTTCCGATCGAGACCGCACTGCTGAAGGCAGCCCGGGCCGCAGGCTGCACCACAGTGGATGGCGGCACGATGGCGGTGGGACAGGCGGTAGGCGCGTTCGAGCTGTTCACCGGCCTGCAAGCCGATGCAACGCGCATGGAGCAACACTTCCGGCTGCTGCTGGCCAGCCGGTGAGCATCTCGGAGTACCCCCGTATGGCCGTTGACAGCGAAGCCCTGGCCGTCCGAGCATCCCAGTTGCAAATATGGCGCTCGCTACCGGCCTGCACCGCAGCATATTCCCCTGGGGCCGCGAGGTGATGCTGGGAGAGGCCGCGCTTGCGATGTGGTGGGACATGGCGCCCGAGGTGTGCGAGGAATTCGAGCACTGGCACTCGCACGAACACTTTGTGGAACGGCTGGGCCTACCCGGTTTTCAGCGCGCCTCACGCTGGGCTGAGGCGACTGGCGGCGAGGGCTTCTTTGTTTTGTACGAGCTGGCCACCTACGAGGCGCTGGTCTCCGAGGAGTACCAGGCCCGTCTGAACGCCCCCAGCGAATGGTCCCGGAAAATGATGCCGCATCATCGCCAGATGGTGCGCAGCCAGTGCCGCGTGCTCGCCAGTCGTGGCGGCGCCGTGGCAGGCCACGCGCTGACAGTTCGGCTCTCACCCGTGGTCGGCGCGGAGGGCACGCTGCGGAGCCATCTGGGTGCATTGGTGCAGCAGTTGCCTGCCCGGCCGGGTGTGACCGGTGCGCACCTGCTTTGCACCGAAACGCCGTCGATTGCAACGACGACCGAGCAACGCATACGGGGTAATGCGGATCGCGCGGCGGACTGGATATTTGTCGTCAACGGGTATGACGCGCAGGCCCTCCGGCGGCTTGCCGACGGCGAGCTGACAACTGAGGCGCTGCAAGCTGCCGGTGCTGCCAGCGGCGCGATTGTCGGGGCGTATGGGCTCAGGCTGTCCATGGTGGCTAAAGACACAAGCTGAGTTTGCTTTGTGTGTTCTCCCCGCCTTGATAAAGGTATCAAGGTGTTTCCAGACGTGCGTGTTGGTTGCAACAACCGACCCGGTATCATTGGCGCATGCTTGAACAACGCATCGAACAACACTTTATAGATAGCGCCGACCTGAAATATCAGGCGGCGCAAATCCTCTCCAAACCCATCGCAGCAGCCGTTCAGGCGATTCTTGCCAGTGTCACCAGTGGCGGTAAAGTATTGGCTTGTGGCAACGGCGGTTCTGCGGCAGACGCTCAGCACTTCGCCGCGGAGTTCATTGGCCGATTTGAGCGCGAGCGGCCCGAACTGGGCGCGATTGCGTTGACGACCGACAGCTCTATCCTCACCGCCATTGGCAACGATTACGATTTCAGCGTGATTTTTTCCAAACAGGTGCGCGGCCTGGGCGGCGCCGGCGATGTGCTGCTGGCACTGAGCACCAGCGGAAATTCGGCCAATGTCCTGGCAGCCATCGAGGCGGCGCATGAGCGCGAGATGACCGTGGTGGCGCTGACCGGTAAAGGCGGCGGCAAAATGACGGCCGCGCTGCGTGAGACGGACGTGCATATCTGCGTGCCTCACGACCGTACTGCACGTATTCAGGAAGTTCATCTGCTGGCCCTTCACTGCATTTGTGACGGGGTCGATGCCCAATTACTTGGCGATCAGGAAAACACCTAATGAAATCTCATCAAATGACATCAATCAAACGACTCCTCTTGACGGCTGCTGCTGTAGCTGCGTTGGGCGGCAGCCTCACGGCCTGTTTTCCATTGGTGCTGGGCGGTGCCGCGGCCGGTGCGCTGGTGGCCATAGACCGCCGCACTTCCGGCGCCCAACTCGAAGACGAAGGCATTGAGTTGCGCTCCATGAGCCGCTTGCGCGACGCCGTGGGCAGCCGGGCCAGGGTCAGCGTTACCAGCTACAACCGTCAGGTTCTGCTCACCGGTGAGGTGCTCAACGAGCAGGACAAACAGCTGGTCGAGCAGGTAGTGGCTCGCGTTGAAAACGTGACGGCCGTGGTGAACGAACTGGCCATCATCAACAGCCCGACCTTGGTGCAGCGTTCATCTGACGTCTTGATTACCGGCCAGGTCAAAGCGCTGCTGGTTGACTCCAAAGACCTGTTTGCCAACGCTTTCAAGGTCACCACCGAGCGCGGCACTGTATACCTGATGGGTCGTGTGACCCAGCGCGAAGCTGACCGCGCCACCGAAGTCGCGCGCGGCGCACGGGGTGTACAAAAGGTTGTGCGGATTCTTGAGATCATCAGCGAGGAAGAACTACGTCGCCTTCTGCCGGCGAAGTCCCCCGCAGCTCCCCGCCAGCCAAGCTGACGCGCAGCGGCCCCCTCGGGGGGCAGAGAGCTACACGGAGTGAGCGAACGTGGGGGCTCCGAACAAGCGAAGGGCCGCCCCGAGCGCAGTTCAGCCCCCTCGGGGGGCAGAGAGCTACACGGAGTGAGCGAACGTGGGGGCGAGTTACTTCAGTCGTCTGATCAGGCTGGAGGTGTCCCAGCGCTGCCCACCCAGGGCCTGGACATCCGCATAAAACTGGTCCACCAGTGCGGTGATCGGTAGCCGCGCACCATTGGTCTTGGCTTCATCAAGCACCAGGCCCAGATCTTTGCGCATCCAGTCCACGGCAAATCCAAAGTCGAACTTGTCAGCCACCATGGTTTTGCCACGGTTGTCGAGTTGCCAGCTTTGTGCCGCGCCCTTGCCAATGACGTCCAGTACCTGGTTCATGTCCAGGCCGGCCTTTTGGCCGAAGGCCACGGCTTCGCTCAGTCCCTGGACCAAGCCGGCAATGCAAATCTGGTTGACCATTTTGGTCAACTGGCCGGCGCCGCTGGCACCCATCAGGGTGAAGGCTTTTGAAAAGGACATCCCCGCGGGTTTGACCGCGTCAAATGCCGCTGCATCGCCACCACACATGACGGTCAGCATGCCGTTTTGGGCGCCTGCCTGCCCCCCGGAAACCGGCGCGTCGACAAATTGCAATCCAAGCTCCTTTGCAGCCGCATACAGCTCACGCGCCACGTTGGCCGATGCGGTGGTGTGATCGACGAATACCGCGCCCGGTTTCATGCCTGCAAACGCCCCGTCCTTGCCCAGAGTCACGCCGCGCAAATCATCGTCGTTACCCACGCAGCAAAACACGATGTCGGCGTCTTGCGCTGCTTCGCGTGGCGTTGCTGCATGTTTGGGATCCCTGCACCGTGCGTATTCGGCACACCAGGCCATGGCTTTCGCATCGGTCCGGTTATAGACCGTGACGCTGTGACCTGCCAGCGCAAGGTGACCCGCCATGGGGTAACCCATCACACCGAGCCCCAGGAAAGCCACTTTGCGGGAAGGTGCGGACTCGTAGGTTTTTGGATTGGTCGACGACATGGAGACTGCCTTTAAAGTAAATGGACGGGACAGAAGAGGTGGCGGTTCCGGACGGATGGCTCCGCATGGCGTGGGGTGGTCAGGGGCTGTATTGGGCAATTCCCAAGCCGAAAGACCAGTTTTCCCGCCCGGTTTCTACCAGGTTAATTATCACGTCTTCAGCAGAAAATGCACCGCACAGGGGTATGCCGGAGGCAATGTGGGCGTACAAGGCTTTTTTCATCTCCAGACTGCGCCCAGGCGCGCAGGTGATCTGCACAAAAACAACCCGACTGGAGTGTTTGACTCCGAGGAATTCGGGCGTACACACCAGCTCTTCGGCACTGTGGCGATAAATCGCCTGGAAACGGTCAGGCTCCGGAACATTGAAGGTTTCCACCAGGGCGCGGTGAATGGCGTCGGAGACGGCTGACACGTCGGCAGAGGTGGTGCCTTGAGGCAGGTCGATACGAACAAGCGGCATATAAATTCCTTCACAGAGATAGAGGGCTGAATGGCGAGGGCGCCACTGCCCAAATATGCTGCAGATACCTTGTTTGGGAAACCGCTTGCGCTGCATGATGCTTGTGCTGAAAATGCACAAGCATGAAAAACCTCAACCTCGATGACTTTTCCCTGTTCGTACAAATAGCTGCGGCGCAATCGCTCTCAGTCGTGGCTCGCGAGAGAAATGTCGCGGCCAGCCACGTCTCAAAAGCGCTTGCCCGGATTGAAGCGGAGTGCAAACTGCGTCTGGCGCACCGCACCACCCATAGCCTGTCATTGACTGACGAGGGTGAAGTTTTTCTGGAATACGCGCAGCACATTGTGGATGAGCATCGTCAGATGCAGGGCAGCTTGGGCGGCCGAAGTAAATCGGTGAGCGGTACTGTGCGCATCAGTGTGAGTCAACTGCTTGCGGAACACCTGCTGATTGAACGGCTGGCCGGGCTGCGCACATTGCACCCGGATTTGTCTGTGGACCTTCATATTGACGACCGCATGGTCAGCATGGCTCAGGAGGGCATTGACATCGCTGTACGCGCGGGCGTTCCCCCGGCCGAAACCTTGATCGCCCGCCCCTTGGGCAAGCACGGGCGCGCTTTGTATGCCGCCCCCGCTTACCTGAAAAAACAGGGCACTCCCCGCACACCGGCTGATTTGATGTCACACACCTTGATTGGCAACACAGCGGTTCCGACCCACAACCAGTGGGATTTTTTGGTCGATGGCATACACACTTGTGTGACCGTGCGTGGGCAGATGCGTGTCAACAGCAGTGCTGCGGTTGTCTCGCTTGCGCTGGCGGGCGCGGGTATTGCGCGTATCAACGATGTGGTGGGCAGGCGTCTGGTGGAGCAGGGCAGACTCAAACCGGTCCTGGAGCGTTACGGCGTACCCGGCGAGCACCTGATTTATGCAGTCATTCTGGCGGAGCGCCACCGTGCGCCCAAGATTCGCGCCACCATGGACTATCTGCAAACCTGCTTTTCAGCCTTTGCCATGCCGCCAGACAGGCAGGAGGCGAAGGCCGTTCGCGTCGTTAAACGATAGACATGTGTTCTGTCCCGGCGGACAGATCCTGCGTCTTGGCGCGCTGGGAGTTGAGCTTGATCTGCAACCGCAAATCGTTGACCGAATCGGCATTGCGCAACGCATCTTCGTAAGTGATCATGTTGCTTTCGAACGCATCGAACAGGGCCTGATCGAACGTCTGCATTCCCAGGTTGCGGCTTTTCTTCATGATTTCCTTGATCTCGGAGACCTCGCCCTTGAAGATCAGGTCGGAAATCAAAGGCGTATTCAGCATGATTTCAACTGCGGCAACGCGGCCCTTGCTGTCCTGCTTGGGCACCAGACGTTGCGAGATCATGGCTTTCATGTTCAGCGACAAATCCATCAGCAGCTGGGCGCGACGCTCTTCCGGGAAGAAGTTGATGATCCGGTCCAGTGCCTGGTTGGCGCTGTTGGCATGCAGCGTGCACAGGCACAGGTGGCCCGTTTCAGCAAAAGCCACCGCGTGTTCCATGGTTTCGCGGTCGCGCACCTCGCCCATCAAAATCACGTCGGGCGCCTGACGCAGCGTGTTTTTCAGCGCGGCTTCCCAGCTGTCGGTGTCCAGGCCCACTTCGCGTTGCGTCACCACGCAGTTCTTGTGTGGGTGCACAAACTCCACGGGGTCCTCAATCGTGATGATGTGGCCAAAGGAGTTTTCATTGCGCCAGTCGACCATGGCCGCCAGCGTGGTCGATTTGCCGGAGCCCGTGGCCCCCACGAGGATGCACAGGCCGCGCTTGGACATCACCACGTCCTTGAGCACCTGTGGCACGCCCAGGCCGTCAATGGTTGGCAGCACCGCCGGAATCACCCGCATCACCATGCCGACCTTGCCTTGCTGAATAAACGCATTGACACGAAACCGGCCAATGCCAGGCGGGGAAATGGCAAAGTTGCACTCTTTCGTGCGTTCGAATTCCGAAGCCTGCTTGTCGTTCATGATGGCGCGGGCCAGGGCCAGCGTATGGCCGGCATTGAGCGGCTGCGGCGAGACCTTGGTGACCTTGCCGTCGACCTTCATCGCGGGCGGAAAGTCGCCGGTGATGAACAAGTCGCTGCCATTGCGCCCCACCATCAGCTTGAGAAGGTCGTTGATGAATTTACTGGCCTGGTCGCGTTCCATGTTTTCTCCAATTGAGGTCTGCGCCAACAATCACCGGGCAGTCCTTCGCTGATTTGAAAGTAAAGGGGTTCTCCACCTAGCCGGGGAAGTTTTCGGGGATTTTGGCCTTGCCACGCGCTTCGGCGGCAGAAATCACGTTTCGTTTGACCAGATCAGTCAAATTCTGATCCAGCGTCTGCATGCCGACGCTGTTGCCGGTCTGGATGGACGAATACATCTGCGCCACCTTGGCTTCACGGATCAAATTGCGGATGGCGCTGGTGCCCAGCATGATTTCGTGCGCCGCCACGCGGCCCTGGCCGTCTTTGGTTTTGCACAGCGTCTGCGAAATCACGGCCTGCAACGACTCCGACAACATGGCGCGGATCATTTCCTTTTCTTCGGACGGAAACACGTCAATGATCCGGTCAATCGTTTTGGCCGCGCTCGATGTGTGCAGCGTGCCAAAGACCAGGTGGCCGGTTTCGGCGGCGGTCATGGCCAGGCGGATGGTTTCCAGGTCGCGCATCTCGCCGACCAGGATCGCGTCCGGGTCTTCACGCAGCGCAGATTTCAAGGCCGCACTGAAGCTCAGCGTGTGCGGGCCGACCTCGCGCTGGTTGATCAGGCACTTTTTGGATTCATGCACAAACTCGATCGGGTCTTCCACCGTCAGTATGTGGCCGTATTCGGTTTCGTTGAGGTAGTTCACCATGGCCGCCAGCGTGGTGGACTTGCCCGAGCCGGTGGGCCCGGTCACCAGCACCATGCCGCGCGGCTTCATGGCCAGGTCGCCAAAAATCTTGGGCGCGTTGAGTTGTTCCAGCGTCAGAATTTTCGAAGGGATGGTCCGGAACACGGCGCCCGCACCGCGGTTCTGGTTGAAGGCATTGACCCGAAAGCGCGCCAGCCCTTCAATCTCGAAGGAAAAGTCGATTTCCAGGAATTCTTCGTAGTTCTTGCGCTGGGTGTCGTTCATGATGTCGTACACCATGGCGTGAACCTGCTTGTGGTCCAGCGGGTCGACGTTGATGCGCCTGACATCCCCGTGCACCCTGATCATGGGCGGCAAGCCGGCTGATAAATGAAGGTCGGAAGCCTTGTTTTTGACGCTAAAAGCCAGCAGTTGGGTAATGTCCATCCCGCGAATCCTCAGTAGTCTAGGTTTACAGTTCGATTATGACCACGATTGTTGACAATCTCCAAGCCGTGCATGCACGCATTGTGGCGGCTTGCGCAACAGTGGGCCGCGACCCGGCCAGCGTGCGTTTGCTGGCGGTTTCCAAGACCTTCGGGCCTGAAGCCGTGATGCAAGCCGCCGCTGCGGGCCAGCGCCTGTTTGGGGAAAACTACATCCAGGAGGGGGTGGAGAAGATTCTCACGGTGCGTGAATGCGAAGCCGAGGTACCTAAAGCGGGGCTCCTCGCCGGACCTGCGGAGTGGCACTGTATTGGACCTGTACAGAGCAACAAGACGCGGCTCGTGGCCGAGCATTTCAACTGGGTGCAGTCGGTCGACCGTCTCAAGATTGCGCAGCGCCTGAGTGAGCAGCGTCCGGTACACCTGCCACATTTGCAGGTGTGCCTGCAGGTCAACATCGATGGCGGCCCCACCAAATCCGGCGTGACACCGCAGGACGCGCTGGCGTTGGCGGAGGAGGTGGCGCGTCTGCCGCGGCTTGTGCTTCGCGGCCTCATGTCGATTCCCGAGCCTGCTGTTGATTTTGCAGCTTCTTGCGCCGTACACAAAAGAGCAAAAGACCTTTTTGATCAGATCAACCATGCCGGGGTGCTGCCGCAGGCCATGGACACCCTGTCGATGGGCATGACAGCCGACCTGGAGGCTGCCATTCATGCAGGCAGCACGATGGTGCGCGTGGGCACGGCTATTTTCGGGGAACGCTGATTGGTTTAATGGCCCCGCAATCGGCCGAAAGCCATTTGCCGCTGCCGTCCATGCTCATGGTTTCAGGCTTGCCTTGCACCATTGTTTTCATGGCCATTTTTGAGGTGTAAGCCTCGGGGCTGATGAACACTACCGAGCCTTCTCCACTGGAAGGGGGCTGGGTGCAGACAAACGACATCTTCATGGAGTTGCCAATACGCGGCGAGGTCGTGGTTTTGCAGTCGCCCTGTTGAGACGGAAGTTCGTTGCGCTCGACCATCTCTTTGGTCATGCAGATTTTCACCAGCATGTTGCCCGGTGCGCTGGCGCCCATGGACACGCCCTGCTTGGCCATCATGTCCTGCATCATCTTGCGTTGCTCTGGCGGCATGGCGGCCATTTGCTTTTGCATTTCGGCCATGCCTTTTTCAAGCTGGCCCGAGCCGGTTTGCATTTTGTTGTTGATCTCCCACAGACCTGGCTTGAGAGTCTGCGCCATCGTCGGCAGGCCGGCCAGCATTAACGCGGCAACCGCTGAGTTGCGGAAAAAGGACGTGCATTGGGGCAGGCGTTTTTTCATGGGTTCTCCAGAAGGTATGGCGATAAAGCGGCCAAGTCTAGGGTGGGTTGGTGGCATTGTCTAGATGCCCAGCGCCAGCCGTGTCGTGCTTTTGACTTCTTCCATCACCGCGTAAGTGCGGGTTTCGCGCACCCCAGGCAACTGCCAGAGCACGGTGCCGGCAAAGTTGCGGTAAGCGGCCATGTCGGCCATGCGGGTCTTGAGCAGGTAGTCAAAACCACCGGCCACCATGTGGCACTCCATGATTTCGGGGTACACCTGCACCGCAGCCTTGAAGGCTTCAAACACGTTGGCGGTGGTGCGGTCCAGAAGCACTTCGACAAAAACCATCATGCCGGCGCCCAGTTGCAGGGGATTGAGCCTCGCCTCGTAGCCCAGGATGTATCCGTCCCGGTTGAGCCGTTGCACACGCGCCAAAACCGCCGTGGGCGAAAGGCC
The DNA here is from genome assembly GCA_046598365.1 of Polaromonas sp. Classification (GTDB taxonomy): domain Bacteria; phylum Pseudomonadota; class Gammaproteobacteria; order Burkholderiales; family Burkholderiaceae_C; genus Polaromonas. Next base: position 15,852 of record JBKJIV010000162.1, on the reverse strand, counting down.
GGCGCTTTCCGCCAGCTTGAGGTTGGAGAGGCGCCCGTCGTGTTGCAGAAGATTCAGGATCTTCAGGTCAATACGATCTATGGCGGATGTATTTTCGCTAGTTGATAGTGATTTATTCATATTTATAGGCCAAATTTAGCGTGAAATTCAGTTTGAATCAAGCCAACATAGCGGGATTCACCAACCGACGGAGTTTTTCATGTCCCGCCCGCAACGCCTCCCAGATCCCTACCGGCCAGAAGCCGCCATTGTTTCCACCCAGCTGGAAGGTCTGGCCGGGGCGATGGATTGGGCCAGTGCTGCGGTCATGGCGCAGCCCTGGGTGCAGGCTGTGCGCGACAACCCGCCACCCTTTTGGGCCATGGAAAGTCTGCTCAAGGAGTACCCGATTTCCAGCGCCGAAGGCTTGGCCCTGATGCGCCTGGCCGAAGCCCTGTTGCGTGTGCCCGATGCAGAAACCGCCATTGCACTGACGGCCGACCAGCTGGGCCGCGCCGACTTTGCCACGGCGAGCGACGGTGCCATGGCCCGACTGTCGGCGTCTGCCATCGCGCTGTCGAAAAAGTTTCTACCAGAGGGTGGGCAGAGCAGCATCATGAGCAAGCTCGGTGCGCACACGGTGGTTGCTGCCACCTTGCGGGCGGTGCAGTTGCTGGGCCGCCAGTTTGTGCTGGGGCAGACCATTGGTGACGCCATGAAAGAGGCGGGCGACGCCAGAAAGAAAATCAACAACCTCAGATTCAGCTACGACATGCTGGGTGAGGGCGCCCGTACCGATGCCGACGCTCTGCACTATCTGGCCAGCTATGAAGGCGCTATTAAATCAATAGCTGTTCAGGCCGACAAAGAAGGTGCATGTGAAAAAAATGATGGCATATCCATCAAACTCAGCGCCCTCCACCCGCGGTATGAAGACGCTCAGCATGTACGCGTTATGGCCGAGCTGGTGCCGCGTGTATGGGGACTGTGCAAGCTGGCAGCACAAGCCAACATCAACCTCACCATCGACGCGGAAGAAGTCGACAGGCTGGAGCTGTCACTCGAAGTGTTTGAAGCGCTCGCTGCTCTGGTGGCGCAGCATCACCCTGGGTGGCAAGGCTTTGGTCTGGCTCTGCAGGCTTACCAGACCCGCGCTTTGGCCTTGATTGAGCACGTCATCGCCATTGGCCGAAAATACAAGCTGCGACTCATGTGCCGCCTGGTTAAAGGCGCTTATTGGGACTTTGAGATCAAGCGCGCACAAGAGCTGGGCTTGCCGCACTACCCGGTGTTTACCCACAAGCACCACACCGATGTCTCTTACCTCGCCTGCGCGCAGGCGCTACTGGCCGCGCCCGACGCGATTTACCCGCAGTTTGCTGGCCACAACGCGGGCACTATCGCCGCGATTATTCAGACGGCAACTCGCTTCGCAGCGCCTTTTGAGTTGCAGAGGCTGCACGGTATGGGCGAGGGCGTGTTTCGTGAGGTGCTGAAAAACCCGCAGGTCACTTGCCGCGTGTATGCGCCCGTCGGCGCGCACCGTGATCTGCTCGCCTATCTGGTACGCCGCTTGCTGGAAAACGGAGCCAACTCGTCTTTTGTGCACCAGCTGGCAGACGAGTCGGTAGGCATGGACCTGCTTCTGACCTCACCCCTGCATCTGGAAACCGAAACCTCGTTGCCATTGCCACCGGATCTCTACGGCCCCGGCCGCCCCAACAGCCAGGGCCTGGACCTCGCTGTGGAAAGCATGCGCGCGCCTCTGTTGGCAGCGCTGGGGACCGCGCAGGTTCCTGCTGTGCAACAGTTTGATGCTAATTCCATTGCTGGCCCCCTGGAGGCAGGGAAAACAAGCTATCAAAAGTGGAGCAAAGTGCCGGTGGCCGAGCGTGCTGCCGTTCTGCGCCGCGCCGCTGACGCGATGCAGCAGCAGATGCCGGACTTCTGCGCGCTGCTGGTCAAAGAGGCTTTCAAGACCTGGGGTGACGCGGTATCCGAGGTGCGCGAAGCGATTGACTTTTTGCGCTATTACGCCGGTGAGGCCGAGCGCATCATGCAGCCGGTGAGCTTGCCAGGCCCGACCGGAGAAACCAACGAGCTGCGACTCGCCGGACGCGGGATCTGGGTGTGTATCAGCCCATGGAATTTCCCGCTCGCGATTTTTGCCGGACAGGTGGCGGCCGCGCTGGCAACCGGCAACGCCGTGCTGGCCAAGCCGGCCGAGCAAACGCCGGGCGTGGCTTGGGCAGCGGTCAAACTGCTGCATGCGGCTGGTGTTCCTGAAGGCGCGCTGCAACTGTTTCACGGACCCGGCGAGACCGTGGGTGCGGCGCTGGTGGCAGCGCCGGGCGTGGCTGGTGTGGTTTTCACCGGCTCAACCCAGGTTGCCAAGATCATCAACCGCACTCTTGCCGCCAAAGACGGCGCCATTGTCCCGCTGATTGCAGAAACGGGCGGCATCAACGCCATGCTGGTTGATAGCACCGCGCTGCCCGAGCAGGTGGTGGATGCTGTGGTGCAAAGTGCCTTTCGCTCGGCCGGCCAACGCTGTTCTGCATTGCGCTTGCTGTGCCTGCACGAAGGCATTGCGGACGCGGTGATTGACATGATCCAGGGCGCGGTGCAGGAGCTGACCATTGGCAACACCGCCGAGCTGTCCACCGACGTCGGCCCTGTGATTGATCGCGAGGCTTTTGACAACATCCAGAAGCACCTGCGGCGCCTGAATGCCAACGCCAAACCCTTGTGTCATGCCGGACTTGATCCGGCATCCACTGCAGGCGCGCCGAATTGGATGCCGGATCAAGCCCGGGATGACGGTAACTACGTCGCCCCCGCAGCCTTTGAAGTCAGCAGGCTGGCCGAGGTGAAAGACGAAATCTTCGGACCGGTGCTGCATATCGTTCGCTGGAGCGGCGATCCGCAAGCCGTGATTGATCAGATCAATGCGCTGGGGTATGGCCTCACGCTTGGCATCCAGACCCGCATCGACACGCGTGCCCAGGCACTGGCCGACGGTGCCCATGTGGGAAACATCTACATCAACCGCAACATGATTGGCGCTGTGGTCGGTGTGCAGCCTTTTGGTGGGGAAGGGCTAAGTGGGACCGGCCCCAAGGCTGGCGGGCCGCACTACCTTTACCGCTTTTGCTCAGAACAGACTGTGACGGTCAACACCACAGCTGCCGGGGGCAATGTGGCCCTGTTGAGTTCGCACCGCTGAAGCTTCTGCGAACCTGGCCGGTTTCAAAGTGGCAAGCCTTCCATAAGGACTTCAAGTTCGTCTATGGCTAAGGGCTTGGAAAACAGATAGCCCTGGTAGCAATGGCAACCGTGGCGCGCCAGAAAATCGCGCTGGGCTTCGGTCTCCACGCCTTCGGCCATCACGTCCAGGCCAAGGCTTTGAGCCAGTCCGACGATGGTGCGCGCGATGGCTGCATCGTTGGGGTCGGTGAGTATGTCCTTGATGAACGTGCGATCGATCTTGAGTTGATCGATGGGCAGGTATTTCAGATAGGAAAGGGCCGAGTAGCCCATGCCGAAGTCGTCGATGGACAGCGTCACCCCGGCGTCCTTGAGCATGCTCATTTTGGCGATGGTCACTTCCATGCCGCTGGCAAGCAGGCTTTCTGTCAGCTCCAGTTTCAAGCGGTGCGCGTGGATCCCTGTCTGTTTGATCACGTTCATCACCTGCTCAACAAACTGGGGATGGCGGAACTGCCTCACGCTCACGTTAACTGAAATGCTGAGCGATTGCCGCTTTGGGTGCTGTGCCCATTTGGCCAACTGGACGCACGCCGTTTCCAGCACCCAGTTTCCCATCGGCATGATGAGTCCGCTTTCTTCTGCCTGCGAGATGAAGTGGTCGGGAAACACCAGTCCGCGCTCGGGGTGTTGCCAGCGGATCAGCGCCTCGGCGCCAATCATCTTGCCGTCGCGCCCCACCTGGGGCTGGTAGTGCAGCAAAAATTCCTGGTTGCGCAAGCCCAGCCGCAATTCCGAACTCAAGGCGGCGCTGGCGGTGGCCGTTGCCTGCATGGCGGGGTCGAAAAAGCACACGGTATTGCGTCCGGCGGCTTTGGCTTGGTACATCGCCAGATCCGCCTGCTTGAGCAGGTCGCCTATGCTTTGATGGCGCTTGGTGAACGCCGTGACGCCGATGCTGCAGGTGGTGTAGTGCTGATGCCCGGCCAGGTTGTAAGGCTCGCTCACAGTTGCCAGAATTTTGTCGGCCACCACCTGAGCCTGCTCAATGGCGCTCTGCTCGTTTTCTCCCAGGTCCTCCAGCAGCACCACAAACTCGTCGCCGCCCAGTCGTGCCACGGTGTCACTCAGCCGCAGGCAAGCGGAAAGCCGCAGCGCCACACTTTGCAACAGCATGTCGCCTGTCGCATGTCCTTTGGTGTCATTGAGAACCTTGAAGTTGTCCAGGTCGATAAACATCAACGCACCGAATTGCAAATCATCATCGTTGTGGGTCAGTGCGTACTGCAGGCGGTCCATCAGCAGTTGCCGGTTGGGCAATCGGGTCAGCGTGTCGTAAAACGCCAGATGCTCAATCTCATCTTCGGAGATCTTGCGTGCGGTGACGTCGCGCGCTATGGCTACCCAGTGGGTGAGCCCGCGGTTGAAGTAGTCCACAGGGACGATTTCCAGGTCCATCCAGAATGGTTCGCCATTTTTTTTGTAATTGATGAGTTCCGTCCGCACCGCTTGGGCCTGCTCCAGTGCGGCCCGTATCCGGTCGAGTTCGATCCTCTGGGTGCGCACACCCTGAAGCAGGCGTGGGGACTTGCCGAGCACTTCTTCGCGGGTATATCCGGTGTGCCGTTCAAAGGCGTCGTTGACAAACACAATGCGGGGACCTGGCGCATCGATCGATGCGGCCTCGGTGATCAGCACAATGTCGTTCAGGCGGGAAATGCTGGTCTGCAGCAGCAGCAATTGTTCCTGCGATTGGCGTCGCTCGGTGATGTCGCGCAAGTACAGGGCAAGCCCCTCCTTGAAGGTGTAGGCGCGCACCTCCAGCCATTTGCCCAGCGGCGCATAAAACTCCTCAAACTCGATGTTGAGTCCGCTGGCGAGCACCGCCGCGATTTCGCTGCGCAACCTTCCGCTTTCCCCTTCCCCTAACTCCTGCCAAACGGGTTTACCCAGCAGATCGATGCTGCTCCGATCGAGCAGGCGCTCGCTTTCGGGGCTGACATAAGTGAAGCGACCTTCGTGATCCAGTGTCGCAAATGCCTCGGTGATGCTGGCCAGCGTCGTGCTCAGCCGCATCGTGACGCCGAGTGTCTCGTGCTCCGCACGCTTTTTTTCAGTCAGGTCCAGCAGAATTCCCTGAATGCGAACGACGGCGCCGCTCGCGTCAAACATGGCGTGACCGAGGGATCGCACCCATACGCGTCTGGCGGTGTCGGTCACGACTTGCGCCTCTAGATCAAAGGGCACCCCGTTGCGTATGCAGTTCGCCAGCGCTGGCGCCATCGCGGCGCGAGACTCGGGTGCATAAAAATCAAGGGGAGTCGGGTACGGCGCCGAGGTTGCTGTGAGCTCCAGCAGCGCTCCCAGCTGGGATGACAAAGTCATATTGTTGTCGGAAAGCTCCAAGGACCAGGCACCGGCCTTGGTCGCCTGCTCCAGCAAATCCAGCAATTGGAATGCGGATCTGCATGCCGTTTCTGACGTCAAGGGGTTCGAGAGCTGCTGGGTTGGCGACATCTTTGGCAGGCGGGAGGCTGAGTGAATGGGCAGAGGTGCACCGGAGCTTACCTGCTGTATGCCTTTCCCACCGGTCTTCATGCCCCTGAATGTGCGGCAACGCACTGAACTCGTGCCCTTGACGGAGTCGTCCTACACACTTCCAAGGCCTCCTCCGCCGTTTGTGCAGTGCAGCAAATGCCTAAATTTCTCCTACCGCGTAAGTCGTCAGAACTTACATCTATTCCCACGAACACTAGTTCTTTAGATATACATGAACAATTCATACGAACGACTCTCCGAGTGTGCCGACATCCACGATCTGCGGCCGAAGCTGCAATCCTTGTGCTCAGACTTCGGCTCTTTGTCCCGGCTGGACATTCTTCCGGCCAGCCAGGGCGGCAAGCGTCAGGCTCTTTGCTTTTTGCGCATGGACACGGCCGAGCAGGAGAGCCGACTCATGAATGAGCTCGGCGTTGGACGATTTGGAGGAGACCTGATTGTTGTGGTTGACCTCAAGTCCCAGGATGCGGCCCCTAGGACTTTCATGCCTTTAAGCGCCCGCAATCACGCCCCGCAAGAGCGGGTTCACTCCCAATAAATCGTATTCGTCATGAACAACATTCTCATTGTCTCGGGGACACGCCCCGAAATCATCAAGCTCGCCCCGGTCTACCACGCACTTCGAGAGGCGCCTTGGGCCAAGGTGCATTGGCTTCACACAGGACAGCACGCCGATATGGCAGAGCAGATCCTGGACTGCTTTGATGTCGTCCCCGATATCAGGCTCGAACGCACTGGCGCCAGTCTGCTGGAATTCAGCACGGGCTGCCGGCAGCAGCTAGATGCGGTGATGACGCAGCGTGAGTGGTCGCTTGTGATTGTCCAGGGCGATACCGAAAGTGCGTTTCAGGGCGCATTAGCCGCTTTCTATAACCGGGTGCCCGTGGCACACGTTGAGGCGGGACTTCGCACCTACAACCTGAGCCGTCCGTTCCCCGAAGAGGGTCTGCGCCAGATGATCAGCAGGCTGACCCGCTTTCATTTTCCGCCTACACAGCGTTCGCAGGCTGCGCTGCAGGCCGAGGGCATCGCCGATGAGCACATCTATCTGACGGGCAACACGGTGATCGACGCCCAGCAGTGGACTTGTGCGCACCGCGGTGTGAAGCGCCGTATTCAAGGGCGAGGACATTTGCTGGTGACGGTTCACCGGCGCGAAAACTGGGGAAACGATGTAGCAGAAATCTGCCAGGCCATTGCCGAGATTGCGCGCCAGCAACCTGAGTTGCAGGTGCTGTTCCCCGTTCACCTCAACCCTGTGGTCAAAGGGCCGGTCAATGACATTCTGGGCGGCATTGCCAATGTCACCTTGACCGCGCCACTGGATTACACACAGATGCAACAGGCCCTGGCTGACGCCTGGCTGGTCGTCACAGATTCGGGCGGTCTTCAGGAAGAAGCGCCTACCTTTGGTGTCCCCGTGCTGGTTGTGCGCGAAGAAACCGAGCGGCCCGAAGCTGTCGAGGCGGGTTGTGCGCTGGTCATTGGGCCTACACGGCGTGCCATCGTCCACGAGGTGACGCGCCTCACAAACGACCTGCAGGCCTACACGCAGATGTCCCAGGCCGGCAACCCGTTTGGTGATGGAACTGCATCCAAACGCATCGTGGACGTATTGGCTGAGAGCTTCGCTACGGCCAAGCCGGTGGTCCAGCCTGCCATGGCCTGATTTTTCCATCTGGAGCCACCATCATGCAAGCCCCTTCTTTCGCCCTTACCCGTAGCCTGGCCGCCTGTGCAGCCGTTGTGCAGCGCCAAATCCGCATTGTTCTAACGGGGGCGGCGGCGTGGCTGATGATGTCGCTTCCGGCATTGGCGCAACCCGACACTCCAGAAGGTTTGGTACCCACCTTCAAGGACTATCCGGTGGCGGCAGTCATGGCGTGGATGCTGTTCCTGATTGTGATCATCATGACGCTGTATGGCATACGCCATTTCATGTTCACCATGAACCGCCTGACGGGCAAGCAGCGTCATCCCTACATTGACATTTCTGTGGCCCGTTGGCCCATGATCACCGTTTTCATTGCGGCGCACAACGAAGAAAAAGTGATCGCGGAATGTATCGAAGCCTTGCTCAACACCGACTACCCGACTGATTGTCTGAAGATCATCCCCGTCAATGACCGCTCGAAAGATTCAACCGGCGCGATCATTGACAGCTATGTTGCCCGGTTTCCCTCGCGCATTTCCCCATTTCACCGCACCGGTGGCAAGGCGGGTAAATCTGCAGCCCTGAAAGACGCCCTGCATTTCGCGGAGGGCGACATCGCCATCATTTTTGATGCCGACTATGTGCCTGGTCGCGGCCTGCTCAAGCAGCTTGTGGCGCCCTTTTTTGATCCCGAGATCGGCGCCGTGATGGGACGAGTGGTGCCCGTCAACAGCGGCGCCAATTTGCTGACGCGCATGCTGGATCTGGAGCGCTCCGCCGGCTACCAGGTGGACCAACAGGCGCGCATGAACATGAACCTGATGCCGCAGTATGGCGGCACTGTGGGTGGTGTGCGCCTGTCCGCTGTTGAGGCAGTGGGCGGATGGCATGATGACACGCTGGCCGAAGACACCGACATCACATTCCGCCTGATGTTCAACGGCTGGAAGACCGTTTATACCAACCGCTCCGAGTGTTATGAAGAGGTGCCCGAGGAGTGGGGCGTCAGGATCAAGCAGGTTACCCGTTGGGCCAAAGGGCACAACCAGGTGATGGCGCGCTACTGGTGGAAGTTTGCAACCAGCCCCTACCTGACCCTGGGTCAGCGCATTGACGGCCTGCTGTTGCTCTTTGTATTTGTCATTCCACTCCTCATGTTGCTGGGCTGGGCCTTGGCGCTGGGTTTGTATTTCGCCAATGCCGGGTCCCTGCTCTCGCAGTTGATCCCGATTTTTGCCTTGATGATTTACGGCACCCTCGGAAATTTCGCAGCCTTCTTTGAAATCGTGGTCGCTGTACTGATTGATGGCAACCGTCGGCGCCTGCGCTTGTTGCCTTTCAACATGCTGGGCTTTCTGGTCAGCTTGTTTGCCATCTCCGGTGCTGTCTGGAGCCTCATGCTCGACAGCCTCCTCAAACGCGAGATGGTCTGGGACAAAACCATTCGTTACCGTGAAAAGGCTGTAAAACCATGACGCCGTCTTATCTGACATACACCGCTTTTGCAATTGTTTGCCTGGTGCTGCTGACCCTGCCATTCATACCTGCCTTTAGGGAATGGTTGCGGCCCACGGACTTGGCAGCACTGCCCGTGTCAGCCAACTACACCGCTGACATTGACCACTTCGCAAGGCGTTTGCACGCCGACGTTTCGGCCAAACTCGGGCGGGGTGAGGCCACCGGCTACGAGGACTTCGACTTTGTGATCGAACCCGCGCAGGAGATGGATTGGAGCAATGCGAAAAAGCGACTCATTTCCCGCAACAGCATAGACAGTGACGCACCCATCCGCAGCGTGCCCCCGGTGTATGTGGAGGGAAACATCCGCGCTGGATCCGGATCCGATTTTTCCGCCCTCTACGCCACCGGTGACATTGACCTGGGCGCCGCCACCAAAATCCGAGACTGGGCGCACGCTGACGGCGTGGTCCGTATGGCCGAAAAAAGCGCGGCCTTGCGGCGCGTGTCTGCCGGCACCGCCATTGAGCTCGGAAATGAAGCCTGCTTTGAGCGGCTGCATGCGCCGACTCTGCGATTTGGCACCTCCAGAGACGGTCCGTTGCCGCCCACGGAAGCGGAGCAGACGCCTGAGAGTTACGCCGACCTGCCAGATGCCGTGCAGCAAACGCCTCTGCTTTTTCTCATTCGGGGCGACTGTGCGCTTCCTCCTGCGCGGATTTATCGCGGATCCCTTGTCGTGACGGGTTTTCTGACCATAGGCGCTGGAACCACGGTTGTCGGCGACATCAAGGCGCGCGATGGGGTGAGTATTGGCCACCGGGCCAGCGTTCAGGGCGCCATCACCTGCGAAAAGCGCGTTTACCTTTACAAGGACTCGCGCGTGCTCGGTCCTGTTGTTGCCGAAAGTGACATCCTGATTGGTGAAAATGCAGCGGTAGGCCTGCTCGAATCGCCGACCACTGTCAGCGGAGTCAATGTCATTGTCGAAAACAGCGTGACCGTGCATGGCACGCTGTGGGCGCACGAAATCGGTATGGTGAAGGCGGCATGAGGCTCCGGCAATTGTTGTTGCGATGCCTTTTGGCTATGGGTCTTGCGCAAGCAGGTTTGGCCAGTGCTTCGCCGCGGCTGGAGCTCAGCGGCTACATGGACGACAGCGGCGCCATCACTGTTTTGCACAACGGAGATTCGGCAGACCCCTACTTTGCCATGCAGGCCCTGCTTCTGGCGCATGAAAACGGGCTGAACATTCTTGCGCCTGCGGAAAAATTTGCCAACTGGCTGGTGACCAAGCAAAAACCCGACGGTACCTTTGACCGCTTTTGTCGGGGAGCTGACAAAAAATGGGTGTCATGCAAAACGGCTGATGCGGATGATTCGCTTCTGGCTCTGTGGATGAAGCTGCTGGACACCATGCCGGCGATGCTGAACAAAAGTCCCGCGCTGATGAAGAGCTACACGATCAGCAAAGCCTCGCTTGAGCACCTTTATCAGCCTTCACGCGGCATCTACGTGGTGTCGCCGGTGTATCTGCACGGGCTTTTCATGGACAACCTGGAAGTATGGTCACTCAAAGTCCATAACAAGGAGTCCAGGCAAGTGGCCGAGGCTGACAAGCTGGCCAAAGGAATAAAGAACACCTTCTGGGATCCAGTGAATAAACGTTTTCTGGTGTCCACGCAACTTGAACAGCGGTCGGAAAAGCCCGCTTTTTACCCTGACCACGTGGCACAGATCTTCCCGCTGTTAGTGGACTTCCCGCTGGTTCCGGGTGATGCGCGTTCCTACTACCGGAACTGGATGCGCGAGCACCGGGCCAGCTGGCTGAGTCAGGGAAAAGCCGATTACCCCTGGGGGTTGGTTGCCGTCCTCGCTATGCGCCAGAAAGACAAAGTCAGTGCGGCTTGCTGGCTGCGTGAAGCGACGCCTTTGCGCCATTCGGCACGTTGGGCCGTGACGGACGAGACGTCCTATCAGATATTGCGCAGCAAGGGCGTGGCGCCATCTGCCGGAAATGTCGACTGCGTATGAGCGGTAGCGCACTGATGACACGACCTTGTCTGAATATATTGTTTGAGTTGGTAATTATTTTTTAGAGGGAGCCCATGTTGAAACCCGTTTCTTTGATCCTGACCGCCGCTATGGTCATCGCATGCCCCGTATGGGCGCAGTCTTCAGCCAGCACCACTGGCGCTGCGACCGCAGCGGCTCCCGCGCAGCCCCCGCCACAGGAGATACGCAATCTTGAACTCAGTGGTGGCGCCCAGAGCCTCAGCGGAAATCTGGGTGACTGGCGCGACCTGACCCTCAAGGGCACCTATGGCATGGACAAGCATGTTCTTCAGGGCGAGTTGTCGGCGCATCGCCGCTTTGACAAAGATGGAGCGTTCTTGGGTGTGAGCGACACCTATACGTTCAATGAGGACTGGTTTGGATCTGTCGCGGTCGGCGTGGGCGATGGCGCGTTTTACCTTCCCAAGTACCGATGGGACGCTACGCTTTATCGCAAATTCCTGCCCAATCGCAACCTGGTCGGTTCCGTGGGCGTGGGTTACTACAACGCGCCTGATGGGCATACCGATCGCAGCGTGTCTTTGGGCGCGGCCTACTATTTTGAAGCCCCGTGGATTGTTGAAGGTGGCGTGCGCATGAACCGCAGCAACCCGGGGTCGGTTGACACGCAACAGCAATTTGTGGCGGTGACCTATGGTCGCCCCAAACAGAACCTTGTGACTGCACGTTATGGCTGGGGAACAGAGGGCTATCTGACCATTGCGGCTAACAAGCAACTGGTCAATTTTGAAAGCCGTGAGGCCAGCCTTACCTGGCGCCATTGGCTCAATAGCCAGACCGGTGTGTTGGTCGGTGCCAACCGCTACACCAACCCAACTTATCGCCGCACCGGCTTTACGGTTGGCGTCTTCCATGACTTTTAACTGTTGACTGGTCCGCCATGAACGCAACAACTTCTCCTATTTCCCAACAGGTTCGTGAACACGATCAGGCATTTCAAGCGTCGTTTGAAGCCGCCAGGCAATTGCGTGACCGTGACGTGAAGGTCAGGCCGCACCGGTCCATCTCTCCCTTGAAGGTGACGCCCTATTTGCTGATCCAGGGCATTGCGCTACCGCTCGTGTTCTGCGCTCTCTTGTTGTGGACCAAGCCGCAGCTTCTTGAGTTTTGGCGTGGCTGCATCCTGTTCTGGTCCCGTGCTCTGGATTTGCCTTTCGGCCTTTCGACACGACTGAATGAAGCGGGGCAATATGCGCTGCGCCTCTCGGGCGGAGCGGAGAGCAACGCCATGCCAAGCACCACGAACCTGATTGTCACGACAGTCATAACGCTGGTGCTGTTCGCAGTGACCTTTTTCATGAACAACGCCAAACTGCCGTTGAAATATCCACTGCGAATTGCAAGCGTCGTGCAACTGTTCACGCTGGCCTATTTTTGGCTCTCGCCGTCGGATTTCCCTTACACCATCGCCCGCCACAGCGAAGAGCTCATGACGATCGGATATGTCGTGATGTTGTCCTCGCCGGTGATGCTGGCAGTGGGCTACTACATCCTGAATCAGACACTGCTGATCAAGGTTTTTCACACAGTTTTGATCTTGCTGTTTTTTGTGATCATGGTGCCCCATCAGGTGCTGGTGCAGGCATTCATCATGCAACATCTGTCGGTGCTTTTCATGCCCCTGCTGTACATCTGCTTTGGTGCAGTATTTGACGCGCTGGTGTTCGTGGCGCTGTATTCCTGGGCCGTCAGCTCGGCGCCCGAGGACGCTACCGTCTGATATCTGCAAGGCCGGGTGCCCCGACTTTGCAGATCCCGCCCCGCATCAGTATCGAACGCTGCAAACTTCCAGCGCGTTAAGGCCATGGTCGTTGATGACGCAACCGCCATTTCCATCGTCGTCAAGAAAACCGTGCTTCAAGAGCGATGCCACGGTTTTCAGGCCATGGGCACGGGTCTTGTGAGGCTGAGGCAGTTTGCGTTCTGCCTGGGCGACCCCGACGATACGAAAGCCGTAGCGCGCATCTTCCAGGCACTCGTACTGTTTGTAGGTCAAAATTTTGATGGGCAGCGCGCCGGTGGTTGTGCCACTCCACTGAAATTCCGGGGGGATATAGCTGACCTGATAACTGCCGTCGGCAGTCTCAGCCGGCGCTATGGGCAAAGCAGGCGTTTTGCGCCTGTAGATGTAAAAAACCAGCATGCCGAGTATTCCCAGCAAGGCCAGAACAAGCACAGCGAGATTCACGGGTTGCCTCAGTAGTGATAAGCGCAATTATCGTCATAAAGCAAAACTGCTGTCCTGGCGGACCCTAAAAGCGCAATTCCCATTGCGCATCGTTCATGTAGCGTTCGCTACCAAATGCCGCCCGTGTAGCGGTCAGCTCCGCTTCCTCCCACTGATCCAACAGCAGCTGTTCGACCGGCGCGAGGTCCCAGGGCCTGGCCTCTTCGCCATGGGCATGCAACAAGCGCAGGTAAGCCTGATACACCGGCGCAACCAAACTTGCATCGCCCAGCGCGCCATCGAGTGCGGTGCGAAACCGCTGCTCCGCGGCCTCACGCTCTGCGTCAGAAACTTCATCGGAACAAAAAATTCTCACTGTGTAGGCCATGCCTGCAAGTCTAAAGGTGTGCGGCAACGGCGCGTTGTTCATGTTGCTCTGAGCGAAAGTGCATCGGTCGGGTAAATTCTTTTCGTTACTTAACTTGCATTGGTGGTGGCGACTTTTAAAAGCTGTGTTCGTACCATCGGTTCTTTTTTGAAGGAATCCACATGGCAATGCAATCACCGTTCTTTGGTAAACGCGACAACGAACCAACTGCCCTGCGTCAGGGTAGCCCCAATCCCAACCCCTATGCAAACGGCTCGGTTGCGGCCAACACGCCGAACAGCGCGCAAGCCACTTCCGCGCCAGCCGCTACCGCCAGTGCGCCAACCGGTAGCAGCGTTCGCGAAGGCGGCAGCAAGCTGACGGTGGGACCCAATATCAAGCTCAAAGGTGTGGAGATCACCGACTGCGACACCCTGGTGGTGGAGGGCCTTGTAGAAGCCACGATGGATTCCCGCGTCATCCAGATTTCAGAGCGCGGCGCTTTCAAGGGCTCGGCCGAAATTGACATCGCGGAAATTCATGGCGAGTTTGATGGCAACCTGACGGTGCGCCAGAAGCTGGTGATTTATGCCACCGGCAAGGTCACGGGCAAAATTCGCTACGGAAAATTGGTGATTGAAGAGGGCGGACAACTTGCGGGTGAGATCCTGTTTGGCGCTGTGGCCGGCCCGAAAGCCACCCTGGTGGGCAAGCCCGGTTTGCAGGTCGCCTGATTCGACTTGAAGTTCAACTCTGCAGGCCTTAACCCGGGGCCTGCAGACGAAACGCTGGTTGACGTGTTGCTACCTGCAATCCTTTGGCGTTGATGATCGCCTCGGCTCGCTTGGCAGTCAACCAAACAGGCGAAACAGCAGCGGCAGCAGCAGTGCAGCCAGCACCACCTGCAGGCCCAGCGCCAGCCCGGCGTATGCCCCTGCATCGGCGTTGACATGCAGAGCGCGGGCCGCACCTATGCCGTGCGAAGCCGTGCCCAGCGCAAAGCCGCGTGCGCTCCAGCCCGCTGAGTCGGTCGGGATCCGCAAGCCATCGAACAGGTATTTGCCACCCAGCGCCCCCACCAGTCCGGTGAGCACCGCAAATACGGCTGCAAGCGCGGGGATGCCGCCAATTTTTTCGGCAATACCCATGGCCACCGGCGCCGTTACCGATTTGGGGGCCAGAGACAGCACCACCTCGGCAGGTAAATCCACGGCCCAGCCAAGCAGCAGCGCCGAGCCGCTGGCCGCAGTGCCACCAGCCAGCGCCGCTAACAGCAAACGCCCCCAGCGCTGACGCAGCTCCGCGCGGCGTTGCCACAGCGGCCATGCCAGTGCGACCACTGCGGGCCCTAGCAGGAAGTGAATAAATTGCGCACCGGAAAAATAGGTTGGGTAAGACACGCCCGTGCTGAGCATGGCAACCGCAAGCACCATCACCGACCACAGCACCGGGTTGGCCCAGGGTGCCTGCTGCAGGCGCGTGTACGCCGCATGGGTCACAACGTACACAACCAGTGTGGCGGTCAGGCCAAACAGCGGCGTGGCAGAGAGATAAACCCAGAGCTCAACGAACTTTGGCATCTTTTCGCCACAGAAAATTCAGCGCCAGGGCGGTAACAGCGAGCCCGATCACGGTGGACAACACAATCACCAGCAGCATGCGGCCGCCGTACTGGCCGACCAGGGACAGATGCGTCATGACGCCGACACCGACCGGCACAAACAGCAGCGACAGGTGCGACAGCAGAAAATCGGCGCATACCGAAACCGGTTCGCGGACAGCTGGCCAGCGCAGTGCGATGAGCAGCAGCACCATGCCGATGACGGGGCCGGGAAAGGGCAGGGACAATCCGCGCGACAGCAGCTCACCGATGGATTGCAGCAGCAGCAACCAGGCGAGGCCGCGCAAGCCTGTCATGCTGGCCGTAGCGCCGGGCCGCCCCAAGCAAGGTCAACCCCCTTGGGAGGCAGTGAGGCACACGCAGTGGCAAACGTGGGGGCCATAACTTCAGAACCTTGGAAGGTCGGGGTGAGCGATCTGCCCGCCGCGAACCAGCATTTTTCCGTACTCGGCGCAGCGCTGCAGCGTCGGAATCACCTTGCCGGGATTGAGCAGGCCCTTGGGGTCGAATGCAGTTTTGACACCCAGCATCTGGGCGTTCTCGTCGGCGCTGAACTGCACACACATGGAATTGAGCTTTTCCACGCCCACGCCATGTTCGCCGGTCACGGTGCCGCCCATGGCGACACTGGTTTCCAGGATGTCGGCGCCAAACAGTTCACAGCGGCGCAACTGGTCGGCGTCATTGGCGTCAAACAGAATCAGCGGATGCAGATTGCCGTCGCCGGCATGGAATACGTTGGCACAGCGCAGCTGGTATTTCTT
>JBKJIV010000096.1:0-18721 GCA_046598365.1 Polaromonas sp. | reverse complement strand
CTCCGGTCAGGACGTCGTCACCTGCTGCGCCAACCAAAATATCGTCCCCGGCGTTGCCCGCCAGCCAGTCGCCTTTCTGGCCACTTCCGGTTTGGCTGTTGCCGTTGCTGATGGCCTCGGCAAGGGTGATCTGGGCGTCTGCATACAGGCGGTCATGGCCAGCGCCGCCTTGCAAGATGTCGGCATCCACCCCGCCTATCACCAGGTCTTTGCCTGCACCGCCATAAACCCAGTCGCGCCCAGCACCGGTTTCTACTTTGTTGTCTCCACCGCGTGTGGTGTAGACGGTGTCGTTGCCGCCGCCACTAATGATGTGGTCGTTACCGGTGCTGTCGTACAGGGTGTCTTTGCGGTCTGGCTCTGCCTCTGTGCCAGTGATGATGTTGCCCAGGGCGTCGTTTTGGAATTGGTCGCCGGACTGAACGGGGTCGGTATCTATGGGCTTGAAGTCGCCTTTGATGGGGGGCGAAATAGTGACTGGATCCATCATGGCATCAATGAGGCGGATGCCGAGCTGGCCGCTGGCAAAGTTGCTGCCTAAATCGATGCTGCCGCCGCTGTAGCTTAGTGTCCAGGTGCTGCCTTGGGTCAGGGTAAGTGCGCCGTCGGGGCTTTGCCAAGTGCCGGGCTGGCCGCTGACGCCGATGAAGAGCGCCAATGCGCTGTTGGCGTTGCCGTCAGCAGTGTTGTTGAGAATGACGCGGCCTTTGCCGTCACTGTCGGTGATGGTGTCAACGCCGTCGCTTGTGGTTTGTATGTAGGTGTCGAAATCGGCGCCGCCTTCCAAGGTGTCGTTGTCTTTGCCACCTATCAGGAGGTCGTTGCCGGCTTCGCCGTACAACTTGTCTTGACCTTTTCTGCCTTCCAGGATGTCGTTGCCTTTGCCGCCTTCTAACTTGTTGTCCAGGTCGTTGCCAATGATTTCGTCGTTGCCTTCGCCGCCACGGGCGTTTTCGATATCGGCATCAAAGGCGATACCTATGTTCTTGGTATTTCCGATCGAACTGAGGTAACCGGGTCGAAGGTCGATGGCGACACGCTCCGTATACAAACTAGCGTCCAGGGTGTCTTTACCACCTGTGTCCCAAATGGCTTTGATCTGAGTCTTGTAGATGGTGGTATCTGAATTATCGGTGGCAGCTTTTCCGATATTTGGATCAAACAGATACGTCGTATCTCCAGTAAGAATATTGTCCCTTTTACCCCATAGCGTTTGAAGCGCAAGTATGTCGAGTACAAGCGGGCTTATGCCGTAGGTGCCACCTTGTACTTTACTGCCGTCGCTGTTGATGTAGTCCGCGTATGACATGACAGACACAGCACGACTGAGTTGCACGGTGGTCGATGTGGGCGCATCCGTCGGATCTGGATGTTCCAAGCCCAGCGCGTGACCAACTTCGTGGAGCAATGCGTAGACCGCATATCCACCAAACGGCATAGTTCCCAACGCAGGCGTAGCAACGTCGATGTAGATATCGTTGAGGCTTGGGGTTTGACGATCCAAAAAACCTTTTCCATTCACGCCCCCCATCTTTGACCCGTCCGGCTTTCTCAGATCTGCAATTCCCAGTCGTATCGCACCTGCGGTAGGTGTTGTCGTAAAGACAAAATTAACATTCGCCACCTTGGAGATTGCAGCAAATACTTCCCGAATTCTGTCCTGCTGAACAACATCAAATGCTTTAAACTTCGGCCCGCCTTGAGCCGCGCTCGCAAAAGTGTTGCTTAATGCAATTTCGTTAGTTCCGTAAACAGGCAATGCTGTAAGGAAGGACACCTCAATGGTGTTGGTGGCATAGGGTCTGATGTAGCCAGGGTAGAGCAAATTGGCTACTTGATCGCGACTCACATCAGCGGCATCTGTCATTTTTTATCCTCTGAAATTATTTTTGAAATGCAATGGCTAGCTACGGCTTTTCAATGCTTACAAAGCCAAGTCGTTGAGCGACTTCCCTGACTTTAGGGAGTTCGGAAAGGGAAATAGGAAACGAATCTAGATAGTGATTTGTGCCAGGGAGAAAATGAACAGGGTAGAGATACGGTATGTAGGTGCCAGCGCTAAGACTATTCGCGCCACCGCTGAACATAATTACTTTTTTGCCGATGTAGCTCTGCCAGTCCTGCTTCTTTTCGCTCCACATCTGAAGACGACTGCCAAGCGTGAAATACAAGTACTTGCCAGGTGGACCCATTCGAGGTGTAGAAGGAGCGGCCCGTTTGAACAAGACCTTGTCAAGCTCGAACTCCAGAAACGTAGTTGCATCTCCTGTGATTTCGCTTTCGCCGCGCAAACGAAAGGCGTCCCGGTTTACTGGTCTGGTCTTGTAGTACTGCTCAAATGCCGCATCCGTCGCATTTTCTTTTTTTAAACGCAAATAGTCGACATCAACATACCGCGCCTCGTAATAGTCTTTATAAGCGGCCTCGGGCACATATAAAAAACGTCGAAATGTGCCGATCAATACAAAGGATGTCCCGCGTTCGATCCTTTGTTCCATTGTCTGTGGCGGATCGTTGGATGGAGGATCGATATGCACTCTCACGGGAAATTCCTTTGTTTGGTCGCTTGCCATTACGAAAGCAGGTTTAAAGAATGCAAGCCCAAGCGTCATTGCGGATTGCAGCAACACACGGTTTAGTTCACGCTTATTCATGACAGGCCCTTTTCAAGTATGGGCGTGATTGCCCGGCATTTCTGTGATCATCAATATTGAGTCGTCTGGAATGCCATTCATGATTGCTGTCCCCACCACCAATTGCAGGTGTACCCATGCAGGCCCCTAAAAGAATGGCGGAAATCATCAATGCCATCAGGCGTGCGGTCATCTGTTTCATGCTGCTATCTACCAGGTTGAATCGTTTGTTGCGTTTGTCTTTAATGTCAACTTCTTAGCGCTAGGCCTGTACAAATTTCTGCTGACAAAATCGGTTGTTTTTCTATATCTATTAAATAGTTTGCTGCTGTTTGTATAGCAACTTTCTACACTCCGCGACACAGTTTTTTGGGTGTCAAGCACCCCAAGGCATCATTTATCAATTGGGTTCACCGCTCCCGCCCCGCCTCAGCCGTTACCTTCTGAACCGGGCTCAGCAAATACTCCATGATGGTTCGCCGCCCCTGGTGAATCTCTGCGGCGACTTGCATACCCGGCTCCAGGCCCTTGCGTTGACTCGCATCGCCGTTCAGTGATTCCAAAAACTGGGTATCCAGCTGCACCAGTGCCTTGTAGCCTTGCGGAGCGGTCTGGGCGGGATTGTTAGTGCTGGCTTGCGCGTCAGGCGCTAGGGTGTGGATGCGGCCTTCGATCAAGCCGTACTTTTGAAACGGATAGGCGGCCACCTTGACGCGCACGTGTTGGCCGGTTTGTACAAAGCCGACGTCTTCGTTTTTGACCTGCACCTCGGCCAGCAGGTTTTCACCCTTGGGCACCAGGGTCAGCAACACCATGCCGGGTTGCACCACGGCCCCCTTGCTGGTGGTGGCCACGTCTTTGACGATGCCGGCTTGCGGCGCCTTCAGCTCCAGCAGGCCAGTTTTGTAGCCCATCTTGTGGGTGTCTTGCTCGAGCTTGGCGAGTTGCCCCATGGCCTCGGTACGTTCGATGAGCAACTGGCTGCGAAAGGTGCTGGAGAGGCCAGCGATTTTTTTGTCTTGCGCGGTGATGGTAGCCAGCAGGCCTTGCACCGTGGCCGCCTGGGCTTTGAGGTCTTGCGACTTTTCAATGGCCTCGCGCTCTTTGTCGTTACCGGCTATCGGGCTCAAGAAACCTTCGGCCACCAGTTTGTTGTGTGCCTTGGCGCTTTGCTCGTAACTGGGCAGCGTACTTTTGAGTTTGGTCAAGGTTTCTTGCGCGGCACGCAACTCGTTTTGAGCCCGCTCGCGTGTGGCAACTTCTTGCGCCAGTGAATCTGTGAAGGCCTGGCGGTGTGCGTTAGCCTGGGCTTGCACCTGGGCAATCATGACGGGTTCGTCACCGGCCTTGATTGCCAGCGGCTGGCCGGCCAGCTCTGCGTCTACCCGTCGCAAGGTAAGCCGCTTGAGTGTCAGCTCGCCGGCCAGGCTGCGGCTGTCGGCGCCTGTCATGGTCGCATCCAGTCGGATCAGGGTTTGGCCCGCTTCCACCCGATCACCCTCGCGCACCAGGATTTCTGCGACCACGCCAGCTTCTGCCGGTTGAACAATCTTGGTGTAAGTGGTGGGCACCAGCTTGCCCTCGGCCACGGCCACCACGTCTACCTTGGCAAAAATGGCCCAGGCCAGCATGACGGCAAACAGCACACCCACGGTGTAGAAAATGACGCGTGGCAGTTTGGGAAGCGGGCTTTCTTGAATAGCCAGCAGGCCTGGTGAAAACTCGGCCGCGTCGGGCAGGAGTCGCTTTGTCAGGGCCTGGGTCAGCGTGCTCATGCCACGGCCTTTGTTTGGACAACTCTTTTGAGATGCCCGCCGCCAATGACAAAGATTTCATCCACCTGCAGTGTTTTGGGCAGCGCATGCGTGACAAACAGCATGCTGACCTTGCCGCGCAGGGCGTTGACGGTGGTGCCGAAGGCGTTGGCGGTTTGTGCGTCCAGCGCGCTGGTGGCTTCGTCAAAAATCAAGACCTTGGGCTTTTTAAGCAAGGCCCGGGCGATCGCCAGTCGCTGCTTTTGCCCACCGGACAGGCCAGCGCCCCGCTCACCAATCACCGTTTGATAACCCTGCGGCAGGGTCTGAATGGCGTCGTGAATCTCAGCCATCTGGCAGGCCTGCACCACTTGATCAAAGCTTGCCAGCGGGTTGGCCATCAGCAGGTTGTCGTACACGGTGCCGCTGAAGAGCACGGTCTCTTGCGGCACCACTCCAAAGTTGGCGCGCAGCTCGTTGGCGCTGAGGTGCAGGATGTCAATGCCATCAACTTTGATCTGTCCCTCGGTGGGCCGGTAAAAGCCCTGCAACAGTTTGGTCAGCGTGGACTTGCCAGTACCGCTGGGACCCATGATGGCAATGGTCTGGCCGGGGGTGATGCTGAGGTTGACCTTTTGGTAGAGCAAGGGCAGATCGGGTGCATAGCGAAAGCCGACGTCGATGAGTTCTATTTCGCCCTTGGCTTCGCTTTTGCGGCTGGGCGCCAGGCGGTAGGGCTCGGTAGGCGCGTTCATGAGGTCGCCCAGGCGATCAACGGCCAGGCTGGCTTGCTGAAACTGCTGCCACAGGCCGACCATGCGCAGCATGGGCTGACTGAGCTTGCCGGCAAACATCTGAAAGGCCACCAGCATGCCGATGGTGAACACGGTGCCGGTGCCTGCCGCCAGCGCCACGGTGTCGGGGTGCATGACAATCCAGGCGCCGGTGACCAGCACCAGCAGCGTCATCATCTGCTCCAGCGTGTTGGCAACCACGTTGTAAGTGTTGGCAATTTGCTTGGTCTGAAAGCCTGACTGCAAATAGGTTGCCAAGTAGTCGTCGTAGCGGGTTTGCAGTTGCGGCTCGAACTGCAGGCTTTTGACGGTTTCCAGTCCGGCGATGTATTCGGTCACAAAAGCCTGGTTGCGCGCGCCCAGCAAAAACTGCTCGTTCAGACGCGTCTGGAAAATCGGCGCGACCAGGAATGACAACAAGGCGATCACACACAGAATTCCCAGCACGATGAGCGTGAGGGTGACCGAGTAGTAAAACATCACGCCCATGCAAATCAGCAAGAAGGGTAAATCCAGAATCAGGGTGACGGCGGCTGAAGCGATGAATTCGCGTATGGTCTCTACCCCATGCAGACGTGCGGCAATGACACCGGTGGGCCGGTTCTGGAAGTATTTGGGTGGGAGCCGGAACAGATGCTGAAACACCGAGGAACCCAGCACGGCGTCTACCCGGTTGCCGGTATGCAGGATGGCGTATTGGCGCACCCAGGTGAGCAGCGCTGTAAACAGCATGAAGACGGTCATGCCGATGGCAAGCGCAATCAGGGTGCTCTCGGTGCGGTGCACCACCACTTTATCGATAATGGCCTGTGTAAACAGTGGAAGGCCAAGCGCCAACAGTTGAATCACCAGGCTGGCGCCCAGCACCTCATGCCATACCTTGCGGTGTTTGAGCAGCTCGGGCATAAACCAGCGAAAGCCAAAGGAAGAGCCTGCGCCGGAAGCAGCGTCCGGGTCGCGAATGGCTTCGCCTTCGGGGTAGAGCAGCACGGCCTGGCCGCTGAGGGTTTGGGCAAATTCAGCTCTTGAAGTGGTCAGAGGGCCCTGACTCATGGCTGGCAGCCAGACCACCTGGTCATCACTCACCGCAATTACCACGCCCAGGATGACACTCGCCGGGGTGATGTCTGTGATGTCCGCTGCTGACGCCACCGGTGCCTCGGCATCCGGGTTGCTAGCGCCGCGAATCTCTACCAGCAAGGGCATTGGCAGTTGATCGAGCGCAGCAGCGTCGAGGGCGCGAAGCTGCGCTTTAAAACCCAAACCGCGTGCCGCACGGACCAAGGCCGCATCGTCATAGGGCGGCGGAAACTGTTGAAGCAGCAATTGCGCGTCAAAGGGACGGCGATGAACCGCACACAGGGTTTGCAACGCCCACACAAAATCGACTTGCGAATATGCCTCCCTCCCCATAGTGCCTCTTGTCTCAATCTTTTATTGTCTGCCCGGCGGCACAAGGCAGTCGTGTAACTACTTGTGCTTAATCTGCGAAGCAGTGTAGCGGGGTAATGATGGTTAAGCTATCTTTTGTGGTGGCGAATTGTGCAACACTCGCAGCAGCAATATTTTATTGTTTTATATCAATACCTTGCATTGCTTTCTTGATGTTACAAGGCAACTTGATTCCAGACAAGCCACTCGCCAATCCAAGGTAGACAATGGCTGCTTCGAAGTCCAGAATGCATCTTTTGCCTTAAGTTCTGCCGGTTGCGTTTGCTATACCTTGCCGCCCGCCAGAATCCAGATGCCGCTCACTTCCACCCAAACCCAAGGAGCTTTTTTGTGCCACATAAAACACAGACCATCCTGGCCCATGAAGAGGCGCTGCGATTGTCAGGCGCCCGCGCCGACGATGGGCGACCACTGGCCCATCAGGTATTTTTCGACGCTGACAACTGGCTGGTACCGGACGGCTACGAGCCGATGTTGAAAGCGCACGCGGCCTATCTGGCGGGTCACCCTGAGCTTGCCGCGGTGATATCGGGCCATAGCTACGGCACCGGGAGTCACCGTTTTTTTTGGTTGATGGGTGACCGTCGTGCCATGGCCGTGCGGGCGGCGTTGCTCAAAGCAGGGGCAACACGCGCGCAGTTGCTGGCGCAGAGCCAGGGCGCGGCACGCCCCTTGATTGAAATGGCAGGAGAGGACGTGGGGCGTTACCGCCGCCGCGTCACCATTGAGTATGTGAGGCTGGACGCTGTAGCGGCGCCGCCCGTGCCACCCGAGGGGTCCGCGCAATGGTGGCGCTCGGTCATGGGGGGCGGTATTCAATTGCCCGCGGACCGTTTGGGCGCCCGTATTTCCTAGGCGTCCCTCAGACCCTTGGACCTTGCCGTCAGTCGTCTGCCGATTCGTGCAGGCCGGGAAACAAGATCTCGGTAAATCCAAACTGCGTGAAGTCCCTGATGCGCATCGGGTACAGCATGCCGATCAGGTGGTCGCACTCATGCTGAACGACTCGCGCATGAAAGCCGTCCACCGTGCGGTCGATAGGGTCGCCGTAGGGGTCAAACCCGGTGTACCGAATCCGCGAAAAGCGTGGCACCACGCCGCGCAGCCCAGGCACAGAGAGGCACCCCTCCCATCCGTTTTCCTCTTCATCTGACAAAGCGGTAATGACCGGATTGAGGAGCACAGTGCGCGGCACCAGCGGTGCGTCGGGATAGCGCGGGTTGACCTGGTCCGTGCCGAAAATAACCAGTTGCAGATCCACGCCAATCTGCGGCGCAGCCAGGCCCGCGCCATTGACAGCACGCATGGTGTCGAACATGTCGGACACCAGCATGTGTATCTCGTCGGTGTCGAATTCGGTAACAGGGGGCGCGACGCGCAGCAGGCGCGGGTCGCCCATTTTGAGGATTTCGCGGATGGTCATGACGTGATTATCGCGGCCACGCAGCTAATGCGATGCGTCCAGAAGGGCGAGTAAGCCCGCTTCGTCAATCACGGCGATGCCCATTTCCTGCGCCTTGACCAGCTTGCTGCCTGCCTCAGCTCCGGCCACCACATAGTCGGTTTTCTTGCTGACCGAACCCGCCACCTTGCCGCCCGCCGCTTCCACCCTGTCTTTGGCTTCGTCGCGGCTCAAGGTAGGCAGTGTTCCTGTGATGACAAAGGTTTTGCCCGACAGTGGCTGCGGCGCCCGCGCGGCGGGCTCCCCTTCCGTCCAGGTCACACCGCAGGCACGCAACTGCTCGACCACCTCGCGGTTGTGCGGCTGGTCGAAAAAGGTACGTATGCTTTTGGCGACGATGGGCCCAACGTCGTTGACTTCAAGAAGTTGATCTTCCGACGCGTCCATGATGGCGTCGAGCTTGCCGAAGTGACGCGTCAGCTCTTTGGCCGTAGCCTCCCCGACATGCCGAATGCCGAGGCCGAACAGAAAACGCGGCAAGGTCGTTTGCTTGGATTTTTCGAGGGCTTCCAACAGCTTGTTGGCGGACTTGTCAGCCATGCGGTCCAGGCCTGCCAGGGCCGTCAAGCCGAGGCGGTACAAGTCAGGCAAGGTGCGAATCACGTTGGCGTCGACCAACTGCTCGACCAACTTGTCGCCCAGGCCTTCGACTTCCACCGCCCGGCGGTGCGCATAGTGCAGGATGGCTTCTTTTCGCTGGGCGCCGCAGAACAGGCCACCGGTGCAGCGGTAGTCAGCCTCGCCCTCTTCGCGCACGGCATCCGAGCCGCAGACCGGGCATTGGCGCGGCATGGTGAACTGCGGCGTGTCCTGTACACGCTTGTCCAGCAGCACGCTAACCACCTCGGGAATCACGTCGCCTGCACGGCGAACAATGACCGTGTCACCTGTTCGCACGTCTTTACGGCGCGCTTCGTCTTCGTTATGCAACGTGGCGTTGGTAACGGTGACGCCGCCTACAAAGACCGGCGCGAGCTTGGCCACAGGCGTGAGCTTGCCGGTGCGGCCCACCTGCACATCGATGGCCAGCACGGTGGTCATCTGCTCTTGCGCGGGGTATTTGTGGGCCACGGCCCAGCGCGGTTCGCGCGTCACAAAGCCCATTTTTTTCTGCAAGGCCAGACTATTGACCTTGTAGACCACGCCGTCGATGTCGTAGGGCAATTGGTCTCGCTCCCGCCCGATTTTCAGATGAAACGCTATCAATTCTGAAGCGCCTTGCGCCGTCTGTGTAAGGGCTGCTACCGGAAACCCCCATGACTTCAGGGTCAGCAGCATCTGAAAATGCGTTTCGAACTGCGGCCCGCCCTCTTCTTTCGGCGTGAGTTCGCCCAGGCCGTAGGCAAAAAAACTCAGGGGACGCTGGGCAGCGATGCCAGGATCGAGTTGACGCACGGCGCCAGCGGCAGCGTTACGAGGATTAACGAAGGTTTTTTCACCTTTCGCGCCTTGGGCAATTTTTTCGCGCTGCTTTTCATTGAGCGATTCAAAGTCGTCGCGGCGCATATAGACCTCGCCGCGCACCTCGAGCACGCTGGGGGCATCTTTGGGAAGCCGCAGCGGTATCTGCCGGATGGTCCTGATGTTTTGAGTCACATCTTCACCCGTTTCGCCGTCGCCGCGTGTTGCCGCCTGCACCAGAACACCGTTTTCATACCGCAAATTGATCGCCAGTCCATCAAACTTCAGCTCCGCCACATATTCAACTGGCGGATCGGACTCTGCCAAGCCCAGTTCCTTGCGCACCCTGGCATCAAAATTTTGCGCACCGCTGGCTTCAGTGTCGGTTTCCGTACGAATGCTGAGCATGGGGACGGCATGTTGCACGCTGGCGAATTGCGCCAGAGGTTTGCCGCCTACACGCTGCGTCGGTGAATCGGGGCTGGCCAGTTCGGGGTGTTGCGCCTCCAGTGCCTGCAACTCCTGAAACAACCTGTCGTATTCGGCGTCCGGAATGCTCGGCTCGTCCAGCACGTAATATCGGTGCGCGTGCCCATGCAGTTCATCGCGCAGCGCAACGATACGTTCAGCGGCCGCTGGCCCAGGCGGCGCAAACATGTCGGAAGTAACCATGGAAGAAAAGTTGAAGTTCAGGAGAACAGCCGCCGGCCCAGCACAGAACCCGCTGACAGGTCGCGCTCTTCCAGCGTGTCGTAGAGCTGCTCCAGGTCGGTATGAATCACTTCCATCGCTTCGGGTCGTATCGGCTGACCCTGGTCGTCGATGATCACGCCGCCCATGGCGCTAGCCAGCGCAATCGCGGCTTCGCACATGCGTACAAAGGGTTGCTCTGATCGCAGCACCTGCGGCACATCGAGTGACAGCGTCACCTCCCGCAGGGCGGTTTGTTCAGGGTCTTCGGCCATGGCGGCTTGCGTGTCAAATGCCAAGCCGAGTATGGGCGCATGGCCGGATTCGCTGGCAGGCAGCACCATGCGGCCCGGAATGGAGCCAGCCACAAAACCTTGCTTGGCCGCGTTTTGCTGCACATAGCCCGGGCTCCAAGCGGTGTCATTGGCGCGCAGGGTAAAACTGAGCTGTGCGTCGTGAACGCTGGCAAACTGGTCAAGCTCACGGGCTCTGGCGACCTCTTCAAGCATGTCGGGGAACTCGGGCTGGCCATCAATTGCGTCTGCAAAAGCCTGTGCTTTCACGACAAATTCCGAAAATTCGATCTGGTTGAGCGCCCCGGTGCGATTGGCCAGTTGTACCCCGGCCTGGAAGGCACTGTAGCGCTGGCCCGGCATGGGGGTTTCCCAAGTGCCAGTTTCAATGCCGAGGCCTTCCACAGCAAAAGGCTTGCTGCCAGCGCGACGTGTGGCAGGCATGGCAGCCAGCGCGGCTTCGCCGGAGACCACCGAGTCAACAGAAATGGGCGCAATCACGTCAATCAGGGCATCCAGTCCGGGCCTTTTCTCGGGTACGGTCAATGCAGTCAGGGCGGTGAGTGCGGCCAGGCCTGAGTCCAGATCAAAGCCCGGCTCTTGGCGCTCGGCTTGCGTATCTGTTGGCGTGCCGCCTTCCATCCCGGTTGGCGCTGCAACTGGTTCGGGTGTTGCCTGTTTGGGCAAATTTTTACGGGCCGTCCAGGCACCATGGGCAACCACAGCCGCGAGCACCAATCCCCCAACGATGGCCAAACTGATTTGTAAGGTACTCAATGTGCCCCCACGTGCGCCCACTGCGTGTGGCGCTCTGCCCCCCGAGGGGGCGCATTTTTCCTAGGGGCGGCCCGTCGGAAAAACATTTCCCACACGATCGCTGCGCTCATGCGGCCTCCGCAAAACCAATGGCTGCTTCCATGTCCACCGCCACGATGCGCGAAACGCCCTGCTCCTGCATGGTCACGCCTATGAGCTGCTGGGCCATTTCCATGGCGATTTTGTTGTGGCTGATGAACAGGAACTGCGTTTCCTTGCTCATGCTGGCGACCAGCTTGGAGTAACGCTCGGTATTGGCGTCGTCCAGCGGCGCGTCGACCTCGTCGAGCAAGCAGAAAGGTGCGGGGTTGAGCTGGAAGATTGCAAACACCAGCGCAATCGCGGTGAGAGCCTTCTCGCCACCAGACAGCAAGTGAATGGTCTGATTTTTCTTGCCTGGCGGCTGGGCCAGCACCTGCACGCCCGCATCCAGAATTTCCTCACCGGTCATCATCAATTTGGCGTTGCCGCCGCCAAACAAGCGTGGGAACATTTCACCGAAATGCCGATTCACCGTCTCAAAAGTGCTGGACAGCAAATCGCGCGTTTCCATGTCGATTTTCTTGATGGCATCTTCGAGCGTGGCCATGGCTTCGTTAAGGTCGGCCGACTGGGCATCCAGAAACTGCTTGCGCTCACGGGCGCTGCTCAGTTCATCCAGTGCTGCCAGGTTGACCGCACCCAGTGACTGAATCTCGCGGTTGATGCGGTCGATCTCGCTCTGCAGTCCAGTCAAGCGTACATTGCCGGTCTTGATCGACTCCTCGACTGCAGGCAGGTCGGCCTGCGCGTCGAGCAACAATTGCGCGTACTGCTCAAAGCCAAGCCGCGCGGCCTGCTCCTTGAGCTGGAACTCGGTGATGCGCTGACGCAGGGGATCAAGCTCGCGCTCAAGCGCGAGTCGTCTTTCGTCACTAGCGCGCAGTTTGGTGGTCAGGTCGTCGTATTGGCTGCGTTTGGCACCCAGGTCGGCCTCGCGCTCCAGCTTGACCGCCAGGGCGCTTTGCAGGCCGGCCTGCGCGGCGGCGTCGGTCAGGCGGGACAGTTCTTCCTGTGCGCGCTGCTCTTCGCTGGCAATTGTTGCGGCTTGCTGCGCGGCGATGTCGATGGACCTGGCCAGCTCTTCACGGCGTGAAGCCAGGCTACGCAGCGCGAATTGCGCCTCCTGCGACTGGCGCTCCAGCGCACGCTGCTGCTCACGCGATTCATTCAACTTGCGCTCGGCCTCGATGACACGGTCATCCAGCTGGGCGTGGCGCTCCTGGCTGTCGGCGAGCTGCATGTCCAGCTCTTCAAAACGCGCCTCAGCCGTCACTTTGCGCTCTTGCAGATCATCTAGTTGCGAATTAATTTCGCCCAGGTCAACTGCAATTTGTTCACTGCGCGCACGGGTTTGTTCGGCCAGCTGCGTCAGGCGCAAAACCTCCACTTGCAGTTCGTGGGTACGGCTCTGGCCCTCTGCGGCGTCCCGTCGGGCAGTCGCCAGACGTTGGGCGGCATCGGCGTAAGCGGCTTCGGCGCGAATCAGGGCGCTGCGCGCCTCGTCGCTGATCAGGGCTTGGCCGCGTAGCTGCTTGTCGAGGTTCTCAATTTCCTGGGCGCGCGCCAGCAGGCCAGCCTGCTCGGAGTCTTGCGCATAAAAACTCACGCTGTGGTGGGTGACAGCATGGCCGCTTTTCACGTAAATGGCTTCGCCGGCCTGCAACTGCTGGCGGGCAGCCAGCGCCTCATCTAGCGTGGCAGCCGTGAAGCAACCCTGCAACCAGTCGCCCAGCAGAGCTGCTTGCCCGGCATCACCCAAGCGAAGCAGGTCTGCAAGGGGCTTTAAACCGCTGGCAGATGTTTTGGAAGGCGCGGCCACGGACGGTGGCGAATAAAAGGAGAGTTTGGCGGGCGGGGCGTCGCGCCCATCGGTACCGGCAAAACCGCGCACCATGTCGAGGCGGGATACCTCTAGCGCACCCATCCGCTCGCGCAAGGCCGCCTCAAGCGCATTTTCCCAGCCCTGCTCGATATGGATACGGCTCCACAGACCCTGCAGGTTGTCCAGGCCATGTTTGGCCAGCCAGGGTTTGAGCTTGCCGTCGGTTTTGACTTTCTCCTGCAGTGCCTTCAGGGCTTCCATGCGGGCAGACAGGTCGGCTTGTTTGGCTGACTCGGTGTTGACCGCCTGCTGCTTGGCGCGCCTGTCTTCGTCGAGCTGGGGCACGCTGTCGGTCAGCTCGTGCAGACGCGCCTCAACCATTTCCTGGTTTTCCTGCGCTGCGGAAAACTGCGCGTTCAGGTTGACCAGACGCGCCTCGTCCGGCGCGTTGAGTGCGTTTTTGTCGGCGGTGAGCCGTTCGTGGCGCAGGCCCAAGGCGCGCGATTGCTCTTCGATGTTGCGCTGATCCGCAGCCAACACCTGGATCTGCTGCTGCACCTGGGCGACGCTGGCACGCTGCTCGGCTGACTTTGATTGAGCCGTGCGCAGCGCTTCCTCCAGCGCGGGCAACTGGCCGGCCTGGTCTTCACTCTGGGCGGCCAGCAATTCGGCTTGTTCTTCGGCCTGCATGGCCTGCGCGGCCAGGTTCTCAGTTTCCAGTGCGGCGTCTTCCTTGCGGGAGGCCCACTGGGTGGTTTGCTCTTTCAGCTGCAGCAGGCGCTGCTCAACCCGCTGGCGGCCTTCAACCACAAACCGGATTTCGGCTTCAAGGCGACCCACTTCTGCGCTGGCTTCGTACAGTTTGCCCTGCGCCTGGTTGACGTGGTCTCCGGCCGCGTAGTGCGCCTGACGAATCGTTTCAAGGTCGGCCTCGATGTGGCGCAGGTCGGCGATGCGGCTCTCAAGCTCGTTGACGGTTTTTTCGGCGTCCTGCTTGACCTTGGCCTGGTCGGCTTCGCTCTCGGCACGCTTTAAAAACCAGAGCTGCTGCTGCTTGAGCGTGGCGTCGGCATGCAGCGCGTTGTAGCGCAACGCTACCTCGGCCTGCTTCTCCAGCTTTTCAAGGTTGGCGTTGAGCTCGCGCAGGATGTCTTCAACACGGGTCAAATTCTCGCGGGTGTCGCTCAGGCGGTTGGCAGTTTCGCGGCGGCGCTCTTTGTACTTGGACACGCCGGCTGCTTCTTCAAGAAACAGGCGCAGCTCTTCGGGCTTGGACTCGATGATGCGGCTGATCGTGCCCTGGCCGATGATGGCGTAGGCGCGTGGACCCAGGCCGGTGCCAAGAAAAACGTCCTGCACGTCGCGGCGGCGTACCGGCTGGTTGTTGATGTAATAGCTGGACGTGCCGTCGCGCGTCAGCACGCGCTTGACGGCAATCTCCGCAAACTGGCCCCACTGGCCGCCGGCGCGGTGGTCAGCGTTGTCAAACACCAGTTCCACGCTGGCGCGGCTGGCCGGCTTGCGCAAATTGGTGCCGTTGAAAATAACGTCCTGCATGGACTCGCCGCGCAGCTCGGAGGCGCGGCTTTCACCGAGTACCCAGCGCACGGCGTCCATGATGTTGGACTTGCCGCAACCATTGGGACCGACTACGCCGACCAGCTGGCCCGGCAAAATGAAATTGGTCGGTTCGGCGAACGATTTGAACCCGGATAACTTGATCGAATTGAGACGCACGGCGGACCCTGTATTTTCTTGGCACTGTGAAGCTAAGCCATTGATTTGTATGACGCTTTTTCAAACGTCGGTCTCGCTTCAAGGCAATGCACAGCCCGCAATGTTACCCGAGCCGCACCGGGTGGCCGCTGTAAAAAATGGTGTCCCCGCCCTTTGCCGGCTCCAGCCACCGTTTTCAGACGGGAGCAGGTATCAAATTGGCATCCAGCCCTGATTCGACGGACGCGAGAATCTACACATTTAATAGCAAGACACAGACTCTCGCACCATGGTCCACAGGGGGCACCCCTGCACACGGGATAATCCGCGGCATGAATCCATTGTTGAAACGCTTGCAACCTTACCCATTTGAGCGGCTGCGCCAGCTCCACGCTGATGTCACGCCCAACCCTGCTTATCGGCCCATCAGCCTGGGCATTGGTGAACCGAAACACGCTACCCCCGAGCTGATCAAGAACGCATTGAGCGCAAGCCTGGCAGGCCTGGCCAGTTACCCCGCCACTGCAGGGGAGCCCAAGCTTCGGCAAGCCATGGGCGACTGGATGCAGCGCCGCTACGCCTTGGCGCTGGATCCCGCCACGCAAATCCTGCCGGTCAATGGCTCGCGTGAGGCCTTGTTTGCGCTGGCTCAGACAGTCATCGACCCAACCCAGCCGGCAGCCACCGTGGTCTGCCCCAATCCGTTTTATCAAATCTACGAAGGCGCAGCCTTGCTGGCCGGCGCCCAAACCTGGTTTGCGCCCAGCGACCCGGCGCGCAACTTTGCGGTCAATTGGGACAGCGTGCCCGACGCGGTCTGGGCCAAGACCCAGCTGCTGTTTGTCTGCTCCCCCGGCAACCCGACGGGCGCCGTGATGGGTCTGGATGAATGGAAGCTGCTGTTTGACCTCAGCGACAAATACGGCTTTGTGATTGCCTCTGACGAGTGTTACAGCGAAATTTACTTTCGTGACGAGGCCCCACTGGGTTCCCTGCAGGCCGCAGCACAACTGGGTCGCGATGACTTTAAAAACCTGATTGCCCTGACCAGTCTGTCCAAACGCAGCAACGTTCCCGGCCTGCGCAGCGGCTTTGTTGCGGGCGACGCGGCGCTGATCAAACCCTTTTTGCTGTACCGCACCTACCATGGCTGCGCCATGAGCCCGGTTGTGCAAAGCGCCAGCATTGCAGCGTGGAACGACGAGCAGCATGTGGTTGAAAACCGCGCCATGTACCGCGAGAAATTTGCGAAAGTCACACCCCTACTGTCCACCGTGATGGATGTTGCCTTGCCCGACGCCGGCTTTTACCTGTGGGCGCAGATTCCGGAGCACTTCAAGGGCTCGGACACTGCGTTTTCGCGCGAGCTTCTCGCTCTTTACAATGTCGTGGTGTTGCCGGGCAGTTACCTGGCCCGCGAGGCTCAGGGCAACAACCCGGGCGCCGGGCGTATCCGCATGGCGCTGGTGGCGCAAACCGCTGAATGCGTTGAGGCTGCCGACCGAATCGTTCAATTTATTCAATCCACTGCAAAGTCACAATGAACCAAGACCAACTCGAAAGCATCATCAACGCCGCCTGGGAAGACCGCGCCAGCCTTTCCCCCACTGCGGCGTCTCAGGAAGTGCAGAACGCGGTGGAGCACACCATCTCTGAGCTCAACGCTGGCCGTCTGCGCGTGGCCACGCGCCAAGGCGTAGGTCAGTGGACGACGCACCAGTGGATCAAAAAAGCGGTGCTGCTTAGCTTTCGCCTCAAGGACAACGTGCTCATGCGCGCCGGCGATCTTGGCTTTTATGACAAGGTGCCAACGAAGTTTTCGCACCTGAGTGAGCAGGAAATGAAAGCCAGCGGCGTGCGCATCGTCCCACCGGCTGTGGCACGCCGCGGCAGCTACATCGCCAAGGGAGCGATTTTGATGCCCAGTTACGTCAACATTGGCGCCTATGTCGATGAAGGCAGCATGGTGGACGCATGGGCCACGGTGGGAAGCTGCGCGCAAGTCGGGAAAAACGTGCACCTCTCTGGCGGCGTCGGCCTCGGTGGTGTGCTGGAACCGCTGCAGGCCAACCCGACCATCATTGAAGACAACTGTTTTATCGGCGCGCGCTCTGAAGTTGTTGAAGGCGTGATTGTTGAAGAGAACTCGGTTATCTCCATGGGGGTGTACATTGGGCAGAGCACGCCAATTTACGACCGAGACGCAGACACAGTCACTTATGGCCGTATCCCGGCGGGTTCTGTGGTGGTTTCGGGCAATCTGCCAAAGGCCGGCGGCAAGTATTCCTTGTACTGCGCGGTCATCGTCAAAAAGGTTGACGCGAAAACACGCGCCACGACCAGCCTCAACGACCTGCTGCGGGATTGATTTGCCATGGCTGAAGCACCTACTCCAGCACCGAAAGGCGCAACCATGAGCACGATGGAACGCATTCTCCGTCTGATGGCCGAGAAAAAGGCTTCCGACGTGTACCTGTCGGCCCACTCGCCGGCGCTCATCAAGATCAACGGGGAAGCCATTCCTATCAACAACCAGATTCTGCCGCCCGAGGCGCCGCGAAATTTGCTGGCCGAGGTGTTGCCGCCCGAGCGTATTGAAGAACTGGAAGAGCTGGGTGAGCTCAACATGGCTCTTCCGCTGGCGGGGGTGGGCAACTTCCGTATCAGCGGCTTCAAGCAGCGCAGCACCTATGCGGCAGTCATCCGTTTTGTGCCGACGGAAATTCCCCCACTGGAAAGCCTCAAGGTGCCGCCGATTCTGGCGGACCTGATCATGGAAAAACGCGGACTGCTGCTGATGGTGGGCGCCACCGGCGCCGGCAAAAGCACCACGCTGGCCGCCATGATGGACCACCGCAACGCCACGGCGCCAGGTCACATCCTGACGATTGAAGACCCGGTGGAGTTTTTGTTCACCAACAAACGGTCAGTCGTCAACCAGCGCGAGGTTGGCAGCGACACACAGTCGCTGCAGGTGGCGCTGAAAAACGCGTTGCGCCAGGCGCCCGACGTCATTTTGATTGGCGAGATTCGCGACCGCGAAACCATGTCAGCCGCGATCGCGTATGCCCAGTCGGGCCACCTGTGCCTGGCCACCATGCACGCCAACAACAGCTACCAGGCGCTGAACCGTATCCTGAGTTTTTATCCGGTCGAGGTGCGCAACACCCTGCTCGGCGACCTGGGCGCGGCCATGAAAGCCATCGTCTCGCAGCGCCTGCTGCGTACGCAGGCCGGCGGTCGCACACCGGCGGTTGAGGTCATGCTCAACACCAAGCTGATTTCTGAACTGATAGAAAAAGGCGACTTCTCTGGCGTCAAGGAAGCGATGGAAAAATCCATGGCCGAGGGCTCACAGACTTTCGAGCAGGACATTGCCAAACTGATTGTTGATGGGACCGTCACTCGCAAGGAAGGCCTGCTGCACTCCGACTCGCCAACCAACCTGATGTGGCGCCTGGAAAACGACTTTAACGTTGCAGCCAAAGCGGCGGCGGAGCCAGAAGACGACCCGGATGACGAAGCGTCTTTCACCGAAATCACGCTCGACGTTCGCCACGACGGCAAAACCGGCAACACCGGTTATGGCAATTTGTGATTTGCAGGAAAAAGCGCCCGTCCGATGTCCTCCACCCTGCGACTTGCTGAACAGCTGATATCCCGCCCCTCTGTCACACCTGACGACGCTGGCTGCCAGGCCATCCTCTGCGCGCGCCTGGAGCCGCTGGGCTTTGTGTGTGAAACCATCGTCAGCGGCCCCGAAAACTTCCGTGTTACCAACCTGTGGGCAAAGTTCGAGGGTTCCGGCGTGCCTGCCTCAGCGCCCAAAACGCTGGTCTTTGCCGG
>JBKJIV010000040.1:0-5125 GCA_046598365.1 Polaromonas sp. | reverse complement strand
CCTGGGCACGAATCGCAACAAGCGGTCGGTCACCTGCGACATTGCCAAACCCGAGGGCCAGGCGCTGATCCGCGATCTGGTCAAACACTGCGATGTGTTTGTCGAGAACTTCAAGGTGGGCGACATGGCGCGGTACGGCCTCGATTACGACTCGCTGAAAAAGCTCAACCCTAAACTGGTGTACTGCTCGGTCACCGGTTTTGGCCAGACCGGGCCATACGCCGAACGCGCGGGTTATGACTACGCGATTCAGGGCATGGGCGGGTTGATGAGTGTGACCGGCGAGCGCGACGACCTGGGTGGCGGGCCGCAGAAGGTCGGTGTGGCGGTCTCGGACCTGATGACGGGCATGTATGCAACCGTTGGCATTCTTGCCGCGCTCCGCCATGCCGAAAAAACCGGCGAGGGCCAGCAGGTGGACATGGCGCTGCTGGACACGCAGGTGGCCATGCTGGCCAACCTGGGTGCCAACTACCTGGTCAGCGGCAAGGTGCCGGGGCGCGCGGGCAATGCGCACCAGAACATCGTGCCGTATCAGGTGTTTGAAGTGGCGCCCGCTGCGGACGGAACCAAAGATCACCTGATACTCGCCGTGGGCAACGACAGCCAGTACGCCAAGTTCTGCGCGGTGGCGGGTCGGCCCGAGCTGGCAACTGATGCACAGTACGCCAAGAACCGCGACCGGGTGCGCAATCGCGCGGTGCTGGTGCCGATTCTTGAAGCCGTCATGCTGACGCGCAGCAAAGCCGACTGGCTGGCCGCACTGGAAGCGGCCAAGGTGCCTTGCGGCGCCATCAACCACCTGGGCGAGGTGTTTGCCGACCCGCAGGTAACAGAGCGTGGCATGGTCACGCACTGGGAGCACCCGGTCAAAAGCGGCTTGCGTCTGGTGTCCAGCCCGATCAAACTCAGTGCCACGCCGGTGCGCGCGCCGGGCTGTGGCGGGCTGCCACCGCCGCTGCTGGGCCAGCACACCGACGAGGTGTTACGCAGTGTGTTGAACTACTCCGACGAGCAACTGTCTGAGCTGAAAGACAAAGAGGTGATCTGATGGCTAATTTTGTTCTGGTTCATGGTGCCTGGCATGGCGGCTGGTGCTGGCAGCGCGTCACGGTTGCGCTACAGGCACAAGGCCACCGCGTACACGCGGTCACGCTGACCGGTCTGGGCGAACGTGCCCACCTGCTCTCGCCCGCCATCACGCTGGACACCCACATTGACGACGTGATCAGCACCATAGAGGTAGAAGAACTCCACGACGTCACTCTGGCCGTGCACTCCTACGCGGGCATGATTGGTACCGCGGTTGCCGACCGGATCGGCAAGCATTTGAAGCACTTGGTCTATGTCGATGCGGTGATTCCCAAACCCGGCGAAAGCTGGAGCAGCACGCAATCTGCCGCCACGCAACAGCAGCGCCTGTCGGCCGCGCAAGCCTCAACCCGTTTCAGTTTTCCGCCGCCCGACCCGGAGGTGTTTGGCTTGCATGACGCGGACCACGCCTGGGTCAAACGGCGCCAGACACCACACCCCGGCAACACCTACCAGGCACCCCTGGACTTTGATGTCAAGCGTGTCGCCGCAATCCCGCGCACCTTTGTCAATTGCACCCAGCCCGCGCTGGGCACGATAGAGCCCAGCCGCCTGCGCGCCAAAGACCCGAAGTTCTGGGACGGCGCGTGGCTACCCCATTCGAAAATCGTTGAGATAAAGACCGGGCACGACCCCATGATCAGCGAGCCTGCCGCGCTGACGAAAATTTTGCTGGACTGTGCATGACGCAGCTTGGCCGCCGCCACTTCAGCGCCGCGCTGGCTGGCGGGCTGCTGCTGCCCACCTTGGCGCGGGCAGCAGAGACTGCCCTGCCAGTGCCCGCCTCCTTACCGGGTGCGGCGCAAACCG
Source organism: Polaromonas sp. (assembly GCA_046598365.1). GTDB lineage: Bacteria > Pseudomonadota > Gammaproteobacteria > Burkholderiales > Burkholderiaceae_C > Polaromonas. The sequence continues at coordinate 3,223 of JBKJIV010000040.1, read as the reverse complement.
CCACCACCAAAAAAGAGCCGCTGGTGCTGCTGATCAGCCTGCCCGGATGCCCCTACTGCGAACTGGTGCGGCGCAACTACCTGCTGCCCGCGCAGCGCAGCGGCGGCTTGCAGGCCTGGCAGCTCAACATCACCGACAACAACACACCGCTGGTGAGCTTTGACGGCAAGCGGACTACCGCGGCGGCGCAGGTGGCCGTATGGAAAGCCGGCTTCACGCCCACCGTGCTGTTTCTGGGCGCGGCCGGGCAAGACCTGGCAGAGCGGCTGGTGGGCCTGGCCTCGCTCGACTTTTACGGTGCCTACCTTGACGAGCGACTGGCAGCCGCGCGCAAAACGCTGGCAGTTCGTGTGTGAACGATGCTGAATCCCTGTATGAGGCTATACACGAAGAGGTGGCTTTGCAGCCATATGACACATCCTGGCCTGCCCGCTTTGCCGCAGAACGGGAGCGACTGCTCACCCTCTTTCCGGACAGCTTTACGGCGATTGAACACATAGGCAGCACCGCGGTGCCGGGCCTCATGGCCAAGCCCATCATTGACATGCTGGCTGGCGTCGAAAGCATGGGCATAGCCCGCTCGCTCAGCGGTGTCCTGCTGAAAGCGGGCTACACCACCTCGGCAGAATTCAACTCCACGCTGAGCGACCGGCAGTGGTTCATGCGCTGGGCCGAAGGACACCGCACACACCACCTGCACATCGTGGTGCACGGCGGTCCGGCTTGGGACCAACGACTGCGCTTTCGTGAGGCCTTGCGCGCAAGCCCAGAACTGGCGGCGGCGTACACAGCGCTCAAGACCGAGCTGGCCGTCCGGTTCCCCACCGACCGGGAGGCCTACACAAAGGCCAAAGCGGCTTTTGTACATTCGGTATCAGGCAGCTGATTGGCCTCATGCTTTTGGATTTCCTAGCCTTGGCAGGCTCTGCCAAGTCGCATTTGTTCGCTGCCGTACAGACCACGTGCCCATTCGGGTTCAACATAAGTAATCATGCCGTCCAACGTGGCGCGCTTTTTGATTGTGAAGGCGTAGCTCGCCGTTTTCTGTCGACATTATTCCTAACGCAAATGAATCGAGGTGAACGATGGCTTCAACTAAATCCGGAATTCAACCCATGAACAAGCCCCGCAAGAAAGACCTGACGCCCAAGCTTGAAATGCAAAAGTGTTTGACGGGCATCAAGGGATTTGACGAAATCACGGAAGGCGGAATTCCGAGAGACAGAATTACCTTGTTGTGCGGAAGCACCGGTACCGGGAAGACACTGCTTGGCGTTGATTTCTTGATCAGCGGCGCGACCCGCTACAACGAACCCGGCGTCTTCATGTCATTTGAAGAGACTGAAGATGAGTTGTACAAAGATGTGGCTTCGTTGAAACTGAACTTGAAGGCACTCGTCGCCAGGAAGAAGATTATTGTTGACTATGTTTTGCTAGAACGGCGAGATATCCAGCAAGCAGGGGAATTCAACCTCGAAGGACTCTTTGTTCGACTTGAACATGCCATCGATTCGATCAAAGCGAAACGCGTCGTGCTGGATTCCATCGAATCATTGTTCGCCGGCGTCACCAATACGGGCGTCCTGCGCCTCGAGATCAAAAGACTCTTTCGTTGGCTCAAGGACAGACAAGTCACAGCGCTGATCACCGGTGAAGTGCAACAAGGCTCGTTCACTCGCCATGGCTTGGAGGAATACATTTCCGACTGCATCATCCTCGTGGACAACCGTGTCAGGGAGCAGATTGCAACACGGCGAATTCGTGTTATCAAATATCGCGGCTCCAACCACGGAGCCAACGAGTATCCCTTCGTCATCGACAGCGGTGGGCTTTCCGTCATCCCCATCACTTCTGTTGGCCTGGACCAACCGGGCACGGCGCAACGGGTGGCGACAGGCATCGCGTCACTCAACAAATTGTTCCAGGGTGGTGGCTACACCAGAGGTAGCACCGTTCTCGCATCGGGCACCGCGGGCACCGGCAAAACCAGTCTCGCAGTCGCTTTCGCGGTGGAAACGTGCAGGCGTGGGGAGCGGTGTCTGCTCTTGTCGTATGAAGAGTCAGCGGGCCAACTCATCCAGAACATGAGTTCTATCGGATTCAACCTTGCGCCGCTGGTAAAGAAGGGGCTGCTGAAAATCGTATCCACCAGGCCGTCGTTTTTTGGCCTGGAGATGCACCTGCTTGACTTGTACAAGTTGCTGGCCGATTTTCAGCCAAGATCCGTTGTCATTGATCCGCTGACGAGTCTGTTGGGGCAAGGGAACCGGCTTGAGATTCAGTCCATGCTGACACGCATGATCGACGCCCTCAAATCCAAGGGCATCACTGGGTTCTTTACCAGCTTGGTCTCGTCCACCGAGCAAAATGATACGAGCGGTGAAATTGGCGTCTCGTCCCTGATTGATACTTGGATTGTCGTCAGAGAATTGGAAGAAAACGAGGGGCAACGTCGCATTCGCGGCATCTACATCGTCAAGTCGCGCGGCATGGGCCATTCCAGCGATGTGCATAAACTGATACTGAGCAATGACGGACTACTGCTCGTGCCGATGGATTCCAAGGCCACGGCAGGATCCAATCAGAAAAAGAAGATCGGAAAGAGCACCACCACGGGTCAAAAATAACAAATCATGAAGCCCGACAATGCCCACCCGCAAGCTTGAAAAGCCAACCTGCATCGTAGGTATTGGCGGCTCGGCGGGCGCCCTGAATGCATACAAGGCGCTGCTGGAGCATTTGACAACCGACACAGGCATGGCATTCGTGATCATCTCGCATATGAGTCCTGACGCTCACAGTCTGCTGGCTCAAATTTTGGCACGCCATACGAAGATGCCGGCGCTGGTCGCGTCAAATGCCATGCCTATCAAGGCGAACCGTGTTTATGTGATTCCTGCCAACGCCGATCTGGAGGTTGAAAAGTACACGTTCAAGGTTACTTCGCCTCGGAGCCGACGCAACGTGCAAATCGATCTGTTTCTTGCTTCAATCGCGGAAGCCTTTGGCGACCGGTCGATCGGGGTCATCTTCTCTGGTTATGAGGGGGACGGCACCGCAGGTTGCAAGCACATCAAGGAAAAGGGCGGCATCACTTTTGCGCAGGATGAATCGGCAGAGGTCGTTAGCATGCCTGTCAGGGCGCAAGCGTCAGGCTACGTGGATTTCGTTCTGGCGCCGGACAAGATTTCTGCGGCACTGATCGAGATTGGAACGCGCTTCG
>JBKJIV010000046.1:0-12183 GCA_046598365.1 Polaromonas sp. | reverse complement strand
AGCGTCGGAGGCTTTGCCCAGGCAGACGTGATGCCCAATGAGTTGTTCTGGGAAGTGGATTGCGAAATTTTGATTCCCGCCGCGTTGGAGCAGCAAATCACCAAAGACAATGCCGGGCGCATCAAGGCCCGCATGATCATCGAAGGCGCCAACGGACCGACCACTCCTGAAGCCGACGACATTTTGCATGACCGCAATGTGCTGGTGCTGCCTGACGTGATAGCCAATGCGGGCGGCGTGACCGTGAGCTATTTTGAGTGGGTGCAGGATTTTTCAAGCTTCTTCTGGGACGAAGCAGAAATCAATGCACGGCTGGTGCGCATCATGAAGGAAGCTTTTGCCGCCGTCTGGCAAGTGTCGCAAGACAACAAGGTCAGCCTGCGCACCGCGACGTTTATCGTGGCCTGCAAGCGCATCCTGCATACGCGCGAGTTGCGCGGCTTGTATCCCTGATTGGATTGTCATTGCGGGCTTGACCCGCAATCCGTGCACGCTGCGCCCGAACCGGTAGTGAATGCGGCATGGATCCCGGATCGAGTCCGGGATGACAAACCTATTGAAGCGTTTCCTTTACCGCTGCGGGAAAGGCCAAAGGCATCACCTCGATGCCCTCTTCAATCAGCTGCACCGCTTCCTGCGCGGTGGCCTGCCCCCGAATGTTGCGGTGCTCGGTATCGCCGTAATGCATGGCACGCGCTTCGTTGGCAAATCGCTCCCCCACATCTTCGGTATGGGCCAGTACATGCCGCAGGGCTTTTAAAAATTCGGCCTGATCCGCTACGCTCCCCGGCGCGACCATCTCGTGGGCGGCGCTGTTGGCGGGCGAGGCATCAGGTACGGCCACTTCACGCGATGCCGAAGTTGAGGGTGTTGTCGCACCAAAATTGAGTCGCGGTGCACTGGGCATTTTGTGGATCGTGGGGTCTGCACACAGCGGGCAAGACACCAGTCCACGCGTGAGCTGGCTTTGAAAATCATCTTCAGACGCAAACCAACCTTCAAAGGCGTGATGCTGCGAACATTGAAGATTGAGAACTTTCATGCCCGGATTATCCGCTCGTGCTGTGTTGCCAGTCCAGAGACCATGCGCCTGACAAGACGTTTTGCAGCCACAACGCGCCCGTCAGCGTCTTGGCGTCGGTAACGCTGCCGCTCTGACACCACCGCAGCAGTTGATCCGGACTGGCCGTGAAAACGTCCAGAAACTCGCCAGCGTCGAGTTGCCGCTGGCCAGCGGTCAAGCCCTTGGCAAACCAGATGTCGATAAATTCGGTTGAGTAAGAAATAACCGGGTGCAGCACACCGGCCTTGGCCCAGAGTTTGGCGGTGTAACCGGTTTCCTCTAGCAACTCGCGTTGCGCGCAGGTCAGAGAACTTTCACCGGCATCAAGCTTGCCCGCCGGAAACTCCAGCATGACAGCCTGCACCGGGTAGCGAAACTGGCGCTCCAGTACCAGGTTGCCGTCGTCCAATTGGGCAATGATCATCACGGCACCGGGGTGGCGCACGTACTCTCGCGTAGCTTCTCGCCCGTCAGGGAGTCGGACAGTGTCCCTGAATGCGTGCAAAAAGTTGCCACGCAGGAGTTCATGGCTATCGATTGTCTCCTCGCGAAGGTGGCTATCGGCTACCGGCACGGACGCGGTCCTTGAGGGCTTTTCGGGAGCCATGTCTACCGGTGTTTGAAGAGGTAGCGATACACAAAACCGGGGAAAGCGAAGGTAATGAACAGGGTGCCGGTGATGGCGTAAAACTCCCAGCCCTGGGGCGCGATTTGCCCGGCGCGCTGCTCAAGAAACAGACCCAGGCCGCCGACCACAAAGTACCAGAGCACCATCTCGGCCAAACGCACGGCGAGTCCCTTGTGACCGCTCAAACGGATCACGGCAAACAGGCGATTGCTGATAAAAGGCAGATTGGCAGCCAGCAAGGCCAGCGTGACGACCAGCCACACCGAGGCAGTCTGACTCATGGTGCTCTCAGGTCCCCAACGACTTGACGACGCTGGCGATGGCCTGGGTGCACAGCGTCATCAGGCCACCGGGCAGGATACCCAGCAGCAGCACCAATGCGCCGTTGATGGTCAGGACCACCCGGGCGTCTGCAGGAGCATCAATGGCGGTAGGCATGCCGATGTTGGGCGCGTCAAAGTACATCACCTTGACGACACGCAGATAGTAGAACGAGCCGATCAGTGACATCATCACAGCAAAAACGGCGAGAACGATGTAGCTGGTTTGCTGAGATGAAACCAGAGCCTGAAGTACGCCCAGCTTGGCATAAAAACCCACCACCGGTGGCACACCAGCCAGAGAGAACATGCTGACAGCCATGACACCGGCAAACAGCGGGCTGCGTTGGTTCAACCCGGCGAGGTCGGTGATTTCTTCCGACTCATGGCCCGCACGCGCCAGCAGCAAAATAATGCCAAATACCGCCAGCGTCGTCAGCACATAGGTGATGACATAAAACATGGCCGCGCCGTAAGCAAACTCGGCATTGAGCTTGTTGCCATTAACAACACCCGCCAACAGGGCGAGCAGCACAAAGCCCATTTGCGAAATGGTGGAGAAAGCCAGCATGCGCTTGAGGTTGGTCTGCGCAATGGCGGCCAGATTGCCCACCAGCAAAGATCCGATCGCGAGTAGCGCCAGCATCTGCTGCCAGTCAATGGCAAGCGGAAGCAAACCCTGCACCAGCAGGCGAATACAAATGGCAAAGGCGGCCAGCTGTGGCGCGGCACCAATCAGGAGCGTGATGGCTGTAGGTGCGCCTTGGTACACGTCGGGCAACCACATGTGAAATGGCACAGCACCGAGCTTGAAGGCAAGACCGGCCACGATGAAAACCAGGCCGAACACCAGCACCGGGTGGTTCACCTGGCGGCTCGCAATGGCTTTGTAGACCTCGTTGACATCGAGCGAGCCGGTGGCACCGTACATCATGGACAAGCCATACAGCAGGAAGCCCGAGGCCAGTGCGCCCAGCACAAAGTATTTCATGGCCGCTTCGGTGGCGGTGGCATTGTCGCGGCGCAGCGCCACCAGGGCGTAGCTGCAAAGCGTCATCAACTCCAGCCCCATGTAGATCACCAGGAAGTTGTTGCCGGAGATCATCACGAAGATGCCCAACAGCGCAAACATGCCCAGCGTGAACAGCTCTCCACCGCGCAGCATGTCGCGCGCGGCAGAATAGCCCCGGCCATACACCAGCGTGACCATCATGGCCACTGAGGCAAAACATTTGAGCCAGTTGCCCATGGGGTCGCTGACGACCATGTTGCCGAAACCGTAAATGGTTTTACCAGTGATTGCATATTGCGCTTCAAGCGCTGCCACGACACCCAGCGTGACGAGGGTGAGCACATAGGTCAGCGTACGCTGTGGGCTTTTCACACCCAGATCCACCAGCGCAATCACACACGCCATGACCAAGAGGATGATTTCCGGGTAAACCGAGATCCAACTGAGTTTGTCAATCATCTGAATATTTCTATGTGCTTGCTTATTGCAGTTTGGAGGCCGCGACGTGCTTGAGCAGGCCGGCGACCGAGCTATCCATCACATCAGTGAAGGGCTTCGGATAAATACCCATGTAAAGCACGGCAATGGCGAGCATGGCCAACACCAAAAACTCGCGGCTGTTGATGTCCGTGAGCGCCTTGACATCGTCATTGGCCACCGGGCCAAGGTAAACGCGTTTGAACATCCAGAGTGTGTAGGCCGCACCGAATATCAGGGCTGTTGACGCCGCCGCACCGATCCAGAAATTGAACTTGATAGCGCCGAGGATGACCATCCATTCGCCGACAAACCCCGCGGTGGCAGGCAAGCCGCAATTGGCCATGGCGAACAGCAGAGCAAAGGCCGTGAACTTGGGCATGGTGTTGACGACACCGCCGTAGCTGGCGATTTCGCGCGAGTGCACCCGGTCATAAAGCACGCCAATACAGAGGAACATGGCGCCCGACACAAAGCCGTGCGCAATCATTTGCACAATGCCTCCGGAAACACCGAGGTCGTTGAAGATGAAAAAACCAAGGGTCACAAAACCCATGTGCGCCACCGAGGAGTAAGCCACCAGCTTTTTCATGTCCTGCTGAACCATGGCGACCAGGCCAACGTAAATCACCGCGATCAGCGAAAGTGCAATCATCAGCCAGGCCCACTCTCGCGCAGCATCGGGGGCAATGGGCATGGAAAAGCGCAGAAAACCGTAGGCGCCCAGCTTGAGCATGATGGCTGCCAGCACGGCGGAGCCACCCGTGGGTGCCTCGACGTGCACGTCAGGTAGCCAGGTGTGCACAGGCCACATCGGGACCTTGACGGCAAACGCAGCAAAGAAGGCAAAAAACAGAAACGTTTGCGCAGTACCGCTCAGGGGCAGCTTGTACCAGGCCGCGAGATCAAAGCTGCCACCCGACTTGACGTAGAGGAAGATCAGCGCGATCAGCATCAAGAGCGAACCCAGCAAGGTGTACAGAAAAAACTTGAACGCAGCGTAGATCTTTCGCGGACCGCCCCAGATACCGATGATGAGGTACATCGGTATCAGCGTAGCCTCGAAAAAGACATAAAACAGCATGCCGTCCAGCGCGGTGAAGACACCGATCATCAGCCCGCTGAGAACCAAAAACGATGCCATGTACTGATTCACGCGGGTGGTGATGGACTCCCAACTGGCGATGATGACAACCACGTTGATGAATGCTGTGAGCAACACAAACCAGAGAGAAATCCCATCAACGCCCAGGTGGTAGTTGACATTGAACCGCTCTATCCAGGCGCCCTTTTCGACAAACTGCATCGCGGACGTACCCAACTCGAAACCGCGGTACAGCGGAAGCGTCACCAGAAAACTGACAAGGGCACCAATCAGTGCAATCCAGCGCACGCTGCGTGCCTGGTCGTCACGTCCGAGTGCCAGCAGGATGACGCCAAACACTATTGGCGTCCAGATGGCAAGGCTCAACAATCCCATTTTTGTTATTCCTTATTTGCTGAGCAGTTCTTTGATCATCGGCCAGGTCGCGAAGTAGCTGATCAGGATAAAGATGCCCATGATCATGGCCAGCGCGTAGTGGTAGATGTAGCCGGTCTGAACCTTGCGTACCACGCTCGAGACCCAACCCACCAGCTTCCAGGATCCGTTGACCAAGGCGCCGTCGATCATCTTCTCGTCACCGCCCTTCCACAGGCCAGTACCCAGCGCGCGTGCAGCGCGTGCGAGGACGTTTTCGTTGAACCAGTCCATGTAGTACTTGTTTTCGAGCAGCGTGTAAATCGGCTCGACACGGCGCTTGATGGCTGCTGGCAATGCCGGGTTGACGAGGTACATGTACCAGGCCGTCACAACGCCAGCCACAGCCAGCCAGAAGGGCGCGGTCATCAAACCGTGCAAGGCCATCTGGGCTGCGCCATGGAACATCTGGGTCAACTGGGCCATGGCCGGGTGCTTGTCGGCGTTGACGACTATCGCGTCCTTCAGAAACTCACCAAACAGCATCGGCTGTATGGTCATGAAGCCGATCACCACCGACGGAATGGCCAAGAGTATCAGCGGCGCCGTCACCACCCAAGGCGACTCATGTGGCTTGGCATGGTCATCGTGACCATGGTGATCGTCATGGTGATTATCGTGGTGCGCGTCGGGGTTCTGGTCGTAGCGCTCTTTGCCGTGGAAGACCAAAAAATACATGCGGAAGGAATAAAAAGCGGTGACAAACACCCCGGCCAGCACCGCAATGTACGCAAAGCCGGCGCCAGACAGATGACTGGCATGAACTGCTTCGATGATGCTGTCCTTGGAATAAAAACCTGCAAACAACGGCGTGCCGATCAGTGCCAGCGAGCCGAGAAGCGCGGTGATCCAGGTGATGGGCATGTACTTGCGCAAGCCGCCCATCCAGCGAATGTCCTGGTTGTGATGCACACCCATGATCACCGAGCCTGCGGCCAGGAACAGCAAGGCCTTGAAGAAGGCGTGCGTCATCAGGTGGAAAACGGCGACGGAATAAGCGGAGGCGCCAAGCGCGACCGTCATGTAACCCAATTGCGACAAAGTGGAATAGGCCACGACGCGCTTGATGTCGTTCTGGATGATGCCCAGAAATCCCATGAACAGCGCAGTGATCGCGCCAATGACCATGATGAAACTCAGGGCGGTGTCGCTCCACTCAAACAGCGGCGACATGCGCGCCACCATGAAGATGCCAGCGGTGACCATGGTGGCTGCGTGGATCAGGGCAGAAATCGGTGTCGGGCCTTCCATAGAATCAGGCAGCCAGACGTGCAGCGGAAATTGAGCCGACTTACCCATCGCGCCTATGAACAGGCAAATGCAGATGACGGTGATCAACATCCAGTCAGTGCCAGGAAAGCTCAACTTGGCGATATCACCCGACTTGGCAAACACCTCGGTGTAGTTGAGTGTGCCGGCGTAGGCCGCGAGCAAACCAATGCCCAGGATGAAACCGAAGTCGCCGACACGGTTGACCAGGAAGGCCTTCATGTTGGCAAATATGGCGGTAGGCTTGTTGAACCAGAAGCCAATCAGCAGGTAAGACACCAGGCCTACAGCCTCCCAGCCGAAGAACAACTGCAGCATGTTGTTGCTCATGACCAGCATCAACATCGAGAAGGTAAACAGCGAGATGTAGGCAAAAAAGCGGTTGTAGCCTTCGTCTTCTTCCATGTAGCCAATGGTGTAGATGTGCACCATCAGTGAGACAAAGGTCACCACGCACATCATCATGGCCGTCAGGCCATCGACCAGGAAGCCGACTTCCATCTTCAGGCCGCCGACGACCATCCATGTGTAGAGGGTCTCATTAAAACGTGCACCGTCCAGCGCCACGCTTTTTAAAGTCATGGCCGAAAGGATGAATGCAAGCAGAACGCCGGCAATGGTCAGTGTGTGCGACAGGCGCCGGCCTATCCAGTTGCCGCCAAAGGTGGTGCCGAAAATACCGGCCAGCACGGCGCCGGCCAGTGGCGCCATCGGCACGGCCAGCAAGGTAGCAGCGGAGAGGGTTTGACTCATTGTTGAACCGCCCGTAGGGCCGCCCCAAGGGCGGTTTGCTCCCCCTCGGGGGGCAGCGTGTACACGAAGTGAAAAGCGTGGGGGCTCATGTCTTATCCCTTGAGCGTGTTGAGTTCATCCACGTTGATGCTGGACTTGTTGCGGAACAGCAGCACCAGAATCGCCAGACCGATCGCCGACTCGGCGGCGGCAACGGTCAGGATAAAAAAGACGAATACCTGGCCAGCCATGTCGTTGAGGTAATACGAAAACGCCACAAAATTCATGTTGACGGCGAGGAGCATCAGCTCAATGGCCATCAGCAGAACGATGAGGTTTTTGCGGTTCAGAAAAATGCCGATCACCGACAGCGCAAACAACATCGCGCCCAGCGTCAAAAAATGTCCAAGCGTGAGCGTCATGCTTTTTCCTCCGGAGCGGCCGGTACCGGCGCAGGCACCGTCGGCAGGATCTTGACCAGGCTGACCCTGTCTTCGCGTTTCACGCGGATCTGGTCCGCAGGGTTGATGTATTTGGAGTCTTTGCGCTGGCGCAAGGTCAGCGCTATGGCTGCGATGATGGCCACGAGCAAAATCACTGCCGCAATTTCGAGCGGATACAGGTACTCGGAATAGAGCACCTTGCCCAGCTCCTTGGTGTTCGATACCTGCGCGGCAGCCTGACCACTGAGCACCACTGACTTGGGCTCCTGGCTGGGACGGAAACCACCCATTAATACGGCAGCCATTTCCAGCGCGATCAGGGTTCCGACAGTCGCGGCCAGGGGGAAATGTTTCCAGAAGCCCTTGCGAGCACCGTCCATGTTGACATCGAGCATCATCACCACAAAAAGGAACAGCACCATCACGGCGCCGACATAGACAAGCACCAGCGTGATGGCCAAAAATTCGGCTTTGAGCAAAATCCAGATAGCCGCAGCCTGGAAAAAAGCCAGCACGAGGTAAAGCGCGGCATGCACCGGGTTACGGGCCGTGATCACCTTGAATGCGGCAAACAGCAGCACCAGCGCGAAGACATAAAAGAGACCTGTTTTAGCGTCCATGTTCTGCAAATCTTTCTTGAGCCAACTACTTAAGGTCGGTTTCAGCGGTACTTGGCGTCTGCAGCCCGATTGGCCGCAATTTCTTTTTCGTAGCGGTCACCCACCGCCAGCAGCATGTCTTTGGTGAAATACAGGTCGCCCCGTTTTTCACCGTGGTACTCAAAGATGTGTGTCTCGACGATGGAGTCGACCGGGCAACTTTCTTCGCAGAAACCGCAGAAGATGCACTTGGTCAGGTCAATGTCGTAGCGCGAGGTACGGCGGCTGCCGTCCGCCCGCACATCTGACTCGATGGTGATGGCCATCGCCGGGCATACCGCTTCGCACAGCTTGCACGCAATGCAGCGCTCTTCGCCGTTTTCATAACGGCGCAGCGCATGCAGACCGCGAAAACGCGGGCTTTGCGGCGTCTTCTCTTCAGGGAACTGGATTGTGATTTTGCGCTTGAACATGTACTTGCCGGTCAAGGCCATGCCCTTGAACAGCTCGGTGAGCATGAAGCTCGAGACAAAATCTTTAACGGAGGCTACGGCACTCATGATCAGTTCCAGATGTTGTACGAGGTCTGCATCCAGGCGCCGACGACGACCAGCCAGACAAGCGTTACGGGAATGAAAATCTTCCAGCCCAGACGCATGATCTGGTCATAACGGAAACGCGGGAAGGTGGCACGCACCCACAGGAACATGGTGACCACCACAAAGGTCTTGGCGCCCAGCCAGATCCAGCCAGGAATCGCATTGAACAGCCACCAGTCAATCGGTGGCAACCAGCCGCCCAGAAAAAGGATGACTGCCAGAATGGCGACCAGCCACATGTTGGCGTACTCAGCCAGGAAGAACATGGCAAAGGCCATGCCGGAGTACTCGACCATGTGGCCCGCGACGATTTCGGACTCGCCCTCCACCACGTCAAACGGGTGGCGGTTGGTTTCTGCCAAACCAGAGATGAAGTACACAACAAAAATCGGCAGCAACGGCAACCAGTTCCAAGAAAGGAAATTGAGGCCCTGTGCGGCAGCCATGCCTTTGGCCTGGCTCATCACGATGTCGGTCATGTTCAGGCTGGCGGAAACCATCAGCACCACCACCAGGCAAAATCCCATGGCGATTTCGTAGCTCACCATCTGCGCCGAAGCACGCATGGCGCCCAGGAAGGCGTATTTGGAGTTGGAGGCCCAGCCAGCAATGATGACGCCATAAACCTCCAGCGAGGTGATGGCCATGATGAACAACAGGCCGGCGTTGATATTGGCCAGTGCAATCTCGGGACCAAACGGAATGACCGCCCACGCGGCGAGCGCCGGCATGATGGTCATGATGGGGCCGAGCACAAACAGGCCTTTGCTGGCTGCCGTCGGCATGATGATTTCTTTGGTCAGCAGCTTGAGTGCATCGGCAATCGGCTGCAGCAAACCAAAGGGGCCAACCCGGTTGGGGCCGAGGCGAATTTGGGTAAAACCAATCGCCTTGCGCTCCCACAGCGTGAGGTAGGCGACGCAACCCATCAGGGGCAGCAACACGCACACGATCTTGATCAAGGTCCACAACACGGGCCAAACGGTTGCGGGCCAGATGCCGCCCATCAATCCTTGACCAAAGATGAAAATGGAGTCAATCATGCGGCGACTCCTTCGGCAGGTGCGGCTTGACGTGCGTCAGCAGTCAACTGCAGAGATGTGGCGCGACGCACCAGACCATCGAGTTGGTAAATACTCGCGACACATGGGGCGGCTTCACCTGTCGTCAACTGGATAGCCGCATCGCTTGTATTGTCCAACCGCGCCGCAGGAACTTGCGCAGCTTCTGCGCCAGGGATTTGCTTGAGCACATCCTGCGAGGATTCAAAATCAAAGCCCGGCAGGTTGAGCAGGTTGGCCAGCACGCGAAGCACCTTCCATGCGGGGCGGGCTTCGCCCAAAGGCTTGACCACCGCATGAAAGCTCTGCACCCGGCCTTCGGCGTTGACAAAGGTGCCGGGGGTCTCGGTAAACGGCGCAATCGGCAATAACACGTCGCTGAACGCCATGTTGGTTTTGAAGGGACTCAGGGTCACGACCATTTGCGCAGCGTTGAGCGAAGCAGCAGACGCGGCCCCGGCTGCGGAATCAAATTCAGGCTCGTTGTTGAGCAGCAGGACAGCCTTGAGCTTGCCAGCCAACATTTCTGCGGCGTTCAAACCCTTGCCAGCCGGCAACGCGCCTGCCAGTTGGGCACCAATCGTGTTGGCCGCTTCGGTCAGATAACCAACGCTGGCACCGGTCTGCGCGCCAATCCAGTTGGCAAGCGTCAGCAGGCTGCTGGCGTTGACGTGATGTGCAGCGGCATTGCCCAGCAGGATGGCTTTGCGTTCACCACCCATCAAGGATTTGGCGATCGCTTTGGCGGCATCGCTGGCTTGCCCTGCAGCAGGTGCAGCGACACCTGTTTCAGCCGCAATCGCAGCGGCCACATCGGCCAAGGCCTGCACCCAAGCGCCCTGCCCGACCACCACGTTGTTGGCGACCGGCATGGCCCAGGCATCGGGCGAGGACATTTCAGCTACCGAATTGACAGCACTCAGTGCGCACCCCTTGCGGACAGACTGCCGAATACGCTGCGCAAACAGCGGATGATCCTTGCGCAGGTTGGAGCCAACCACCAGTACGCGCTGCAGTTGTGACAACGATGCGATGGAAGTGCCCAGCCAGCGAATCGACGTCGATGGCGAAAACTCGGCGTTGCGCAGCCGGTAGTCAACGTTGTCACTGCCCAGACCGCGCATCAGCGATGCAGCCAGGTACAGCTCTTCCAGTGTGCTGTGCGGGCTGGCCAGCGTGCCAATGCTGGCAGCGCCGTGGTCGGCCTTGATCTGCTTGAGACCATTGGCGACGTATTCGAGAGCGGTTTGCCAGTCCACTGTTTTCCACTCGCCGCCCTGCTTGAGCATGGGGCTGGTCAGGCGGTCATCGCAATTGAGCGCTTCGTAGGAAAAACGGTCACGGTCTGCAATCCAGCATTCGTTGACGTCTTCGTTCTCCAGCGGCACCACGCGCATCACCTTGTTGCTCTTGACCTGGACAATCAGGTTGGCACCGGTGGAGTCGTGCGGACTAACTGATTTGCGGCGTGACAGTTCCCAGGTGCGGGCGCTGTAACGGAAAGGCTTGCTGGTGAGCGCACCCACCGGGCAAATGTCGATCATGTTTCCGGACAGCTCGGAGTCCACCGACATGCCAACAAAGGTCTCGATCTCGGCATGTTCGCCGCGGTGCGACATGCCCAATTCCATCACGCCGGCAACTTCCTGCCCAAAGCGTACGCAGCGGGTGCAGTGGATGCAGCGGCTCATCTCTTCCATCGAGATGAGCGGGCCGACGTCCTTGTGGAAGACAACGCGCTTTTCTTCTTCGTAGCGCGATCCGCTGCCGCCGTAGCCAACAGCCAGGTCTTGCAATTGACATTCACCGCCCTGGTCGCAGATGGGGCAATCCAGCGGGTGGTTGATCAGCAGAAACTCCATCACACCCTTCTGGGCCTTGATGGCTTTCTCATTCTTGGTGTGAACGATCATGCCCTGCGTCACCGGCGTGGCGCAGGCCGGCATGGGCTTGGGTGCCTTTTCAATGTCAACCAGGCACATGCGGCAGTTTGCCGCAATGCTGAGTTTCTTGTGATAACAAAAATGCGGGATGTAGGTGCCGGCCTTTTCAGCCGCGTGCATCACCGTGCTGCCTTCGAGCACTTCCACTTTCTGACCGTCGAGTTGGATTTCAACCATGTGAATCTGCTTTTATTGGAGGTGCTGTTAGGCGCTATTACGCATACATCGGGACCAGACAGGTCTTGTGGGTGATGTGGTGCTCGAACTCGGCGCGGAAGTGCTTGATCATGGCGCGCACCGGCATGGCCGCAGCGTCCCCGAGCGCGCAAATGGTGCGGCCCTGGATGTTGTCCGAGATCGAATTGAGCATGTCCAGGTCACTCTCCCGGCCGTGCCCGTGCTCAATGCGGTCCACCATGCGCCAGAGCCAGCCGGTACCTTCGCGGCACGGCGTGCACTGGCCGCAACTCTCGTGCATGTAAAAGTAGGACAGGCGCAGCAGGCTCTTGACCATGCAA
>JBKJIV010000032.1:0-7165 GCA_046598365.1 Polaromonas sp. | reverse complement strand
CCGCTGGCGCCCGGCCTTTCGTGCCGCCGTTGTCCGGACTGGACGACGTGGGTTATGTCACCAGCGACACACTGTGGGAAGTATTCGCGCAGTTGGACGCCGTGCCGCGTCGCCTGGTGATACTGGGTGGCGGGCCGATTGGCTGCGAACTGGCACAGGCCTTTGCGCGGCTGGGCGCAGAGGTCAAGCAGGTGGAAATGGCACCGCGCCTGATGGGCCGTGAGGACGAAGAAGTGTCTTCGCTCGTCCGCGAGGCACTGGCTGCCGACGGCGTGCAGGTGCTGACTGGCCACAAGGCCTTGCGCTGCGAGAAAGTGGGCGACGTCAAAACCCTGTGGGTGACGCACCAGGGTCAGGAAATCGCCATCGAATTCGACCAGCTGATCTGCGCCGTCGGCCGTGCGGCGCGCCTGACCGGCTATGGCCTGGAAGCGCTCGGCATTTCGACCGAACGCACCGTGCCCACCAACGACTATTTGCAGACCATCTACCCCAATATTTATGCGGCTGGCGACGTGGCCGGGCCTTACCAGCTGACGCATGTGGCGGCGCACCAGGCCTGGTATGCCGCGGTCAATGCGCTGTTTGGCGAGTTCAGGCTGTTCAAGGCCGACTATTCGGTGATTCCCTGGACGACCTTCATCGACCCGGAGGTGGCGCGTGTCGGCCTGAACGAGCAGGAGGCCAGAGAAAAAGGCGTGGCCTTTGAAGTCACGCGTTACGACATGGACGACCTGGACCGCGCCATTGCCGACGGCGAGGCACGCGGTTTTGTCAAGGTGCTGACGGTGCCGGGCAAGGACACGATTCTGGGTGTGACCATCGTCGGCACCCATGCGGGGGACCTGCTGGCCGAATATGTGCTGGCCATGCGGCACGGCCTGGGCTTGAACAAGATCCTCTCCACCATTCACACCTACCCGACGCTGGCCGAGGCCAACAAATACGCGGCCGGCGAATGGAAACGCGCGCACCAGCCCAAGCGTCTGCTTGAATGGGTTCGCAGCTATCACGACTGGAAGCGGGGTTGATATGAAACCAGTGGCCGCCATGAAGCGAGTTTGCGGAACGGGCTTGGCCTTTCTCTTATTCGGGCTAATGCTCACCACGCAAGTTCATGCGCAGAGCGTAGCGCTCACAGCGTTTTCATCGACTCCTGGTGAGCAGCTGCCGGCGCCCTGGCGGGTGGTGGGAGTACCGGGCGGCAAGATCCCGCTGACCACTTATGCCCTGGTCGAAATGGACGGACGCAAGGTACTGCGGGTCGAAGCGTCGAAGTCATATGGCAACCTCGTGCACGACTTGCCTTTGGTAGTGGCCGAGACCGGGGCGCGGTTACGGTGGCGCTGGCGGCTGGACGAACCGCTGCGCGGTGCCGACCTGCGACGGCGCGAGGGTGACGACAGCCCGCTCAAGGTTTGTGCGCTATTTGATATGCCGCTCACCAAACTTGGCTTGATCGAGCGCAACCTTCTACGCCTGGCGCGTGCCGCCAGCGGCGAGAAGCTGCCATCTGCCACGCTGTGTTACGTCTGGGACGCTACGCTGGCTTCCGGGACGCTGTTGGCCAATGCCTATACGGGGCGCGTGCGCATCATCGTGGTTAACAGCGGCGAGCAGCGCCTCGGCCAGTGGGTAAGCCATGAAAGAGACCTTGCTGCCGACTTCAAACGGGCGTTTGGCGATGAAAGCGACACCTTGCCTCCACTGCAGGCGGTGCTGGTAGGCGGGGATGCCGACAACACCGGCGGCCGCAGCGTGGGTCATGTCGGGGATGTCACGCTGTCGCCATGACACCCCTCTATATCCTGTTGCCGCGTGCCGCGGTCGGTAGTGCGAGGGCGCTCGGTGTAATTGCTTGAGCGGAAACAGGGCGTGAAAAAACCCGCCAGGGCGGGTTTCTCGGGCGGGTGCGAAACGTTTATTTCTTGGCTGCGCTCGCGGCGGCTTTCGGAGCATCCGCTTTGGCTGGTGTCACAGCGGCCTTGACGTCCTTGGCGGTTTCCTTGACAGCGTCTTTGGTAGCAATGGCGGCACCTTTGACGGCGTCCTTGGTGGCAACAGCAGCATCCTTCGCTTTTTCAGAGACGGTTTTGTCGGCTTTCTTATCAGCTTTCGCATCTGCCTTTGCCTCTGACTTTGCATCGGCTTTCACCTCGGCGTTTGCTTTTGCATCAACTTTGGCGGTGCTCTTGTAGCTCGTGCCGTTGATGGTCAATCCTTCAGCGGAGAATTTGGCGGCGCTGTCTGTACCTACGCCTTTGACGCGGGTCACAAAGTCATTCCAGTCCTTGAACGGGGCTTTCTTGCGTTCGGACATGATGAGGGCCGATTTGACGGGGCCAATGCCTTTGATACTGTCGAGCTCGGCAGTGGTGGCAGTGTTGACGTCAACGGCAGCAAAAGCGGCCGCGACAAACATGGCGGCGACAAAGGCCAGAAGTTTTTTGAACATGGGAAAGCTCCTCAATGGGGTTTATGGAATCACGCGAGCCATCCTGAAATCAGGAGGTCACACATTTAACGGCGGCCCGCGGCGCGGGGTTGACTGAACCGATGGCTAACCTTAGCGGATAAAACCCCGGTCTGGCGCTCAGGGACCTTTGCTTACGCCACTTACCAACGAACGCATGTAAGCGGCCACGCCGCTTTGTACGTTGGCAAACTCATGCGAACAGCCAACCTGGCGCAAAGCCGTCAGATCGGCCTGGGTGTAGCTTTGGTATTTGCCAATCAACGCCGTTGGAAAATCGATGTAGTCGATCAGGTGACCCTGTACAGCCTCTTCAAGAGACAACATTTTGCCGCCAGGATGGCGCAGGGCATTGACCACACTCAGTGCGACATCATTGAAAGCTTGCGCCCGGCCGGTGCCAAGGTTGAAAATCCCGCTCGCCTGGGGGTTGTCGAGAAACCACAGGTTGACCGCCACAACATCGTCGATAAAAACGAAATCGCGCATCTGGCCGCCCGCACCATAACCGCCGTATTCACCGAACAGTTTGACCTTTCCGTCCGCATGAAACTGGTTGAACTGGTGAAACGCAACGCTGGCCATGCGCCCTTTGTGTTGCTCGCGCGGGCCGTACACGTTGAAATACCGGAAACCGGCCACCTGGGTGGACGCGCCAGAAAAATCCTTTCCCAGCTCGCGCCTGAGTTTTTGGTCGAACAGCAGCTTGGAGTAGCCGTAAACATTGAGAGGCTTCTCGTATTCAGGTGATTCGCGGAAGGTGTCGGAGCCACCGTAGGTTGCAGCCGACGAAGCGTAAAGCAGCCGCGTGCCCTGGTCCTGGCAGGCAGAGAAAAGGTCACAGGACAAGGTGTAATTGTTGTCCATCATGTATTTGCCATCGAGCTCCATGGTGTCGCTGCAGGCACCTTCATGAAAGACCGCCTCGACTTCGCCAAAAGCACCCTCGGCAAACAGCTCGTAAAAATCGTCGGCGTCGATGTAGTCGGCGATTTGCAGGTCGGCGAGATTGCGGAATTTGTCGCCGTTGGTCAGGTCGTCTACTGCGATGATGTCATCGATGCCACGTGCATTAAGCCCCTGGATGATGTTGGCGCCAATAAAACCGGCAGCGCCTGTAACCACGATTTTCATGAAAACAGCTCCTCGTAACTGACGGTGGCGGTACCAAACTTGCCGACCACGACACCACCCGCGCGGTTGGCCACTGGCACCGCATCGCGCAGGCTCAAGCCAGCGGCAGCCATGGCTGCCAGGGTGCCGATGACCGTGTCGCCGGCGCCGGTGACGTCAAAAACTTCACGCGCCAGGGCCGGAACGTGCAGTTGGCCTTGCGTATCAAACAGCGTCATGCCTTCTTCACTGCGGGTCAGCAGCACGGCCTCCAGCTTCAGCGCCTCACGCAGATTTTGGGCCTTGATCTGTAGCTCCGCTTCGTCCCGCCAGACGCCAATGACTTGTTCAAGCTCGGTGCGATTGGGCGTGATGGCGGTCGCGTTTTTGTAGCGGGAATAGTCGGACCCTTTGGGGTCTATAAGTACCACCTTGTTGGCGGCGCGGGCTTGGTCAATCATCAGTGCGATATGTGCCAGTCCGCCTTTTCCGTAGTCCGAAAAGAGCACGGTGTCGTGCTGAGGCAGAAGTTTTTCGAACTCAGCACGCTGAGAGGCCAGAACCTCGTTTTCGGGCGTGCTCTCAAAGTCAAGACGAAGCAGCTGTTGTTGACGACCAATCACGCGCAACTTGACGGTGGTTTTGAGCTGCGGATCACGGCCGAAGCAGGGCTTGACGCCTGAGTTGGCGACCAGCGCTTCCAGCTGGTGGCTGGCCTCGTCATTGCCCACGACACTCAGCAGCGAAGCCTGGGCCCCCAAGGTCACGATGTTGTAGGCCACATTTGCCGCGCCGCCCATGCGTTCTTCCTGTCGAGTAACACGAACCACGGGTACAGGTGCTTCAGGCGAAATACGATCCACCGCGCCGTACCAGTAACGGTCCAGCATAGCGTCGCCCACCACCAGCACACGGGCTTGGGCGAGCTGCTCACGGGACGGGTTTGTATGTGTGGTCATGTTCATCAAATCTTATTCCAGCAGACACCGCGGATCTGGCTCTGCCAGGCCGCAGGTGTCGCCCCCTGCAAGGGGGGAAGGTGCTACACGCAGTGAGCATCCGACGGGGGTGTTCATAACTCCTCTATGCGCCGCGCAGGGTAGCTGTCCCAGGCTTGGCAGCCGGGGCAGTGCCAGAAATGTTGGGTCGCTTCAAAGCCGCAAGCAGCGCAGCGGTAACGCATCAGCGGCTTGGTGGCCTTGTCCAGCGCGCGCTGCAGCAAACCGTGCTGGTGGTCATTGCCCAGCTTTTCGCCGGCTATCCATCTGGCCGCAGCCACCAGCGAGGCTTCCCGCTCCAGATGCTGGACATAGTGGTCGCGCGGTGCGGCCGCCGCCGCATCGAGCTTGATGATGGCCTCCACCACATCGATAGATGGCATCTGCTTGTAACTTGCCTCAAGCAATGCCAGCGCGGTGGCTTGACCGCCGCTTTGTTGTGCAATGTTGGCCAGCAGGCTTGCCGCCAGTGGCATCGCCTGAGGCGCGGTCTTTTCGAGCTTGAGCAGGGTGGCGAAAGCATCCTGTTGCTGGCCCAGCTGACTTTGCAGTTTGGCCAGATCCATCAGTGGACGAGGGGCGGCTGGCGCGAGGCTGACCGCTTGCTGCAGGCAGGCAACTGCTTGCCCGGTGTCCCCCGAAGCCGCCGCGGCCAGCGCCTGCTCACACAGATAGTGGGCTTGCCGTGTGCTGAAGCTGCCATGGCTGGCACTGTCGAGTTTTCCCGCAATCTCGGTGGCATGCGCCCAGTCGCGTGAGCGTTCGTAAATGGACAGCAGCGCGAGCCGCGCTTCCTCTTCGTAGCTCGTGCCTTCGAGTTTTCTGAGGGCAATTTCAGCGCGGTCCAGCAGACCGGCCTTCAGAAAATCAAGTGCCAGTGCATGTTGCGCGCGGTCGCGCTCGGGCTGGGTCAGGTCGCCGCGGGACATCAGGTGTTCGTGCACGCGCACCGCGCGCTCGTATTCACCGCGGCGGCGAAAGAGGTTGCCTAAAGCGAAATGCAGCTCAGAGGTATCCGGGTCGTTTTGAACGGCTTCAATAAAGGCATCGATTGCCTGGTCTTGTTGCTCGTTCAGCAGAAAATTCAGACCCCGAAAATAAGCCTTGGGTGCCTGTCGGTTTTCGATGCGCAGCTGTCTCAAGTCCAGCCGTGACGCCAACCAGCCCAGCGTGAAGGCAATGGGGAACCCGAGAAGTACCCAGGTGAAGTCAAATTCCATGGTGCATGCTTGAAGGGTTCTCGCTGACGTTGCCGATGCGGTTATGTTTGATATTTTTGCGCTTTTTCCACCAGCGCGGCATCATCATCAAAATGCCGGCGGCCAAGCCAAATGCAAAAGTCACAAGAACCACCAGCACTTGCGGCGCTTGCCACTGCGTGCCGAAAAAGAAATTGACGGAAACGACTTGCTGGTTGTTCAGCGCGAAAGCAAAAAGCGTAAAAAAAATGGCTGCCTTAAGCAGCCACATCAGGTATTTCACTTGAAGTCCCCTTGTGGTCTGGCGATTGTAGCGAGAGCACCGGGAAAGATACCCGCAGCCCTACTTGGGCTTGGTGACCAGCATTTCTTCGGTCCGGGTGTCCACCGCTTCGCGCAGGGCTTTGCCCGGCTTGAAATGGGGCACACGTTTTTCAGGAATAGCCACACTTTCGCCAGAGCGCGGATTGCGCCCCATGCGCGGTGGGCGCCTGTTGATCGAAAAACTTCCGAAGCCGCGAATTTCGATCCGGTGCCCGCGCACCAATGCATCGCTCATGGCGTCAAGAATCGTCTTGACGGCATATTCGGCATCACGGTGGGTGAGCTGGCTGAATCGGGCAGCCAGTTCTTCAACAAGATCGCTTCGGGTCATAAAAATGGAGGAAAAAGAAAATGGCGTGCTGTTCCGGAGAGCAGGCACGCCATATTCAGGAGGCTCGCGTTACTTCTCTGCGTTGTCCATCTTGGCGCGCAGCAGCGCACCCAGATTGGTCAGGCCGGCGTTGTCGCGTGAGGACTGCTGGCTGAGTGTTGCCATGGCTTCCTGCTGGTCAGCGTTGTCCTTGGCTTTGACCGACAGCTGGATGTTGCGGGTCTTGCGATCCACGTTCACCACCACTGCGGAGACTTCGTCGCCTTCTTTCAGCACGTTGCGCGCGTCTTCGACGCGGTCACGGCTGATTTCGCTGGCGCGCAGGTAACCGATGATGTCTTCGCCCAAATCGATCTCTGCGCCTTTGGCGTCAACCGTCTTGACCTTGCCGGTCAC
The DNA here is from genome assembly GCA_046598365.1 of Polaromonas sp. Lineage (GTDB taxonomy): Bacteria > Pseudomonadota > Gammaproteobacteria > Burkholderiales > Burkholderiaceae_C > Polaromonas. The sequence continues at coordinate 331 of JBKJIV010000032.1, read as the reverse complement.
AATCGCGCCCTTGTCGTTGATCGACACAAAGGTGGTGAACGGGCCGGAATCCAGCTGTTTGATGCCCAGGGAGATACGCTCGCGGTCGACGTCGACAGCCAGAACGATTGCTTCGACTTCCTGGCCCTTTTTGTAGTTGCGCACGGCGGCTTCGCCGAGTTCGTTCCACGAGAGGTCAGGCAGGTGCACGAGGCCGTCGATGCCGGCAGCCAGGCCCACAAAGACGCCGAAGTCGGTGATCGACTTGATCGGGCCCTTGACGCGGTCGCCGCGCTTGGTGTCCTGTGCAAACTCTTGCCATGGGTTGGCCTTGCACTGTTTCATGCCCAGG
>JBKJIV010000177.1:0-7985 GCA_046598365.1 Polaromonas sp. | reverse complement strand
ACGCCGCTGCATCGCCATCTCGGCCGTCACGATACCGGTGGGAACCGCCAGAATGCCCCAGCCCATCAGCATCATGCAAGAAGCTATCAGGCGGCCCAGATCGGTTTTGGGCACGATGTCTCCAAAACCAACGGTGGTGACCGTGCTGATGGCCCAGTACACCGAAACGGGAATGCTGGTGAAACCGTTGGACGGCCCTTCCACCACGTACATCAGCGTGCCCATGACCAGCACCACCATGAGCACTGCCGACAGAAACACCAGTATCTTGCGGCCGCTGGCCGCCAGCGCGCTCAGCAGAAACTGGTATTCCGCCACATAGGCGGCCAGCTTGAAAATTCGAAACACGCGCAGCAGCCGCAGCACCCGCACATCAATCAACGCATGCAACTCGGGGAAGAAAAGCGCCAGGTAGGTCGGCAGCAATGCCACCAGATCGATAATTCCGAAGAAACTGGTGGCGTAATGCATGGGCTTGCGCACGCACAGCAGCCGGGCCATGTATTCCACGGTGAAAAGCAAAGTGAACAGCCATTCCGCACCGTCCAGCACGCGGCCATAACGCTGATGGATAGCCTGCACGCTGTCGGCCATCACCACAGCGATGCTCAGCAGAATGATGGCAATCAACGCCTGGTCAAACCAACGGCCGGCCCGCGTGTCAGCTTCGAAAATAATCGTGTAGACGCGCAAGCGTAAGCCGTCCAGCGGCTTGTCATGCTCGGGATCGGGATCCGGTAGGGGAGGTAAGGGTTTTTCCATGTGGGTCTGCAGCACGGCGGCAATGCCGCGCCATTTCCGTTGCCAAGCAGCTACCTTACCCGAGTTCGGGCCTTGAAAAAGTCAGAAAACAGCTCTCAACGCGGCGCCAAACCATCTGAAACTTTCAAGCCCCAGCTCCTTCCGCCTCTTGCAGGGTGCGCCACATCACCTTACCCGAGCCGCTTTTTGGGAGCGCATCTACAAACTGGACCACACGCGGGTATTTGTAGGCCGCCATGTTTTCTTTGCACCAGTTGATGATGTCTTCCTCACCGACCTGCCCCTTATGGCTTTGCCGCAGCACCACCACTGCCTTGACGGTCTCGCCGCGGTAGGCATCTTTGGTACTGATGATGCAAGCCTCCTGGATAGCCGGGTGTTTGAACATCAGCGCTTCGACCTCGGCCGGCCAGACCTTGAAGCCCGACGCGTTGATCATGCGTTTGAGCCGGTCGGTGATGAAAAAATAGCCTTCCTCGTCCACACGCCCCAAGTCGCCCGAACGGAAGAAACGCTTCCCATCGATGTCGATAAATGCCGCTGCCGTGGCATCCGGACGCTTCCAGTAGCCAGAGAAGTTCTGAGGCCCACACATGATGATCTCGCCCTGCTCACCAAGCGGCATTTCCGCTAGCGTCAGCGGGTCGACCACGCGGGCGTCCGTACTGATAAACGGGACACCCAGGCACTGCTGCTTGGTGGCATCCGGCGGGTTGCTGTGTGAGGGGGCGGCGGTTTCTGTCAGGCCATAACCCTCGGCAAAACGCAGACCATATTGCTCCCACAAACGCTGGGCCACCGCTTGCGGCATGGCGGCACCGCCACCGCCTATGTACACCAGGCTGCTCAAATCAAAACTCTCGAAGTTGGGGCTGGCCAGCAGGTCAATGACCATGGTGGGAATGTTGGTCCAGTGCGTCACCCGCCAGCGTGAGATCAGTTTGCCTGCCAGCTCACGGTCCCAGCGCGGCATAACGACCAAGGTAGCGCCGCCGTAGATCGACGCATGCATGAGTGACACCATGCCGGTGATATGAAACATGGGCACCACTGAGAGCACGATGTTCTCTGGCGTACTGTTGCCCCACAGGCTGCTGCCGACCGCGTTGTGCATGATGCTGGCGTGGGTGTGCATGCAGCCTTTGGGCAGGCCGGTGGTGCCGCTGGTGTAGGGCAACACGGCCAGGTCCTGCGGCGTCACGGTGTGCTCGGGCAAGCGGCCTGTTGCATCCCGCGCCAGTGCATCGCGCCAGACGGTCACGCTGCAGCCCGGCATCACCGGTGCGCTGTGCTTGGTGCCCAGCCATTCCGTCCAGGCTGGCGGCATATCGGCTGCAGCGGCTTCAAAATCAAAGGCATCGCTGTAGTGGGTGACAAGCAGGTGCTGCAGCCGCTCTGCGGGGTCCAGCTGGGCATTGGCTTTGACCAGGTCAGGCGCCAGATCGGCAGAGGTGATCGCCACCCGCGCATCGGGGTCAGTGATGTAGTGTTTGAGTTCTTCCGCGCGGTTCATCGGGTTAACCGGCACCACCACCGCGTTCGCCCGCAGGATCGCAAAGTGGGCAATCACCCACTGCGGACAGTTCTGCATGTTCAGCACCACCCGGTCGCCTTTTTGCACGCCCATCTCATGCAGGGTGGCTGCCAGCCGCTCGGCTTTTTGCAGCACCTCGGCGTAAGTAAAAACTTGTCCGAAAAAAACCAGCGCCGGTTTGTTTGGGTAACGCAGCGCGCTGACCACCAGGTTCTGCCACAGCGAGACAGCTGGCGGGGTGATGACGTGGGGAAGTCGCTTCGGCCAGACCTTGTAATGCAAGGTATGCGGATTGGCTAAGGGGAGTGAAGGGCTCGCAGCTGCGGCTGCTTTCGGGTCAGACAAATCAGGCTCCAGGGTTGTGCGCGGCGGACTCTCAGCCTACTCTGCCCTGCGCCGCCGTGCATCGGGGAAGCTCCCGATAAAACACTGTCGCCTGAGCGACCTCTGCTGGCTATGATGAAGTTCTGGAAAATGCTGCTGCACAGCATAGACCGATCAACTTCAACCACCCATTTTTCACCGGGAACATCATGCGCCTGACTTCATTGTCTTCACCTTTTTTCCGCAAAGCCATGGCCACTTTGGGATTGCTTCTAGCCGCCACATCTGCGCTGGCGGCATATCCCGAAAAGCCGATACGGGTGGTGATTGGTTTTCCGGCGGGCGGCCCGCTGGATCAACATGCACGCTTGCTGACCGAACGGCTGCAGGCCGTGCTGGGTCAGCCCATCGTCATCGACTACAAGTCGGGTGCCGGAGGCACGGTGGGCGCGCAGGACGTCATGAAAGCCGCGCCAGACGGCTACACACTGATGCTGGCCAACACCGGTGTCATGGTCATTAACCCGGCGCTGTACACACGCCTGCCCTACAGCACGCTGAAGGACTTCACACCCATTGCCCGCACCGCCATGCAGCCGCTGGCCCTGCTGGTCAATCCCAAATTGCCAGTGACCACACTGAAAGAGTTTGTCGATTACACCCGGGCGCGCCCCGGCCAGGTCAATTACGGCTCTGCCGGCAACGGCGGCATTAGTCACCTGGTGCCGGAAATGTTCAAGAGCGCTGCCGGGCTGTTCATGGTGCACATTCCTTACCGGGGCAGCGCACCGGCATTTACCGACTTGATGGGCGGCCAGGTGCAGTTCATGGGCGAATCCATTCCGCAGGCCGCCAGTTACCACAAGCAGGGCAAGGTGCGCGCGCTGGCGGTGACCAGCAAAGAGCGCAACCCCGCGCTGCCAGACATCCCAACCGTCATCGAATCCGGCTTCAAGGGTTTTGAAGTGGTTGGTTTTTACGGCTTTCTGGCACCTGCCGGGCTGCCTGCCGACATCACCGCCAAATTGAGTGACGCCTTCAAACAGGTGATGACCAGCGCCGATATCCGCAACCGCATGGTCACACAGGGCGCCGACCCGGCTTTCCTGGGCAGCGAAGACTTTGCAAAATTTCTCGCTGCAGAAATGCCGCGTTGGGCGCAGGCTGTGAAGGCGTCGGGGGCCAAGCTGGACTGACTGGCTGCTCGGACCGGCGGGACAGCGGCCAGACGCTCATGGGATCACGCTGCGTGGCCCCGTGCCGTAAGACAACAGAAGTAAAAAAAAGGCCTATACCCTAATTGCGCTCTGCTGTCTGTCTGTTACCGTATGTTTATTCACTCATCCTTGCCACCAGCCTGCGCGTTTCAGAGCTGATCAAAGTGGCAACCCGTGAGCCTGCTAAGCAGTAGGAGTCGTCCTGAACCGGCCCCGTTGCTGGTGCGATTTATCCGCGCGAAAGGGGAGGCAGCTATGTTGGCAGCCGCTTATGGAGATGGCGCAGTCGGAAAACTAGCGGCCTCCACGCAAGCAGCGACGATTCTCATCGTCGATGACGAACTCAACAACCGCAAACTTCTGGAGGTACTGTTGCGTCCAGAAGGCTATCGCACACGGACTGCCGCCGACGGCGACGAGGGGCTCGCTTCGGTCGCGCAAGGGAAGCCGGACCTGATCTTGCTGGACATCATGATGCCGGGCATTGATGGTTACCAGGTCGCCAAAATTCTCAAGTCTGACCCCGGTACATCGAATATCCCGATCATCATGGTCACTGCGCAGACCAGCCGCGAGGCCCTTCTGGCGGGGCTGAACTCTGGGGCAGAAGATTTGCTGACCAAACCGGTCGATCGGGCCGAACTTTCGCTGCGAGTAAGAAATCTATTGCGCCTGAAAGCCATGGGCGATGTCGAAAGAAACGACGCGCTTCTGGGGCGCCAAATGCAGACCCGCGCCGCCGACTTGCAGCGGGCGACACAACTCAAGCTCGATGACGCAGCCCAGCAGATGGCCGTCCTCAATTCACTGCCCGCCCGAGTCGCGTTGCTCAACAGGGACGGATGCATTATCTCTGTCAATGACGAGTGGCAGCAGTTTGCCAACGCCAATCTGGTCAATGGCCCGGAGTACCGCGTCGGCAGCAACTATCTCTTGGTTTGCGGTAGCGCTACCAACGAAGATGGAGCGGACACAGGAACGGCTGCCGGGGGGATAAGCTCAGTACTCAACGGAAGTACGACAACATTTGCGCTGGAATACAAGTGCCACTCGTCGGGCGAGGAAAACTGGTTCCACATGACGGTCACACCCTTGATTCCCGACCAACTCAGTGGCGTCATCGTCATGCACACAAACATCACGGCGAGCAAAAAAGCGGAAACGGAAATTTCCCGCCTCAACAGCGAACTGGAAGAGCGTGTTCGCATGCGGACAAGCCAGTTGCAGCTAGCCAACAAGGAGTTGGAGGCTTTCTCATATTCCGCCTCTCACGATCTACGTACACCGCTAAGCGCCATCAACGGATACAGCACGCTGCTTGGCAAAGAACTTGGCGCCGGTGCGAGTGAACGCAGCCAACATTACTTGTCACGCATTCGAGTCGGGGTGGTGCAGATGGGTGAGTTGATCGACGCCCTGCTGTCGCTGGCCCAGATCTCACGAAAAAAACTAAGCGCGGACGATGTGGATCTCAGCACCATCGCGCAGTCGTTGGTCGAGGAGTACCGACAACGCGATCCGCAGCGACAGGTTCTGGTAACCATTGAGCCGAATTTGCGGGCGACAGGGGACCACCGCCTGCTGCAGGAGGTGCTCGACAACCTATTGGGCAATGCCTGGAAGTACAGCAGCAAGACCGTGCAGGCCAGTATCCACTTCGGCGCTAGCACGGGCAGTGCCGAGGGGAGGGTCTACACAGTCCAGGACAACGGGGCCGGCTTTGACATGGCCTATGCGGACAAACTGTTCGGGGCATTCCAGCGCCTGCACACCGCTGATGAATTTGCGGGTAGCGGCATCGGCCTGGCGACGGTGCACCGCATCGTCACGCGGCACGGCGGACGCATCTGGGCAGAGTCTGCGCCCGGGCTTGGCGCCAGCTTTCACTTCACGCTGGGCACGCCAGAGGACGGCGAATTGCCCGCGCGGAGCCGCACACCCGTGGCGGCAAACGGTCCCGGGGCTTGATCCGGTACACGGAGGAATGACTGCGCCCTTTCGTCGGTGACAAAAAAAGCTGGAATGCTTGCACCTAATGTGCGATAGCGCACAAATCATGGAAGAGGCCCAGAATCTGCCAAAAGAGGCTTTTTGGTGTATCCGCACGCCCTCGCTCCTGCTACGATTTGCTAGCACCAACTCCGCCTTGCCACCAGTCCGCGCTTCAGTGCCGGATCGGTAATAAGTCGTGAGCTCAATCTACAGTAACGAGTCGTCGCGAGCCGGCCCATTATTGGTGTGTGATTTACTCGTGCGCGAGAGGAAGCATCTATGGCGACAACAGGACATGAAGACGGAGCAGGCGGAACGCCGGGGGCATCGGATGGTGTAATCGAGTTTCGGCGCCAGGAGACCCTGCTCAAGGCAGGCGCCCTGCAAGACGCTATTTTCAACAGCGCCAACTTCTCCAGCATCGCCACCGACGCCCAGGGCGTGATCCAGATTTTCAATGTCGGCGCCGAGCGCATGCTGGGCTACACGGCTGCCGAAGTGATGAACAAAATCACCCCGGCCGACATCTCCGATCCGCAGGAAGTCATCGCGCGCGCCGAGGCGCTGAGCGTTGAACTCGGAACCCCTATCACGCCTGGCTTTGAGGCCTTGGTCTTCAAGGCATCGCGCGGCATCGAAGATATTTACGAGCTGACCTATTTTCGCAAGGACGGCAGCCGTTTCCCGGCGGTCGTGTCGGTCACGGCGCTGCGCGATGCGCAAGACGCCATCATCGGCTACTTATTGATCGGCACTGACAACACCGCCCGCAAGCAGGCAGAAGAGGCTCTGCTCAAGGCGGGTGCGCTGCAGAGCGCAATTTTTAACAGCGCCAATTTCTCCAGTATCGCCACCGACGCGAAGGGCGTCATCCAGATTTTCAACGTCGGCGCCGAGCGCATGCTGGGCTACACGGCCGCCGAGGTGATGAACAAGATCACGCCGGCCGATATCTCGGACCCGCAGGAAGTGATCTTGCGCGCCACCGCGTTGAGTGTCGAGTTCAGGACCCCGATTGCGCCGGGGTTCGAGGCGCTGGTGTTCAAGGCCTCGCGCGGCATCGAGGATATCTACGAGCTGACCTACTTCCGCAAGGATGGCAGCCGTTTCCCGGCGGTGGTGTCGGTCACGGCGCTGCGCGACGCGGAGGGGTCGATCATCGGCTACCTGTTGATCGGCACCGACAACACCGCGCGCAAGCACGCCGAAGAAGCGCTGCTCAAGGCGGGGGCGCTGCAGAACGCAATTTTCAACAGTGCCAACTTCTCGAGTATCGCGACCGACGCGAAGGGCGTCATCCAGATCTTCAACGTGGGCGCCGAGCGCATGCTGGGTTACGCCGCCGCCGACGTCGTGAACCGGATCACCCCAGCCGACATTTCCGATCCGCAGGAAGTGATCATCCGCGCAGAGGCGCTCAGCGTCGAGCTCGGCACCCTCATTGCGCCGGGCTTCGAGGCCTTGGTTTTCAAAGCCTCGCGCGGGATCGAGGACATCTACGAGCTGACCTACTTCCGCAAAGACGGGAGCCGGTTTCCGGCCGTGGTGTCGGTCACGGCGCTGCGCGACGCGGAGGGGTCGATCATCGGCTACCTGTTGATCGGCACCGACAACACCGCGCGCAAGCACGCTGAAGAAGCGCTGCTCAAGGCGGGGGCGCTGCAGAACGCAATTTTCAACAGTGCCAACTTTTCAAGCATCGCGACCGACGCGAAGGGCGTGATCCAAATCTTCAACGTCGGCGCGGAGCGCATGCTGGGCTACGCCGCCGCCGACGTCGTGAACCGGATCACGCCGGCCGACATCTCCGATCCGCAGGAAGTGATCATCCGCGCGGAGGCGCTCAGTGTCGAGCTCGGCACTCTCATTGCGCCGGGCTTCGAGGCGCTGGTCTTCAAGGCCTCGCGCGGCATCGAGGATATCTACGAGCTGACCTACTTCCGCAAGGACGGCAGCCGGTTTCCGGCAGTGGTGTCGGTCACGGCGCTGCGCGACGCGCAGGACGCGATCATCGGCTACCTGTTGATCGGCACCGACAACACCGCGCGCAAGCAGGCCGAAGACGCGTTGCTGAAGGCGGGCGCGCTGCAGAGCGCCATTTTCCACAGCGCGAACTTCTCGAGCATCGCCACCGACGCCCTTGGCGTCGGTGGCGA
>JBKJIV010000108.1:0-4413 GCA_046598365.1 Polaromonas sp. | reverse complement strand
GCTGGCGAAAGCCTCCAGTTTGTCCAGCGCACCAGCGGTATCAAAGGCTTCGGCATAGAGCTCCATCGCCGCATGCGCGGTGTAACAACCGGCACAGCCGGTGGCGTGTTCTTTTAGATGTGCGGGGTGCGGCGCGCTGTCGGTTCCAAGGAAAAAGCGGGGATTGCCGCCAGTGGCCGCCTCAACCAGCGCAAGGCGATGCGTCTCGCGCTTGAGCACCGGCAGGCAGTAGTAATGCGGGCGGATGCCACCGGTGAAGATGGCGTTGCGGTTGTACAGCAGGTGGTGGGCAGTGACGGTAGCGCCCGTAAAACGGTCCGCCTGCTGTACAACCGCAACGCCATCTTCACCGGTGGCATCCGCCCGCATTACTACTGCCTGCCGGTGCTCAAACGCGAAACCCATCGTCTGGCGTTGGTCCAGGCGGCTACGGGAGGCAACCCGCGGTTTTTTCTGGGTACCGACAGCGCCCCGCATCCGGCACATCTAAAAGAACACGCCACCGGCTGCGCGGGCTGTTACACCGCGCATGCGGCGATGGAGCTCTATGCCGAAGCCTTTGATACTGCTGGTGCGCTGGATAAACTGGAGGCTTTCGCCAGCTTCAACGGAGCTGATTTTTATGGCCTGCCACGCAACACTGGCACGATCACGCTGAAGAAAGAAAGCTGGACCCCACCCGAGAGTTTTGCGTTTGGCGAGGCTGAACTCAAGCCCTTGCGGTCAGGTGAAGCGTTGGCTTGGCGGCAAGGCTAGTTTGCCGGCAAACGTGACAGCTGCGCCTGCGTCTGGTGAATGGGAGTCAATTGATTGGCATCGTGCTTGGATGGGCCCCTGGCGAGATCTCGGCCAATCCGTATTGGAAACCGGAGCAGGCAGCGCCCCTCTCTATGAAACACTCAACGCCGCCACGATTGCGCCGCCAATGCGATTCGTTGCGCAGACTGAATTGCCGGCTGGCCAAGCTTACGAGCAGTTCATTTTTGACACGGCAAGTGTCCCCACACGCGACAACCTGCACGACTTTTTCAATGGCCTGTGCTGGCTTCGTTTTCCAGAGACCAAGAAAAAACTCAACCAGCTACAAGCGGCAGAAATTGCCAGCGCGGGCATTGCCCCGCTGCGCGGGCCGGTACGTGATGCGCTGACGGTGTTTGATGAAAATGCAGCCTTCCTGTCGGCGCCGCAACCGCTGTGGGATGCGCTGCTGGCACGAGACTGGCAGCAGTTGTTTGTTGATTTGCGGCCGCTGTGGCAGCAGGCACAGCTGGTGTTGTTTGGTCACGCGCTGCTGGAAAAGCTGGTTGAACCCCGAAAAGCAATCACAGCCCATGTGTACCGGGCCCAACCGACCATGAATTCAATAGCGGAATTGGACGCCTGGGTGGCGCAGGACCTGGGCGCTGGCAAGCTGGTCAGCAAGCCTTTTACGCCTTTGCCAGTGCTGGGCGTGCCGGGCTGGTGGCCGGAGAACGAGAACTTTTCCTTTTATGATGACTCCCTTGTATTCCGGCCGAGGCGAGCGCTGTGACAGCCCGGAAAATCACAAAACAGCGGACTTGATATGGGCCTTGAAGCCCTCATCTCTTGCACCAGGCGGGCATTTTTTACCGACCCCACGGAGAATCCATGAAACGTATTTTTCTTTTCGTCATGACCAACCTTGCGGTGGTGGTGGTGCTCGGCATCGTCGCCAGCCTGCTGGGCGTTAACCGTTACCTCACACCCCAGGGTCTGAACCTGGGCATGTTGCTCGGTTTTGCCGCTGTCATCGGTTTTGGTGGCGCCATCATTTCGCTGCTGATCAGCAAGCCGGTGGCCAAATGGAGCTCGGGCGTGCGCCTGATCAACGAACCTCAGAATGCCGACGAAGCCTGGATTGTCCAGACGGTTCAGAAGCTGGCGAACACGGCCGGCATCGGCATGCCGGAAGTCGGCATTTTTGAGGGTGCACCCAATGCCTTTGCTACGGGCGCTTTCAAGAACTCGGCACTGGTTGCGGTCTCCACCGGCCTCCTGCAGGGCATGACGCGCGAAGAGATCGAAGCTGTGCTGGGCCATGAAATTGCCCACGTGGCTAATGGCGACATGGTCACCATGACGCTGATCCAGGGCGTGATGAACACCTTCGTCGTTTTCCTGAGCCGTGTGATCGGTTACGCAGTGGACAGCTTTCTGCGCCGCGGCAGCAGCAGCAACTCCGGCCCGGGCATTGGTTATTACGTCAGCACCATCGTGCTCGACATCGTGCTCGGTTTTGCAGCAGCCATCGTGGTGGCCTGGTTCTCACGGCACCGGGAGTTCCGTGCTGACGCAGGTGCAGCCCAGCTGATGGGTAAAAAGCAGCCGATGATCAATGCACTGGCCCGGCTGGGTGGCATGGTGCCTGGCGAGCTGCCCAAAGCGGTTCAGGCCATGGGTATCACCGGCGGTATCGGCAAGCTGTTCAGCACCCACCCACCGATTGAGGAGCGTATTGCGGCGCTGCAAAACGCGCAGCCCGGTCAAGTCTGAGCTGTTTGGGCCACGGGCTCAAAAGGCCGCTGCTGCTGCAGCGGCTTTTTTTATGGCCGCGAGGTGTTTGCTGCGATGCTAAGCGCTACCGCCTCGGCCACCTCAATGCCGTCCACACCGGCTGACAGAATGCCACCCGCGTAGCTGGCGCCTTCACCGGCCGGGTACAAGCCCTTGATGTTGATACTTTGAAAGTCGTCGCCGCGAGTGATGCGCAGCGGCGATGAGGTCCGGGTTTCAACCCCGGTCAGCACCGCATCAGTCATGTCAAAACCCTTGATCTTCTTGCCGAACACCGGCAGCGCTTCACGCATGGCGGTGATCGCGTAAGCGGGCAGGGCGCTGGCCAGATCGGTCATCAACACGCCGGGCTTGTACGACGGCTCCACGCTGCCCAGCAGGGTTGAAGCCTTACCCGCTACAAAGTCACCAACCAGCTGGCCGGGTGCGTGGTAGTTGCTGCCGCCCAGGGTGAAAGCATGGGACTCCAGGGCACGCTGGAAGTTGATGCCGGCCAGCGGCCCGCCCGGATAGTCGGCGGGCGTGATGCCGACAACAATGCCTGCATTGGCATTACGTTCGTTGCGCGAATACTGACTCATGCCGTTGGTCACCACCCGGCCTTCTTCAGAGGTCGCCGCAACCACTGTGCCGCCCGGGCACATGCAAAAACTGTAGACCGATCTGCCGTTGGCTGCGTGGTGTACCAGCTTGTAGTCGGCAGCGCCCAGCAGAGGGTGGCCAGCGTGCTGCCCCAGGCGTGCGCGGTCAATCAGGCCTTGCGGGTGTTCAATGCGAAAACCCACTGAAAACGGTTTGGCTTCCATGTACACGCCGCGTTCATGCAGCATGGCAAAGGTGTCGCGCGCGCTGTGGCCGGGGGCCAGCACCACATGGTCGGCGTGCAACTCGTAGCTGCTGCCGTCGGCCAGGTTTTGGACCGTCAGGCCCCTGAGCTGGCCCTGCTCAATCAGGACATCAGAGAGCCGTTGCTCAAAACGTATCTCGCCGCCCATGGCAATGATCTGCTCGCGCATGTTCTCCACCACCTTGACCAGTTTGAAGGTGCCGATGTGCGGTTTGCTGACCAGCAAAATTTCTTCAGGCGCTCCGGCCTTCACAAATTCTGTCATGACCTTGCGGCCCAGAAAACGCGGGTCCTTGATCTGGCTCCAGAGTTTGCCGTCCGAAAAAGTGCCTGCGCCACCTTCACCGAACTGCACATTCGATTCGGGGTTCAGCACACTCTTGCGCCACAGGCCCCAGGTGTCTTTGGTGCGTTCTCGCACCTTTTTGCCGCGCTCCAGCACGATGGGGTTCAGCCCCATTTGTGCCAGCAGCAGTGCCGCAAAAATGCCGCAGGGGCCGAAACCCACGACGACCGGGCGCAGAGCCGGTGCGCTGTCAAATTTGGCCGCCAGGTGGTAACTCTGGTCGGGTGCCGGGCGGATGTGCGGATTGGATTCAAACTGCTTCAGCAGTGTCGCCTCCAGCGCGGGGCTGGACACCTCCAAGTCAGCGATATAGACCAGCAGCAGCTTTTGCTTGCGCGCGTCGTAGCTGCGTTTGTAAACGGTGTGGCTCCGCAGCTCAGTGCGCGCAATACCCAGTGTCTGGGCAATCAAGGCGGGCAGGGCGTCTTCGGGGTGATCAAGCGGCAGCTTGAGTTCGGTCAGGCGGATCATGGGGCTCTCGGGATCTGTTTTTCGGATCAGAGCTTATTTTAAGCTCTGATCCACGTCCTGTGGGTGCAAGCAGCTATCAATTTAGTAGCGGACGAATTGCCGGGATAATAGACCCCGTGAAGCACGCCAGACTGCCGCTGGTGCAAGGGTGGAAACACCGCACTGGAGGAAGGTCCGGACTGCATAGGGCAGCGTAGCAGCTAACAGCTGTCCA
>JBKJIV010000185.1:0-4004 GCA_046598365.1 Polaromonas sp. | reverse complement strand
CATCGGCAGAGGGAATAAGGGCGCGCGGCCTGAGGAGAGTTGCATGGAAATGTGTCTCTATTTGGGTAGAAATTGAGTAGAAATAAAAAAGCTGGACAAAACAGAATATACGTTCTAATATTCATTTGTGCAAGAATATTTATTCTATTTATGTGCGAGGCAATACCGGAAGTCTGACCGCACAGCTTAAAAAAAATGAGCCACCACTTATGAAACCCGTGACAAGTTATGAAGAGTTGAAGGAGATCATGGCCCTGACCTACCCGGACATGTCCAAGCAGCTCCAGCGCATTGCACGCTTCGCGCTCGAACAGCCGAATGAAATGGCACTCGGCACTGTCGCTACCGTGGCTGAAGCCACCGCAGTGCAGCCATCGGCCATGATCCGCTTCGCCAATGCGCTCGGCTTTGGCGGGTTTTCCGAAATGCAGCAGGTGTTTCGCGGGCATTTGCTTGATCGCTCTGACACTTATCGCGAGCGTATCGAGCAGATGCGGCGCAAGCAGGTCGGCGGCGTCAAAGCGCGGACCAACGTTTTACACCAGCTGGTCGCTGAGTCGGTAGCGGAGCTTGGGCATCTTGAGGAAAAAGTTTTGCAGGCAGATGTGAAGGCTGCCGTGAAGCTGATGGCCACGGCCCCACGCATTCACGTGCTGGCGCAGCGCCGGGCATTCCCAGTCGCCGGCTACCTTGCTTATGCACTGGGCCAACTCGAGCTGAAGACGCACCTGCTGGACGGTGTTGGCGGCATGCTGCGCGAAAGCCTGCGATCCATAGCGCCCGGTGACGTCCTGATTGCCGCAAGCTTTCGAAACTATTCACCCGAAGTCATAGAAGCGACCGCATTGGCAGCCCGCTCGGGCGCGGCGGTCATTGCCATCACTGACGGGCCACTGTCTCCCCTGAAGTCATCGGCCAGGGTGTGCCTCGAGTTGGCCGACGATTCGTCCAAACCTTTCCGTTCACTAGTGGCGCCTATGTGCCTGGCGCAGGCTTTGGTGGTCAGCACCGGGCACCACCTCGCGGAACAAACAACAGCGGGCAAAACCCCGCGCTCTGCGTCACGTCGCAAGGAGACTACATGACACGCCGCTTTGATGTGATTTGCATGGGCCGTGCAGCGGTCGATCTGTATGGGGAGCAGATTGGCGGCCGTCTGGAGGACATGCTCACCTTCACCAAATATCTCGGCGGCTCGCCCGCCAACACTTCGGTGGGCGCGGCGCGTTTGGGGCTCAAATCTGCCATGCTGACCCGTGTGGGCGACGAGCATCACGGGCGTTTTGTGCGCGAGACACTGATGGCCGAAGGCGTGGATGTGAGCCATGTAACCACCGATGCAAAGCGCCTGACCGCGCTGGTGTTTTTGGGCATTCAGGATAAAGAAACCTTCCCGCTGATTTTCTACCGCGACAACTGCGCTGACATGGCAATCAGCTCTGACGATTTCGACGCGGCCTTCATCGCTTCCAGCAAAGCCCTGTTGCTGTCAGGTACGCACCTGTCACAACCCGGCACCTACGAGAGTTGCCGCAAAGCCATGACCCAGGCCAAGGCCGCGGGTACTCGCGTGGTGCTGGACATTGACTACCGCCCAGTGCTGTGGGGGCTGACCAGCCCCGGCATGGGCGAGCAGCGCTTTGTGCCCTCCAGCGAGGTCAGCGCACATTTGCAAACGGTGATCGGGCAGTGCGACCTGGTCGTTGGTACAGAAGAAGAAATCCACATAGCGGGCGGCAGTACCGACACCCTGGCCGCACTGCGCCGCCTGCGCGAGTTGACGCCGGCGACCCTGGTGGTCAAGCGTGAACCCATGGGTTGCGTGGTGTTCGACGCTGCCATTCCCGATGACCTTGAAAAAGGGCTCAAGGGCCCCGGATTTCCTGTGGATGTCTATAACGTTCTCGGAGCCGGCGACGCGTTCATGGCGGGCTTTCTGCGTGGCTGGATCCGGGACGAGCCCATACCGCTGTGCTGCGCATATGCCAATGCCTGCGGTGCGATTGTTGTTTCCCGGCATGGTTGTGCGCCGGCGATGGCGAGCTGGGAAGAGTTGCAATTCTTTCTGCTGCATGGTTCGACCACCCGCCGTCTGCGAGAAGACGCGCAGCTGGAACACTTGCACCGGGTCACCACCCGCACCCGCCGTTGGGAAGAGCTGGTCATTCTTGCGTTTGACCACCGCGTGCAGCTTGAAGAAATCGCTGCGCGCCATGACGCCCCCCATGACCGCATCAGCCTATTCAAGTCGCTGGTCGCTGAGGGCGCCCGCCGCGGCGCAGGGGGCCGCCCCGGCGTCGGCATCATCGTCGATGGTCGCTTCGGTGACGACGTTTTCCCTGGAATGACCGGCAAAGGCTGGTGGGTGGCTCGACCCGTCGAGCTGCCGGGTTCGCGACCGCTGCAATTTGAGGCCGGCGCGCACCTCTGTCATGCGATGCGCGCCTGGCCAGGCGAGCACGTCGCCAAGTGTCTGGTGAGTTATCACCCTCACGACATGCCCGCGCTGCGTGAGCTGCAACTTGCCCGTTTGGCGGAGCTCCAGCGCGCCAGCGTCGACACATTTCATGAATTTCTCATCGAAGTCATTCCCCCGCAGGGCATGCCAAGCGATGAAAACACGGTGGCCGAAGCACTTGAACAGATCTACGCTGCCGGCATATTTCCAGACTGGTGGAAGCTGCCACCCGCCACTTCCGCCGGGGCCTGGCTGGCTATTGCGGCCGTGATTGAGCAGCATGACCCCCATTGCCGCGGCGTACTGGTGCTGGGCCTGGAAGCCAGCGAGGACAAGCTGGAGCAGAGCTTTCGTATCGCTGCGCCGCATTCGGTCTGCCGCGGATTCGCCGTCGGCCGCTCGATTTTCGCGGAGGCCGCTACGGGCTGGTTTGCGGGTCGTATGAGCGACGCAGACGTTGTCAAGGATATTGCAGAGCGTTACGCGCGGCTGATCAAGCTGTGGGACGAAGCGAGAAGCGGCGCCACCGAGGCCGTGAGCTGCTGACCCGCCAGATTTACAAAAACCACAGGAAAAAAGCATGACACAAAAGATCGGATTTATTGGCATTGGCATGATGGGGCACGGCATGGCCAAAAACCTGCTGGCCAAGGGCTTTGCCCTGACCTTCAAAGTCAACCGCAACCGCGACAACCTGGCCGACCTGATAGCCGCAGGCGCCAAGGAGGCAAAGACGAATGCGGAATGCGCGCTGGCCTCGGACATTGTCTTTATTTGCGTCACGGGCTCGCCCCAGGTTGAAGAGATCGTTTACGGCATGGACGGACTGCTCAATTGCGGTCGCAGCGGCCTGATTGTTGTTGACACCTCGACCGCCGAGCCCGCTTCCAGCACCCGGATCCGTAACGACCTGGCTGCCAAAGGCATACGTCTGGTGGATGCTCCGCTGGCGCGCACGCCCAAGGAAGCTGAAGAAGGCCGGCTCAATACCATGGTGGGCGCGGAGCCAGAAGACTTCAAAACCCTGGAGCCCGTGCTCAAGGCTTTCTGCGAAAACATCTTTCACGTCGGACCTCCCGGCCACGGCCATGTGCTCAAGCTGATCAACAACATGATGGCGATGAGTTTTGCGGCATCGATCGCCGAAGCTTTCGCGGTTGCCGCCAAGAGCGGACTGGACCTGAACCGTCTGTACGAAGTCATTTCCGCAGGTGGCGTCAACTGCGGCATCTTCCAGATGATGACCACCAAGACGCTGAAGGAGGGAGATGTTACCGGCTTCAAGTTCGGCATCTCCAATGCGCAAAAAGACCTGCGCTATTACACCCACCTCGCCGAGATGCTGCCCGTCACCAGCTTCATGGGCGAAGCGGCACATCAGAGTTTTGTCCAGGCGGTCAACGCTGGTTATGGCGACAAGCTGATCGCATCCCTTTTCGAAGCCCAGGAAAAATTGAACGACGTCAAGATCATTCCCCGTTAAACCCCACCCACCACTGAAGGAGACAACATGAGCGATATCAAAAACGAAACAACATCTGGTCCA
>JBKJIV010000218.1:0-21581 GCA_046598365.1 Polaromonas sp. | reverse complement strand
GTGGAAGCCCTGGGCCGCGCCGCTCAGTTGCAAAAAACCGTGCGCGGTGTGCCTGCCAATGTCATTCCTCAAGCCCTGTTCCACACCGCCAGTCTGGGCATGGACGTCTGGTTGAGTACCATCGCATTGGGTGCCGCACAGGTGGCCGTGCTGGTCACGGACGAGGAGGCGCCCGCTTACCTGGATGGCCTGGCAGACCAGATGCGGGTGGCACAAGCCATTCTCAACGGCCTGGGCTATTCGGGTGTTCACTTTCATCTGCTGCGCGCCCAAAGCGGGGGCGGTGCCCAGGCCGTTACGAGCCTGGATGCCAGTCTGCAAGCCCTTGGCCGAGCCCGGCCCACGGTGCCTTCAAGCGCAGCACGCTTCGCGATAGTCCAGGAAAAACGCAGTACGCTTGATTTCGCGCTGGACCATTTGATAGCCCGCGCACCTGCCGTGTTGCCCGAAGCGATTGAACTGCCCAGACAGGGTTCGGCGTTTGGAACTCTGGTCATCAACAAAGACACCTGCACGCTTTGCCTGAGCTGCGTCAGTGCCTGCCCGGCCAGCGCCCTGCAGGACAACCCCGAGCTTCCCCAGCTCAAATTTGTCGAGAAAAATTGTGTGCAATGCGGCCTGTGCGCCACGACCTGTCCGGAAGATGCCATTACCCTGCAATCGCGCCTGCTGCTGACGCCGCAACGCAAGGAGGCACGCGTGCTCAACGAGATGCAGCCTTATGCTTGCATCCGCTGCAGCAAGCCTTTTGGCACGCTCAAGGCGATCGAGTCCATGCTCGGCAAACTGGCCGGGCACGCCATGTTCCAGGGCGCGGCAGCCGACCGGCTGAAGATGTGCAGTGACTGCCGCGTCATAGATATCTACTCGGCCGACAACGAAGTCAAGATCACCGATATCCCCTAATCCGCTAATCCGATCACTTCCATGAACCAGACCGCCCAACTTGCCGCGTCCACGCTGGACGAAGAAACCGCCCGCGCCGAAGTTTATGGCGTGCTCGCCGCGCTGTATTACGCGCCGCCTCCAGCGGAACTGCTGGACAACCTTCGCGTTGCCGTGACCGAGGCGCCGGCTGCCGGCGCCGTGCTCGAAGCCTCCTGGAGCGAACTGGTCGGCGCCGCCCGCAGGCTTTCCAACGAGGCCATCACGCGCGAATACGAAATGCTTTTTGGCGGCGTTGGCAAGCCCGAGGTTTACCTGTTCGGCTCGCATTACCTCAGCGGCTTCCTCAACGAAAAACCGCTGGCGGCACTGCGCACCGACCTCGCCGCGCTGGGCCTGGCGCGCGACGAGGCCATGTCCGAAACCGAAGACCATGTGGCGTACCTGTGCGAGGTCATGCGTTACCTGATTGCCGGTGATGATGTGGCAGTGGCCAACCTGACGCGCCAGCGCGAGTTTTTTGCGAGCCATCTGCAGCCCTGGGCGAGCGATATGTGTGACGCGGTCAGCCGCCATCCAAAGGCGGACTTTTATCGCTGCGCTGCAGTATTCACTCAGAGCTTCATCAGCGTTGAAATGCAGGGCTTCGACATGCTCGCCTGAGTGCGCCGCTGTTTCTCAAATTGCGACACTTTCCAGGGGATTGCCTCGCTAAAGGTAAAAACTAAGTTGTCTTATCTTCCCTATCGTTTTCCCCTAATCACGACGTTTAATCCGGCCCAAGTCATTGCCGCGCAAGGCAGCGTGACGTACAGTCAGCAATGTCGATGCATAACTCATCGGCACACAGGTACATATCTACCAGCAAGCTTCCTTGGAGACAACCATGCAGGACAGCCAGCCAAAACCCTCGCGCAGGGGATTCTTTTTCGGCGCCGCCGCCACCGGTGTCGCCGCAGCCGCAGTTGTTGCGCTTCCGCGCATGCAAGCTCTGGAAGCTTCTGCTCCAGAGCCCAAGCCGGCTCCTGAAAAAGGCGGCGGTTACAGCCTGACGGAACACGTCAAGCACTACTACCGCACCACGCGTATCTAGCGCGCACAGCTTTTAGTCTCAAGCCCATCCCGGTTTCATTCTTACGGAGAGCTTCATGCTGCTCACGAAAAAAATCCAAACGATCTCCGGCGGTCAAGCGCACCGTGGCGGTTCTGCACGTTTTGTGCAAAGCCTCTCAAGGGGACTGTCCAACGCCCTGCCCACCATGGACCGCCGCGCCTTCCTGCGTCGCTCCGGCCTGGGCGTCGGCGTGGGGCTGGCGGCAACGCAACTGACGCTTGTTAAAAAAGCCAAAGCAGCTACCCCAGGCGCAGGGGACGGCACCGGAAAAATCGAAGTCAAGCGCACGGTGTGCACGCACTGCTCGGTAGGCTGCGCGGTAGATGCGGTCGTTGAAAACGGCGTCTGGGTCCGCCAGGAGCCGGTGTTTGACTCCCCGATCAATCTCGGCGCTCATTGCGCCAAGGGCGCGGCGCTGCGTGAGCATGGCCATGGCGAGTACCGTTTGCGCTACCCCATGAAGCTGGTTAACGGCAAGTACGAGCGCATCAGCTGGGACACCGCGCTGACCGAGATCAGCGCCAAAATGATGGACCTGCGCAAAACCAGCGGGCCGGACTCTGTGTATTGGGTGGGTTCGTCCAAGCACAACAACGAGCAGGCGTATCTGATGCGCAAGTTCGTGAGCTTCTGGGGTAGCAACAACTGCGACCACCAGGCGCGCATTTGCCACTCCACCACGGTGGCCGGGGTTGCCAATACCTGGGGCTACGGCGCCATGACCAATTCGTACAACGACATGCAAAACAGCAAGGTCGCCCTGTACATTGGCTCCAACGCCGCCGAGGCGCACCCTGTCAGCCTGTTGCACATGCTGCACGCCAAGGAAACCGGCTGCAAGATGATTGTGGTGGACCCGCGTTTCACCCGCACGGCGGCCAAGGCCGACGACTACATCCGCATTCGCTCGGGCTCGGACATTCCTTTCCTGTTCGGCATGCTGTATCACATCTTCAAAAACGGCTGGGAAGACACCAAGTACATCAACGACCGGGTCTATGGCATGGACAAGGTCAAGGAAGATGTGCTCGCTAAATGGACACCAGACAAGGTGGAAGAAGCGTGCGGCGTGCCCGAGGCGCAGGTTTACAAAGCTGCCGAGATGATGGCGAAAAACCGGCCATCAACCATCGTCTGGTGCATGGGCCAGACCCAGCACACGATTGGCAATGCCATGGTGCGCGCGTCGTGCATTTTGCAACTCGCATTGGGCAACGTCGGTGTGTCCGGCGGCGGTACCAACATCTTCCGCGGACACGACAACGTGCAGGGCGCCACCGACGTGGGCCCTAACCCCGATTCGCTGCCCGGTTATTACGGCTTGGCTGAAGGCTCGTGGAAACATTTCGCCAAGACCTGGGGTGTGGACTTCGACTGGATCAAGGGCCGCTACGCCTCGCCCGCCATGATGGGCAAGCCCGGCATCACCGTGTCGCGCTGGATTGACGGCGTGATGGAGAAAAACGAATTCATCGACCAGGACCCCAACCTTCGCGGTGTGGTGTTTTGGGGCCACGCGCCCAACTCCCAGACCCGTGGTCTGGAAATGAAACGCGCCATGGACAAGCTGGACTTGCTGGTTGTGGTGGACCCTTACCCGTCGGCTACTGCTGCCATGGCGGCCATGCCCGGCAAGGCTGAAGACCTCAATGCCAACCGCGCGGTGTACCTGCTGCCGGCTGCGACCCAGTTTGAAACCAGTGGCTCGGTCACCGCATCCAACCGGTCCATCCAGTGGCGCGAGAAAGTCATTGAGCCACTGTGGGAAAGCCGCAGCGACCACATGATCATGCATCAGCTGGCTGAAAAACTCGGCTTTGCCAAAGAGCTGTCCAAAAACTACAAGATGCAAAAGGTCAAGGGCATGGACGAGCCTGTGCCCGAAGACATCCTGCGTGAAATCAACAAGTGTGTCTGGACCATTGGCTACACCGGCCAGAGCCCTGAGCGCTTGAAGGCGCACATGCGCAACATGCATCTGTTTGACGTCAAGACACTCAAGTCGAAAGGCGGTAAGGACAAGGAAACCGGATACGACACCACGGGAGACTACTTCGGGTTGCCGTGGCCGTGTTTCGGCACACCGGAGATGAAGCACCCAGGATCGCCCAACCTGTATGACACCTCGAAACACGTCATGGAAGGGGGCGGTAATTTCCGCGCCAACTTCGGCGTTGAGAAAGACGGAAAAAACCTGCTTGCTGAAGATGGCTCGCATTCCAAGGGCGCGGACATCCAGACCGGTTATCCCGAGCTGGACCACATGCTGCTCAAAAAGCTCGGTTGGTGGGATGAGTTGACGGAGCCTGAAAAGGCAGCGGCAGAGGGCAAGAACTGGAAGACCGATTCTTCGGGCGGCATGATCCGTGTGTTCATGCAAGGCCACGGCTGCCATCCTTTTGGCAATGCCAAGGCGCGTGCGGTGGTCTGGAATTTCCCGGACGCGATTCCCCAGCATCGCGAGCCCTTGTACGGCAACCGCGCCGACCTCATGGCCAAGTACCCGACACACGACGACAAGAAAGCCTTCTGGCGCCTGCCGACGCTGTACAAGACCATCCAGCAGAAAAACATCGCCGACAAGGTGCATGAGAAATTCCCTCTCATCATGACCTCCGGTCGACTGGTGGAGTACGAAGGTGGCGGCGAAGAAACCCGCTCCAACCCCTGGCTGGCCGAGTTGCAGCAGGAGATGTTCATCGAGATCAATCCCAAAGTCGCTGCCGAAAAAGGCATTCGCAATGGCGAGCGTGCCTGGGTCAGCACCCCGACCGGCGCGCGTCTGAATGTGCAGGCGATGGTGACCGAGCGGGTCGGCCCTGACACGGTATTCATGCCCTTTCACTTCTCCGGTCGCTGGCAGGGTGCAGACATGCTGGCCTATTACCCCAACGGCGCGGCACCGGTGGTGCGCGGCGAAGCCATCAATACCGCGACGACTTACGGTTATGACAGCGTAACGATGATGCAAGAGACCAAAACAACCGTCTGTAATGTGGAGAGGGCATAACCATGGCAAGAATGAAATTTGTCTGTGACGCCGAGCGTTGCATTGAGTGCAATGGCTGCGTCACTGCCTGCAAAAACGAAAACGAAGTGCCATGGGGTGTGAATCGCCGCAGGGTGGTGACGCTTAACGACGGTGTGCCCGGCGAAAAATCCATCTCGGTCGCATGTATGCATTGCAGCGACGCGCCCTGCATGGCCGTTTGCCCGGTCAACTGCTTCTACCGCACCGATGAAGGCGTGGTGCTGCATGACAAGGACGTCTGCATCGGCTGCGGTTATTGCTCGTATGCCTGCCCGTTTGGCGCGCCGCAATTCCCGTCGCAAGGCACGTTTGGCGTGCGCGGAAAAATGGACAAATGCACCTTCTGCGCCGGCGGTCCCGAGGCGCATGGCAGCCAGGCCGAATTTGAAAAGTACGGTCGCAACCGGCTCGCTGAAGGCAAGCTGCCGGCCTGCGCCGAGCAATGCTCCACCAAGGCACTGCTCGCCGGAGACGGTGATGTGGTCGCCGACATTTTCCGCAACCGGGTAGTGCAACGCGGCAAGGGTGCTGAAGCCTGGGGCTGGGGCACAGCTTATGGATCCAGACAGGCGGGCCAGCCTCCTGCCAACGGAGTTAAATCATGATGCGCCTTGTGTTGACGGTTACTGCCGTGTTGGCTCTGGCGGCCTGCGGCGACAAGCCACAAAGCGCCGGTGGTGTAAAAAGCGACGTTGCTTCATATCAGGGCGTAACTGGCCCGGGCAATGCATACAACGCCCCGGGATGGAAGCCGGGCGACAAGACTGCCTGGGAGCAGCAGCTCAAGACCCGCGCCCAGAATGGGCAAAACGAATACAACCGCGTTAAATAACAGGGGTTCCCATGCAAGGCCCATCGCGAGTACTGGCAATTTTCCTTTCAACGGTTCTGGGCTGGTCTACTCTTGCGTCCGCGCAGACTGCAGCCACGCAAGCTGCAGCTCCCCCCGTTGCCGCTACAGCCGCACCTGCGGTCGCGGCACCCACCACGGGTGGTATCCAGAGCGTCAATATTCTGGAAGTCAAACCCGACGCCAGTGAGTCGCCCAACTATGCCAGCCAGAGCAATGGCGAACGCGCCAAAGTCCAGCCCGGCAACAACGCGCCCATGTGGCGCCAGGTGGGCGCTGGTGTCACGGGCTACAGCAGTCTGCCAAAAAGCGAAGCGCCTGAGGCGGGCAACCTGATTCAGCCTTTTGTGCGATACCCCGGCTCGTTGCTGACCAATGCCGGAGAGGCCTGGCGCCAGGTGCGCAACAACTGGATCATCCCTTACGGCGGGTCCCTGTTCCTGATCGTGCTGCTGGCCATTGCGATTTTCTATTTCACCAAGGGCACCATTCAGACCCACGGCCCCGACACCGGCCGCAAGATTGAGCGCTTCACGCCGTTCGAGCGCGCGGCGCATTGGTCCAACGCCATCGCCTTCAGCATTCTGGCGATCTCCGGCCTGGTCATGGCTTTCGGCAAGTTCTTCCTGCTACCAGTTATGGGCAGCACGCTGTTCGGCTGGTTGACTTATGTGCTCAAGACGGCACACAACTTTGCTGGACCGCTGTTTGCCGTTTCGCTGGTGATTGTGTTTTTTACCTTCCTGCGTGACAACTGGCCGGAAAAAGGCGATTTGAAGTGGCTGGCCAAGGGCGGCGGTCTGATCTCTGGCGACGAGCCTGCATCCAACCGTTTTAATGCTGGTGAAAAAGTGATCTTCTGGGGCGGCGTGTTTTTCCTGGGGATCATTGTTGTGGCCTCCGGCCTGGTGCTCGACAAGCTGATACCCGGCCTGATCTATGAGCGAAGCACCATGCAGATTGCACACATGATTCACGCGGTTGCCACAGTGCTAATGATGTGCATGTTCCTGGGGCATATTTACCTCGGTACCATCGGAATGCAGGGTGCTTACAAAGCAATGCGCACCGGCTACGTGGACGAGACCTGGGCCAAGGATCACCACGCCTACTGGTATGAAGACATCAAGGCCGGCAAAATTCCGACCCAGCGCAGCGAACCCGAAACACCCGTCCGGACAGTTCAAGTCTGAAAGCGAGAAACCGCATGAAAAAAATTCTCATCACCGTTTGCCTCGCCGGCCTTCCCCTGCTGTCGCTGGCCAAACTTCCTGCTCCGGTATTGACTGACGAAGCCAAAGCCAAGGCTGCAGAGGCTGCCGCCAAAACGGCTTGGGCCGGCAAGGTGGATACCTTCCAACTGTGCAAGGCCCAGGACAAAGTGGCCGCGAGTTATTTCAAAACAGCCAAGGCGGCAGGCAAGGAAACCAAACCCGCAGCAGCTGTGCCCCCTTGCGGCGATCCGGGTCCGTTTGCCTACGTGCCGGTGGAAGCCAAACCTATTGAGGCGGCCGGTGCCCATTCGCCTTCAGCGACGGCCACCAGCCCGCCCAGCACCAAGCAGCCTGATGCGGTGGTGAACCCCGCCAAGAAACCCTGAAAGTGCCTTATTCTCAAAAAGCCGGCCCGCAGGAGCCGGCTTTTTTGTTGTAGCCTCCAATCATGCCCCCTGCCACAAACCACTTCCCGTTGCCGCGCCTGACCCGAGCGCAAGCGCCGCTGACCTGCGAAATTGAGACGGTCAACGAGTACGGGGAGCAGCACGCGGTGTCTATTCCGGCCGAGCGCGCGCTGACTGTTTATGTGGACAAGCGCGAGTTGGTCACCCTGATGACGCTGGGCGCGCACCCGGAGCTGCTGGTTCTGGGCTACTTGCGCAACCAGCGGCTGGTTAGTGATGCGCGCGAGATTGAATCCGTCACGGTGGACTGGGACGTAGGCGCAGCAGCCGTCAAGACCCGCCATGGCATTACCGACATCGAGAAAAAAACCGCGCACAAGGTGGTCACCACCGGGTGCGGGCAGGGCAGTGTGTTTGGTGGCCTGATGGACGAGGTGGACCAGATCGCGCTGCCGGCTGACGCACACATCACGCAAGGCCAGCTCTATGGCTTGGTCAACACCATACGGCTCAAGGAAACCACTTACAAGTCGGCAGGCTCTGTGCATGCCTGCGCGCTGTTTGAAATGTCCGGTGACGAGCCAGAGATGCTGCTGTTTGTCGAAGACGTGGGCCGACACAATGCCATCGACACCATCGCCGGGTGGTTGTGGATGCAGGGCGACAAGTTGACAGATGTTGCTGGCAAGTTGTTCTACACCACGGGCCGTTTGACCAGCGAGATGGTGATCAAGTCGGCGCAGATGGGCGTGCCGATTGTCGTGTCGCGCAGCGGCATCACGCAGATGGGACATCAGGTGGCGCAAGCGGTGGGTTTGTGCGCCATTGGACGCGCGACCAACAAGCGTTTTGTCTGCTACGCCACTCCTGGGCGGCTTCATCTGCAGGCTGAACTGGCAGGCCCCAAACTGCGTGCCGTATCTACTGAGACCTGAAACTGCCGTGGCATGATGCCGCCATGAACGATTCGCAAATTCAGCACACCTTCCCCGACATGGGGGACGCTCCCGCCGATAGCAACCCTGTCCGAGATGCACCCTCCCGTTTACCCACGGGTCACTGGTGGATCGAGGGCCTGCGCAGCGCCTTTTTTCTGCGCCCCAGAGTTGCCGGAGCGGTGCCGATGCCATGGCAGGTTCTGCTCATTGCAGTGCTTGTGTTTGCGGTAGAGCTGGCCGCAATGCGGGTGGAAGTGGCTGGCGCGGCCCGCTTTGACGTTCAAGCTTGGCTGTCCGGGTTCTGGACGATGTTGGTGTTTGTGGGTTTCGCCTGGTGGGCTTTCCCCGCGCTGTCTACCCAGGGCTCAAGCGTCGAGCGGCCCGTCAGGCGTTTAACGGGCGTGGCCTCCTGTCTGGTTCTCTGGATAGTCGCTTCTGTTCCCAACACGCTGATTTATGAGGCAGTTGTTGGCGCCATCGTCCATGGCTGGCTCTCGGGTAAATTGTTCTCCGCCACATGGTTTTATTGGTCCTTTTACCTCCTCATGACCGCCTGGTCCCTGGCTGTCACGTGCTTTTTGATCGTGCAGTTCGCAGGCCCGACGCGGCGTGCGGCCGCATGTGCACTGGCCTTGATGGCGGCTACAGGCCTGAATATCTGGCAATTCGAGGCGCGCACCTGGGAGCCGGACTATGCCGCCGCTGCCAGCACGGAATCCCTTAAACCCAAACTGCGCTTGAGCCAGCAAGCTTTTGAAGACCAGCAAACCCTTATGCAAAGCACCCTGTCAGCCATCGCGCCCGAGCGGCCCGGTGTGACTGATGTCTATGGGTTGGTGTTTGCACCCTACGCGCCGGAAGACGTTTTCATCCGGGAGAGCAGCATGGTCAGCAGCGTACTGGCCGAGCGTTTTGACGCCGGCGGTCGCGTGGTTCATTTGCTCAACCATGGCAGCACGGCCAAAACCCACCTCTGGGCTACCCCCACCAACCTGCAGCGTGCAGTCGATGCACTGGCCCAGCGCATGGACCGCGACAACGATGTGCTGGTGGTTTACCTCACCTCTCACGGCGCACGAGACTTCAAGCTTGCCGCGTCGCACTGGCCGTTGGAGGTGGACCCACTGAGTCCGGTCGAACTGCGCAGGGCGCTGGACCAGGCGGGCATCCGCAACCGCGTGATTGCTGTGTCGGCCTGTTATTCAGGCGGCTGGATCGACCCTCTCGCCGGCGACAACACCTTGGTCATGACGGCAGCCGACGCCACCCACACGTCTTACGGTTGCGGGCGGCTTTCTGAGCTGACCTATTTTGGCCGCGCACTGTTTGACGAGCAACTGCGCAAAACCCATTCCTTTGAGAAAGCCTTCGCCGCCGCCGTGCCGCTGATCAAGCAGCGCGAAATCGACGCTGGCAAGGACGACGGGTTCTCCAACCCGCAGATAAAAGTGGGTGCCAACATCGGCCCCGTGCTTCAGGGGCTTGAACAGCGGCTGGAGGCCTTGCCACCGTCAACTCCTCTCGCCGCAAAACCCGTCCCGCCATAAAGGGCGGGCGCTTTGCGTTAAGGTCGGCGCATGAACACTCTATTTCTCAAGCTCGGCTGGCGCACGCTGCTGCGTGACCTGCGCGCCGGGGAACTGCGCTTGCTGATAGTCGCCGTCACGTTGGCAGTGGCGGCGCTGACAGCGGTCGGCTTTTTTGCCGACCGGCTCAAAGGCGGTTTGCAGCGTGATGCCCGCCAGTTGCTGGGCGGCGACGCGGTGCTGCGCAGCGACGGCGTGACCCCCGAAGTTTTTATTGCCAAGGCCCGCGCCCTGGGTCTGCAGGGAATCTCTACCGTCACCTTCCCGACCATGGGCCGCGCGCGCGACGAAGACGGCGGCGCCAGCAAGCTGGTCGCCTTCAAGGCCGTGCCTGACGGCTACCCGCTGCGCGGCGATATGCGCGTGGCTGACAGCGTGGACGCTGCAGGCGCGAAGACGCGCGACATCCCCGCGCCCGGTACCGCTTGGGCCGACGCATCACTGCTGGACGCGCTGGGCATCCAGGTGGGCCAAATCGTGTTGATGGGTGATGCAAAGTTCAAACTCACCCGCGTCATCGTGCAGGAACCCGACCGCGGCGCCGGTTTTATCAACTTCTCGCCTCGGGTCATGGTCAACAGTGCGGACCTCGCTTCCACCGGCCTGATTCAACCGGCCAGCCGCACCAACTACCGCTTTGCGGTGGCGGGGCCGGACGCCGCCGTGAAAGAGTATGTGAAGTGGGCCAATGACGAGATCAAAAAGCCCGCTGACCAATCGGGCATTCGCGGCGTGCGTCTGGAGTCACTCGAAAGTGGCAGCCCCGAAATGCGCCAGACCTTGGACCGTGCCGAGAAGTTTCTCAACCTGGTCGCCTTGCTGGCTGCCTTGCTCAGCGCCGTGGCTGTAGCAATTGTGGCGCGAGGTTTTGCGGCCAAACATTTGGACGACTGCGCCATGTTGCGAGTGTTGGGCCAACCGCAACGCACCATTGCACTGGCCTACACCTTTGAGTTTGTGCTGGCCGGCATGCTGGCAAGCGCGCTGGGTGTGGTGATCGGGTTTGCTGTGCACTACGGCTTTGTTCTGCTGCTGGCGGGCCTGGTTGAAACAGCGTTGCCCGCCGCTACGCTCTGGCCGGTGGCCTTTGGCATGGGCATGGGGCTGACCTTGCTGCTGGCCTTTGGCCTGCCGCCTGTGCTGCAACTGGCGCAGGTGCCGCCGCTGCGCGTGATCCGCCGTGATGTCGGCAATCTGCGGCCAGCTTCGCTGGCGGTGCTCTTGTTTGGCGTGACCGGTTTTGCTGCCTTGCTGGTGGCGGCCAGCAGCGACCTCAAACTGGGCCTGATTGCCGTTGGCGGCTTTGCCGCGGCGGTGCTGGTTTTTGCCGCGGCCAGCTTTGCCGCCGTCAAATTGCTGCGCGCCAGTGTCAATGAAGCCACCGCGCCGCGCTGGCTGGTGCTGGCCACGCGTCAGTTGTCGGCCCGCCCGGCCTACGCGGTGGTGCAAGTCAGTGCGCTGGCTGTGGGTTTGCTGGCGCTGATGCTGCTGGTGTTGCTGCGCACCGACCTCATCAGCAGCTGGCGCAAGGCCACGCCGCCTGACGCGCCCAACCGCTTTGTCATCAACGTGCAACCCGAGCAAAGCGAGGCCTTTCAGCAAGCCCTGCGCGACGGTGGTGTGAAAAAGTTTGACTGGTACCCCATGATCCGCGGCCGCCTGGTAGCGGTCAACGGCAAAGCGGTCACGCCGGACGACTTTACGGACGACCGCGCCAAACGCCTGGTGGACCGCGAGTTCAACTTGTCGAGCAGCGCGGAGCAACCATCGCACAACGAGGTGGTGGCGGGGCGCTGGACGCCCGATGAAAAAGACGCCATCAGTGTCGAAGATGGCATTGCCACCACGCTGGGCCTGAAGATGGGCGATGCACTGAGCTTTGACATTGGCGGCCAGGTCAAAGTCGCCAAAATCACCAGTCTGCGCAAAGTCGACTGGGGTTCGATGCGTGTCAACTTTTTTGCAATGTACCCGGTGGCCCAACTCACCGATGTGCCTGTGTCTTACATCAGTGCTTTCCGCGCACCCGAGCGCGTGGCCCCCGTCAACGGTGACAAGCCGCGCAGCTTTGACAACGAACTCGTCAAGGCGTTTCCCAACATCACCAATGTCGATATGAGTAGCACCATCGCTCAGGTTCAACGTGTGCTGGATCAAGTGATCCGTGCCGTGGAATTTTTGTTTGGTTTCACGCTGGCGGCGGGTCTGGTGGTGCTGTTTGCGGCCATCACCGCCACGCGTGAAGAGCGGGCGCGCGAGTTTGCGATCATGCGTGCCGTCGGTGCACGCGCTTCGCTGTTGCGCCAGGTGCAGCGCGCCGAGCTGGCCGGCGTCGGGCTGCTGGCGGGCTTTTTGGCGTCCATCGTCGCGCTGGCCGTGGGTTGGGGGCTGGCTCGGTTTGTGTTTGAGTTCAACTGGACCGGCTCATGGACAGTGCCCGTGATGGGCAGCCTCGCAGGCGCGGCATTGGCACTGGCGGCGGGCTGGTGGGGGCTGCGCTCGGTGCTGAACACGCCAGTTGTCGAGACCCTGCGCAAGGCCCAATAATTTTCCCCTGCCTGTCATCCCGGACTCGATCCGGGATCCGTGTTTCGATCGCCACGGCGCTGGATCAAGCGCCATGGATCCCGGATCGAGTCCGGGATGACAGAAAACTCAGATCATTGCCATTTCAACCATATGCAAATCGAAGAAAAACCACCGGGCACGCCACCGTTTGCCACGCCCTTTGACTGGATAGGTGGCGAAGAAAAAGTCAAAGCGCTGGTTGATCGTTTTTACGACCTGATGGACATCGAACGCGCCTACACGGCACTGCGCGCCGCACACGGCAGCGAACTGGGCAAGGCGCGTCAACACCTGTTCTGGTTTTTATGTGGCTGGTTGGGCGGGCCACAACACTACACCGAACGCTTTGGCCACCCCAAGCTGCGCATGCGTCACATGCCTTTTGTCATTGGCATCCTGGAGCGTGACCAGTGGCTGGCATGTATGGACCAAGCCATGGGCGAGACGGGTGTGGACGAGGCCTTGCGCGCGCGCCTGCGCGAGTCGTTTTTCCAGACTGCGGACTGGATGCGAAACTCGCCCGCGTGAACTGATTCGTTTAAAAAATCGGCCTTCAGCCCGGCGCCAGCAGCACCACCAGCGCTCCCGCGCCACCCTCCGCCGGCCGTGCCTGCACAAAAGCCAGCACCTCCTGCTTCTGGATCAGCCAGCTTTGCACCCGGCCTTTGAGCACCGGGGTTTTGCCCGGCGAGCCCAGTCCTTTGCCATGCACCACGCGTACGCAGCGCACACCGGCCTTGTGCGCATCGCGAATGAACACAGACAGCGCATCGCGCGCATCTTCGCGGCGCAGCCCGTGCAAGTCGAGTTGGCGCTGGATGCTCCAGCCGCCGCGGCGCAGTTTGCGCACCACGTCAGGCCCCATCCCCGGGCGGCGAAAACTCAGTGCTTCGTCGGTATCCAGCAGTGACTCAGCGTCAAAGCCATCGGAGAGGGCCTCGCGCATCACCGCCTGCTCGTCAAGCTGGTGTTGCACCGGGATGGGTGCTGGCAGGGCAGCGACCAACTGTGCCTTGTGGCCGGGCATGTGTTTTACCGGCAGGGATTTCACCGGACCAACAGCGCGCGAAAACAGTTCCTTTTCAGCCTTGGCTTTGGCAATTGCTGCCGCGCGCGCCGCTTCGCGCTCCCGCTCCAGGCGCGCAAGGGTGTCAATGGCCTGTTTGACGGCTTTCAGGTCTTTCAGGTCCCTGATCGGGGCCTGTGAGGAGCGCTTGGGAAGAGGCACGGTCATGTTTGCGATGGGTGTCGAGATGAGCCAATGTTAGGGCCTTAACGGCTGCCCTCTGTACGACCGTGAGGCCAGGAGCCGGGAAAGGCTTGTTCCGCAGCGGCCTGGTCGGGGACGCTGCAGCTGCACCAGCCACGGCGTTGGGGAGGCTGGCGCAATTCGCATAAGCATCGAGCTGCCGCTGGTAGACCTTGCTCTGTATACCCAGCAGCCCGAGCACAGAATGGAAGTAGTTGTCATGTGACACCGGCACATGCGTATTGTCGCGCAGGCAGGTCATGGTGACGGCGCTGCGGGACTCGAACCCTGCTGAGAGCCAGGTGATCCACGGCACATGTTTTTGCACATCCGGCGCGATCAGATACGGCATGCCGTGCAGGTAGAGGTTGTTTTCACCCAGCGATTCGCCGTGGTCCGCCACGTACACCATTGCCGGGTCCCAGGCCGTCTGCTGCGTCTTGAGCCAGTCGACTGCGGAGGCGAGGAAATGGTCGGTGTAGGCTACCGAGTTGTCGTAGGCATTGACGAGTTCTGCGCGGCTGCAGTTTTGCAAATCGTTGCTCGTGCATTCAGGCATGAAACGCTTGTAAGCCTGCGGCGAACGCAAGTGATAGGCCGGGCCGTGGCTGCCCATCTGGTGCAGCACCAGCACCACGCCTTTTGCGCGGCGCTCGGCCGGCAAGGCGGCGATGCGTTGTTCCAGACCTTCCAGCATGATGCCGTCATAACACTCGCCGCCCGGGCACAGTTCGGGATGCTGCAGGTTGGCGGTGCTCACACTCGGCACGCGGTCGCAGCTTCCCTTGCAACCCGACTGGTTGTCCACCCACAGAACCGCCACGCCGGCATGCTGGATCACATCCAGCATGCCTTCGGCGTTGTGCTTGCGCGCTTCAAAGCCGGCACGCCCCATACCGGAGAACATGCAGGGCACCGAGGCTGCAGTGTTGGTGCCGCACGACCACGCATCGTCGAAGCTGGCAACGCCCTGGCGAGCAAGCTCGGGCGTGGTGTCACGTGCGTAGCCGTTCAGGCCAAAATTGCCGCTGCGCCCGGTTTCGCCCAGTACCAGCATCAGCAGAGGAGGGCGCGCGCCCGGCACCGCCGCGGCCAAATGGGCGTCAAGTCCGGCGGGCGCCATGGCAGTGTTGTCGCGTTGCAGCGGTTTGGCGGCCAGGGCGCCCAGGGCGTACAGCGAATTGAGAGGGTTGATCAAGTAACGCACGTCGTGGTGGTTGTGCATGGTGGAAGCCAGTGGGTTGAAGCTGGCAAACACTGCCAGCCCGGTCACCAGCATTGCGGCCAGCGCAAGCGACAGGTTTTGCCAGAGGCGGCGCGTCCAGCGGCCGTAGGCCACGGGCCAGCGCCAGATCACGGCGGAAGGAGCGACCCCTAAAACCAGCACAAACGCCAGCATCTTTGCACTCAGCAAGTCGCGTACTTCGCGGGCATCGGTCTGTAATGCGTTCACTATCATGGCGGAATCAATGACCACGTGGTAAGTCGTCATGAAGTAAGCGCCACATGCTGCGGCCAGCAACAGGGCGATGAGCGCAGGCTTGAGCGTCCAACGCCAGGCCAGCAGGCTCAGCAGGGCCGCCAGGCTGCCCGCAATGATCAGCAGCATGCCGCCCTCAAAAGCCCACGCAGCGCCACCGGGTGCCAGAACTTCTGTCAATGCGCGCCACAAGGGCAGATTCGCAGCGCTGGCCATCCACAGGCTGGCTGCAAAGACCAGCCAGAAAGGGTTGCCGAAACGCTGTCCAAAAGACTGCAGCGTGGCGTGCCGCTGCGTGACCCTGCTGCGGGCAGTGGACTGGAGAGTTGCTTTCATGCAGGGTCACTCCACTGGACCAGCAGACCGCGCTGGCCGGTCCAAGTCCTTAGGCCGTCCAGCCCCCACGCCACGCACCAGCAGAGCCAGCCCGTCCATAGGGTGTGACTCATGAAGTGCGCCCCACGCATTTGCTGGGCGGCGCCCAGGAACAGTCCCGTCAACACGGCGCCTGCCAGCCATAGCCGAGCGGTATAGGGCGACGTATCGCGGAAGGCAAAATAGCCGCCAATAAATGCAAAACCCGACGCGGCATGGCCGGCCGGAAAGCAGTGCCCGCTGCCACCGTCGGGTTGCAACAGCTGGGCCCAGTGCGCGCTGTAATGTGCGACGCCGCCGAATTCCGCCAGACCCCATGGGCAACTGATGGCGCTGAAGGACTTGAGCACACTTATCAGAGACACTGCCATCAATGGAGTAGCGGCCAGTTGCAGGCGCCGGGCAAAGTCAAGTTGCCTGAGCCAGCGGGGCGGCCACCATGCAGCCAGGCACAGGCCAACGGTGAGTACCCACGCAGCGCGCCTGGCGCCATCGTGCAGCACAGTAGTCAGAAACCAGTCCTCTTGCAGGGGGAAGCCACGAGGCCCGCCCCACCAGTGGGCCAGTAGCAGATCCAGGCCAGAGAGATCCCAGGCCATGAGCACCAGCGTCAACAGGGCGGTGGCAAGTGCGGGGCCGCGGCACGAAATTTTTTGCATGGGGCGCAGCTTGCGCGGCCTGCCTTAAGCCTTCCTTAACAGTCCAAATAGACCGGCCTGCGCGTAGCCCTTGTGCATTTCAGGTTGTTGGGCCGCCCCTCGTCAAGCACAATACGGCGATGCGCGTACTGGTGGTTGAAGATGACGAAGGCATCGCTGTGGGCCTGCAGGCGCACCTGCGGCATTTGGGTTGGGCGGTAGACGTGACCGACGGGGTTGCTCCAGCGTGGGATGCGCTGTGCGCTGAGCCTTTTGATGTGGTGCTGCTGGATCTTGGCCTGCGCGATGGCGACGGCGTCGAGGTGTTGCGGCGCCTGCGCCATGCGCCTACAGGCCGCCTGCCCGACAGCGCCACGCCGGTTCTGATCATGACTGCGCGCGACCAGGTGACGTCCCGCATACAGAGTCTGGACATGGGCGCGGACGATTACGTGACCAAGCCTTTTGACCCCGACGAGCTGGCTGCGCGCATGCGCGCCCTGCGCCGGCGTGCAGTGGGCCGGGCACTGCCCCTGCTCGTGTGCGGCGCTTTGCAAATCGATCCCGCGGCGCGCACCGTCCGCATGGCGGGTCAGACGGTGGATCTGTCTGCGCGGGAGTTTGGCATTTTGCTGGCGCTGGTAGAGGTGCGGCCACGTGTGCTGTCGCGCCCGCAGATCGAGGCCAAGCTGTACAACTGGGACAACGCACTGGAAAGCAACGCCGTCGAGGTGCACGTACATCACCTTCGCAAAAAGCTCGGTGACGGCATCATCCGCACCATGCGCGGCGTGGGTTATTTTGTTCCCGAGGAGACTGCATGATTGCCCGGCGATCGCTGACCTTGCACCTGATGGCGTGGGCTTTGGGTGCCTTGCTGATTGTCTGGGGCGGATTTGTGGTGCTTGGCTACAGCACCGGTCTTCATGAGGCGGACGAGTTGACCGATGGGCACCTTGCCAGCGTAGCGATGCTGCAATTGTCGGAGCATGCCGGCCAACCCGCCGAGCGCGGCGGGATTGGGGGCTTGCCGGGTTTGTCGAAACTGAAAAATCACGACTACCAACGCTCGATGAGTGTCGTGGTGTGGGATGGCACCGGTCGCGTGTTGATGCGCACAGGCGACGCGCCTGAGCTGCCTTTTACACAGGGCGAGGGTTTCGAGACCTTGCAACTGGGCAAGCCGGCGACGGCCTGGCGTGCCTTTTCGCGCTGGGAAGGCCCGGCCCACCAGCGCAAGGTCGCCGTGCTGCTCAGCGAGACCGAGCGCGACGACCTCGCTCAGGACATCGCGGAGCAAGTGGCCGAGCCGGGCTTCTGGTTGTTGCCGGTCGTCGCCTTGGCGTTGGGTCTGGCAATACACCGCGGCCTGCGTCCCTTGTACGAACTTTCACGGGATGTGGACGCGCTCGACATTGGCCAGCCGTCGCCGCTGCGCAACCGCTACCAGCAGCAGGAATTCCGCGCGGTGGTCGACTCCATCAACACACTGGCTGGCCGTTATCACGCGGTAGTTGCCCGGGAAAGGGAGCTTGCGAATGAACTCGCGCATGAGCTGCGCACCCCGCTTGCTTCGATCACCCTGCAGGCGCGCGCCCTGCGCCAGTTAGCGCAGGGGCCGGAGCGCGAGCTGTTGCTGGAACAACTGGAGCGTGACGCCTTGAGGTCGGGCCACGTACTGTCGGATCTTTTGGCGTTGGCGCGTGCAAGCCGGACAGAAATGGCTGAAACCCGTCAGGCGCTGGATTTGGAAGGCATTGCACGCGAAGAGGTTTCCAGCTTCGGGCAGTCCGCGCATCACAGCGGCCATGAACTGGCGCTGGTCAGCCCAGGGCCGTTTCAGCTGGCGGGTCATCCGGTTTTGCTGGCCCTGGCCATACGCAATCTGGTTGAAAACGCTTTGAGCCACACACCGGCCGGCACGCACGTGGAAGTGCAACTGGACCCGGCGCAACATTGGCTGCAGGTGTGTGACACGGCCGCTCACTCGCTCTCGCCTCGTGAGGGAGATGCGCAAAAAAGGCAGCCCGGGGGTATTCCGGAGTCATCTGTTGGTTTGGGTTGGGGTCTTGGCCACCGGGTAGTGGAGAAAATCGCGCAAATCCATGGCGCGACTTTTGAACAGGTTGTTCCGCCGCCAGGCTTTACCAGCTGCTTTCGGCTGTCGTTTCCCTCGGTGCCTGCATAGACCGCGTCGCTCTAGAGCAAGCCCAGCTCGGCCATCGACACCGCCTGCGTGCGGGTCACGATGAAGTGATCCAGCACGCGCACATCGACAAGGGCCAAGGCCGCTTTCAGTGTATGCGTCAGCGCCTCGTCGGCGCGCGACGGTTGCGCCGTGCCGCTGGGATGGTTGTGGGCCAGCACCACGCTGGCTGCATGGTGATCCAGTGCGCGCACCACGACCTCACGCGGGTAGACAGATGTTTGCGTCAGCGTGCCCCTGAAAAGCTCTTCCAGTGCAATCAGACAGTTCTGGCTGTCCAGAAAAAGAACTGCAAATATTTCATGCGGCCGGCTGCCCAACTGCAATTGCAGGTAGTCGCGCACAGCGTGCGGGGTGTCGAACACCGGCTTGGCCTTGAGCTGTTGCGCCAGCGCGCGGCGCGCCAGCTCCAGCACCGCCACCAGCTCGGCGCGTTTGGCCGGGCCCAGGCCTTTGATGCGTTTCAAGTCTTCTGCGCTGGTGTGCAGCAAACCGCCCACACCGCCAAACGTGTCCACCAGCTCCTGGCTCATCTGCAACACGTTTTTGCCGGGAATGCCGCTGCGCGGCAGCAGTGCAAGCAGTTCAGCGTCGCTCAGGGCCCCAGCGCCGCGGCTCAGCAGCTTTTCACGAGGGCGGGCGTCTTCGGGCAGGTCTTTAAGAAGCATGGCTCAAGCATAGCCGGACCTAATAGCCCCGTTTTCCCGGACTTGGCGGTGTTTTCTACAATAGGGGCAGTTTACAAACCGCTGCCCGCCGTCACGGCCCGCTGAAAGTCGCATGTCTACCGTGGAAACACCCGCCCTTGTCCTTGTCCAGCCAGGCTCTTTTTTGACCCTGCATTACCGTATGACCGGGCCGGGTGGTGCGGACATCATCAACACCTTTGACGGCAAGCCCGCCACGCTGAGCTTGGGCACGGGCGAGCTGTCGCCAGCGATTGAGCAGCGTCTGCTTGGCCTGTCCGAAGGCACGCGCACCCGCTTTGAGCTACCTGCAGGTGAGGCTTTTGGTGAGCGCAACCCCGACCTGCTGCAATGGGTGGCACGCAAGCTGCTCAACGAGTTGGGTGACCCGAACGAAAAATACAAGGTAGGAGACGTGGTGCAGTTTCCGACGCCGGATGGCATGGGGCAGTACGCAGGCAGCGTGCAGCAGGTCAAGCAAGAGGGCGATGCCGTGCAGTTTGACTTCAACCATCCGCTGGCGGGCCAGCCCGTGACTTTTGAAGTTCAGTTGATCGGCGTTTTATGAGCAGTCCCCAGGAAATCATCCTTGCCGAGCCGCGCGGTTTTTGTGCGGGTGTCGACAGGGCCATCGAAATCGTTGAGCGAGCCATCGGAAAGTTCGGCGCGCCGATTTATGTGCGCCATGAAATCGTGCACAACACCTACGTCGTTAATGAGCTCAAGGAAAAGGGCGCAATCTTTATTGAAGACCTGGACGATGTGCCGCCGGGCGCGACGCTGGTGTTCAGCGCTCACGGGGTCAGCAAGGCCACCGAGCGTGAGGCCGAACGGCGCGGCTTTCGCATCTTTGACGCCACCTGCCCGCTGGTGACCAAAGTGCACGTGGAAGTGGCCAAGCTCAACAAGGAAGGCTACGAGTTCATCATGATCGGCCACAAGGGCCACCCCGAGGTCGAGGGCACCATGGGCCAGCTCGACAGCGGCATCCATCTGGTGGAAGACGTGGCCGATGTGGCGCGCATCAACCCTGGGCAAACGGAAAAACTCGCGGTGGTCACGCAGACCACACTCAGTGTCGACGACGCCGCGGAAATCAGCGCCGCCGTGAAAGCGCGTTTTCCGCAAGTGCGCGAGCCCAAGCAGCAGGACATTTGTTACGCCACACAAAACCGGCAAGACGCCGTGAAGGTGATGAGCCCGCAGGTGGATATTTTGATCGTCGTGGGCAGCCCCACCAGCTCCAACAGCAACCGCCTGCGTGAGCTTGCCGTCAAATTGGGCACCGAGGCTTATATGGTGGACGACGCCAGCGAGCTGCAGCCTGCATGGTTTGAAGGCAAAAGCCGCGTGGGCCTGACTGCTGGCGCGTCGGCCCCTGAAATTCTGGTCAAGCAGGTGATAGACCGCATCAAGGCGCTGGGCGCCGTGTCGGTGCGCAAGATGGCCGGGATTGAAGAGACCATCAAGTTCCCGCTGCCCAAGGGCCTCAAGCTTGACGGGCCCGCGCTCGACGCGTTGGACAGCGGCTTGCACGCCGATATTTAGTTCTTATGGCTGATTGCTATCAAATCGAGAGCTGCTACCGCAGGTTTCGAAAAGACTACAGCCACTTTATTCATCAAACGCCGGTGTACAAGCTGCCCGGCAAGGCCATGGGCGTGGATTGCGCCGAGGTATGGCTCAAGCTTGAGCACCTGCAAACGGGTGGCAGTTTCAAGGCGCGCGGCATGCTCAACCGCCTGTTATCCAACCCGATTCCACAAAGCGGAGTGATCGTGGCCTCGGGCGGTAATGCCGGTATCGCGACTGCTGCTGCGGCGCGCGAGCTGGGTGTGCGCTGCGAAGTGTTTGTGCCGCAGGTGTCCAGCCCGGCCAAGCGCGCCAAACTCGCAGAGCTGGGTGCCGAGGTAGTGGTCACCGGCGCCGCCTATTTTGATGCCTTGCAGGCATGTCTGGCGCGGCAGAAAGTGACGGGCGCGTTGCTTACGCACGCCTACGATCAGCCCGAGGTGCTGGTGGGCGCCGGTACGTTGGCGCTCGAAATGGAGGAGCAGACCGGTATTCCGGACTCCGTGCTGGTGAGCGTCGGCGGCGGCGGTTTGATTGGCGGCATAGCCAGCTGGTTTGGACAACGCGCCAGAGTAGTTGCGCTGGAGCCGGAACTGGCCCCCACACTCTTTAAGGCCCGCGAGGCTGGCGCACCAGTCGATGTGAACGTAGCCGGCATTGCCGCCGACTCATTGGGCGCCAAACGCATTGGCGACCTTGCCTGGGCCGCGACGCAAGCCCATGTGCGCGATGCTTTGCTGCTCAGTGACGAAGCCATTCGGGCGGCCCAACTGTGGCTGTGG
>JBKJIV010000123.1:0-12343 GCA_046598365.1 Polaromonas sp. | reverse complement strand
GCCGGTCTCGAGGACGGCCTGCCGGTAGCGCCGGCCGGTACCGACGTCGAGCACGTCGGGGGCCTCCTCGAACGCGCTCCAGGCGTCGGCCGACAGCACCTCGGCCCACTTGTAGCTGTAGTAGCCGGCCGCGTAGCCGCCCGCGAAGATGTG
Organism: Polaromonas sp.; assembly: GCA_046598365.1. GTDB lineage: Bacteria > Pseudomonadota > Gammaproteobacteria > Burkholderiales > Burkholderiaceae_C > Polaromonas. The sequence continues at coordinate 12,190 of JBKJIV010000123.1, read as the reverse complement.
CGAGAAGCTGTGCAGGCCGCGGAAGAAAGCAGGCGCCCTGAACACCGCCACGCCATCGGCGACTTCCGCCGTGATGGCCGGGATGCGATCTGCGGCATCTGGCTCGGTGTGCAGCCGCATGTCGACAGTGGCGAACTCGACCTGGCGCAGCGTGCCCAGGCCGCTGTGGAAGTTCTTTGCCGCGAGCATGCGGTCGAACAGCGCGCGGGGCAGGGGCGCGCCGGTGTCCACATGGGCCGTGAGGTGCTTGAGCACGTCCCACTCCCAGCAGAAGTTCTCCATGAACTGGCTGGGCAACTCGACCGCGTCCCATTCGACGCCGCTGATGCCCGATACATCGCGTTCATTGACCTGCGTCAGCATGTGGTGCAGGCCGTGGCCAAACTCGTGGAAGAGGGTGGTCACGTCGTCATGCGTCAGCAGGGCTGGTTTACCGCCTACGCCATCCGCAAAGTTACAGACCAGGTGAGCCACCGGGGTTTGCAGCTTGCCGGTATCCGGGCGAAGCCAACGGGCGCGCACATCGTCCATCCAGGCGCCGCCGCGTTTGCCGGTGCGGGCTGGTTGGTCCAGGTAAAACTGGCCCACCAAATCGCCGCTTCGCTCAATCCGGTAAAACTCCACGCCAGGCTTCCAGACAGGGGTTGTGTCGGGACGGATTTCCACCTCGAACAGGGTTTCGACGATCTTGAACAGACCAGCCAGCACCTTGGGTGCGGTGAAATACTGTTTGACTTCCTGCTCGCTGAAGGCGTAGCGTGCTTCCTTGAGTTTTTCGCCCACGTAGGCATAGTCCCAGGGCTGCAGCTCTTTCAGGCCTAACTGCTCGGCAGCGAACTCGCGCAGGTCGGCAACGTCCTTGATGCCGTAGGGCTTGGCGCGCTGGCCCAGGTCGCGCAGAAAGCTGATGACCTGCTCGGGTGAATCTGCCATCTTGGCGACCACCGAAACTTCACCAAAATTGCGATAACCCAGCAACTGTGCCTCTTCCAGGCGCAGCGCCAGAATTTCCTGCATCACTGCGCTGTTGTCAAAACGGCTGAACTCGGCTGGCGCCTGATCGCTGGCGCGGGTGCTGTAAGCCCGGTACAGCGTTTCGCGCAGAGCGGAGCGGTCGGCAAACTGCATGACAGGCAGGTAGCTGGGCATTTTCAGCGTGAGTTTGTAGCCATCCTTGCTTTCTGCTTCAGCCAGCGCGCGCGCGGTTGCTATGACATCGGCGGGTACGCCGGTCAGTTCGTCGCTGGTTGCGTAGTAGGCCCAGGCGTCGGTGGCGTCGAGCGCGTTTTCGCTGAACTTCTGGCTGAGCTCGGCTTGACGCTCCTGAATGGCCGCGAATCGCTCCTTGGCGGCGCCTAGCAACTCGGCACCCGAAAGCACGAAATTGCGTACGGCGTTTTTATGTGCCTGGCGCTGCTCGGTATTCAGCGTGGATACATCGATGGCCTTGTACTTGGCATACAGCCGCTCGTCTGCACCCAGGCGCGTCCAGAACTCGGTAACCCGGGGAAGGGCGGCGTTGTAGGCTGCGCGCAGCTCGGGGGTATCGGCCACGCCGTTGAGATGGCTGACCGCACCCCAAGCCCGGCTCAGGTTTTCCGTTGCCACATCAAGTACCGCAGCAATGCCGGTCCAACTCGCCGGAAAGTCTGGCGCCGTGACCTGTGCCAGCGCTGCATTGGCCCGCGCCAACAACTCATCAACAGCGGTACCTACATCGGTCGGCGCGATCCGGTCGAACAGGGGCAGGTCGGAAAAGTCCAGGAGCGGATTTGCTTGATTCATGTCAAATAGTTGTGGGCGAGGGCAATAGATCTAAAGAAAGAAAACGTTAACCGTTGGTAAAGCCAATCGGAAGCCCGGTGTTTTAGTCCTGCGCTCTTTTCTTGACGCTTTGCAGCCTGGGTTTTTTGGCCCGCTTGACAGTGCCGCCCGGCGTCAGGCGTTGGTTTCCCAAAACGCGCAGGGTCTTAACCTCGGGTCGCTGGCCGTAGCGCGAGCTGTTTTTCAACACCTTGACGTCGCGCGGACCGGGCATGCGGTCTTCATTGACCTTTTTTTCTTTCTCGGGTTTGGGTCGCCACAGCACCAGCAGCTTTCCGATGTGCTGGATGGGCGCAGCATGGAGGTCGTTGGCCAGGGACTGGAACATCGCCTCACGGCCCGGCCGATCGTCTGATTGCACACGCACCTTGATCAGTCCGTGCGCCTTCAGGGCCGCGTCGATTTCTTTTTTGACTGCATCTGTAAGACCGTCTGAGCCGACCATGACAACAGCGTCCAGGTGGTGCGCCTCGGCCCGGTGGTCTTTGCGCTGGGAGGGGGTAAGTAGTATTTGAGCCATGTCCTGATTATCGGTGAGAGGACAATACGGGCATGAAAGTTAAAACCCAAAGTAAAAAGGTCAATAAAGCGTGGCTAAACGACCACGTTAACGATACCTATGTCAAGCTGGCCAAAAAAGAGGGTTTTCGGGCCAGAGCGGCCTACAAGCTCAAGGAGATCGACGACTCATTCGGGTTGATACGGCCCGGGGATTGTGTGGTGGACTTGGGCAGCGTGCCGGGTGCCTGGAGCCAGTATGTGCGCCGCAAACTCTCGCCATCGGGTGCCGCTGCGGGCGCCTTGAACGGGCGCATTGTGGCCCTGGACATCCTCCCCATGGAGCCGGTGGAAGGCGTGGCATTCATTTTGGGGGATTTTCGTGAACCCGAAGTGCTACAAGTTCTGGAGCAAACTCTGGCATCAGACAAGGGGTTCACCAAGGTTGATGTGGTGATCTCCGACATGGCTCCGAATCTCTCTGGCATTGACTCCGCCGACGCGGCCCGCATTGCACACCTGGTGGAGCTTGCGGTGGAATTCTCGGTCAGTCACCTCAAGCCGGATGGTTCGCTGGTGGTCAAACTTTTCCATGGCGGTGCCTACAGCCCCTTGGTCAAGCTGTTCAAGGACACTTTCAAGGTCGTCAAACCGTTCAAGCCCAAAGCCTCCCGGCCCAACTCGTCAGAAACCTTTTTGATTGGCCGGGGTCTGAAAACAGGACATCGGGCGGCGGCGGAAGTCGAGTGAAACGCGACAAATACCGCATTCCCGCCCCAAACCAAGGGATGTCCCCTGCGGCGCATTCGGTTCTTGCCCTTGAAACGCCTAAAATCAGGCGCATGTGCCTTTTGTTCCCCTAACGGAGTCATCCTTGAACAATCAGTGGTTTTCCAAAATTGCAATCTGGCTTGTCATAGCCATGGTGCTTTTCACCGTCTTCAAGCAATTTGATACACGCGGCGGCGCTGGTAGCAACTACCTTGGATACTCCGAGTTCCTTGATGAAGTAAGAGGCAAGCGCATCAAATCGGCAACGATTGCCGAGGGTCAGGGCGGCACCGAAATCATCGCCACCACCACCGACGACCGGAAAATTCGCACCACCGCGACCTATCTGGACCGCGGCCTGGTCGGTGACCTGATTGCCAACGACGTCAAGTTTGACGTCAAGGCGCGCGAAGAGGGCTCACTCCTGATGACCTTGTTGGTCAGCTGGGGCCCCATGTTGCTGCTGATTGGCGTCTGGATTTATTTCATGCGGCAGATGCAGGGCGGCGGCAAGGGCGGAGCGTTCAGCTTTGGCAAATCCAAGGCCCGCATGCTTGACGAATCGACCAACCTTGTCACCTTTGCTGACGTGGCCGGTTGCGACGAAGCCAAGGAAGAAGTCAAGGAAGTTGTTGATTTCCTGAAAGACCCGCAAAAATTCCAGAAGCTGGGCGGACGCATTCCACGCGGTTTGCTGCTGGTTGGCCCTCCCGGCACTGGTAAAACCCTGCTCGCCAAAGGCATTGCCGGCGAAGCCAAGGTGCCTTTCTTCTCCATTTCCGGCTCTGACTTCGTGGAAATGTTTGTCGGCGTGGGCGCGGCCCGTGTGCGCGACATGTTCGACAACGCCAAGAAAAACGCGCCTTGCATCATCTTCATTGACGAGATTGACGCCGTCGGCCGCCAGCGTGGCGCAGGCCTGGGCGGTGGTAACGACGAGCGCGAGCAAACCTTGAACCAGATGCTGGTTGAGATGGACGGCTTTGAAACCAACGTCGGCGTGATTGTGGTGGCTGCGACCAACCGCCCTGACATTCTGGATTCCGCCTTGCTGCGCCCCGGCCGTTTTGACCGCCAGGTTTATGTGACGCTGCCCGATATCCGTGGCCGCGAGCAGATCCTCAATGTGCATATGCGCAAGGTTCCCTTGGGTCAGGACGTCAACGCCAGCGTGATTGCCCGCGGCACACCCGGCATGTCCGGCGCCGATCTGGCCAACCTGTGCAACGAAGCCGCCCTGATGGCCGCACGCCGCAATGCGCGCACCGTGGAAATGCAGGACTTCGAAAAAGCCAAAGACAAAATTCTCATGGGCCCCGAGCGCAAGAGCATGGTCATGCCCGAGTCAGAGCGCCGTAACACGGCCTATCACGAGTCTGGCCATGCGCTGCTTGGCAAGATGTTGCCGAAGTGCGATCCGGTCCACAAAGTCACCATCATTCCACGTGGCCGCGCTTTGGGCGTCACCATGAGCCTGCCTGCGCAAGACCGCTACAGCTACGACCGCGAATACATGCTGAGCCAGATCAGCATGCTGTTTGGTGGCCGCATCGCTGAAGAAGTTTTCATGAACCAGATGACGACGGGCGCCAGCAACGACTTTGAGCGTGCCACGGCACTGGCCCGGGACATGGTCACGCGATACGGCATGACCGACGCGCTGGGACCCATGGTGTATGCCGAAAACGAAGGCGAAGTTTTTCTGGGCCGTTCGGTCACCAAGACCAACAATGTGAGCGAGTCCACCATGCAAAAGGTCGACAACGAGGTTCGCCGCATCATTGACCAGCAGTACGCTGAGGCCCGCAAGTTGATTGAAGACAATCAGGAAAAGATCCACGCCATGGCCAAGGCTCTGCTGGAATGGGAAACCATTGATGGTGACCAGCTCGACGACATCATCGCCGGCAAAGAACCCCGTCCCCCCAAAGACTGGACACCGCGTAATTCGTCGGTAGGTGGCGGTGGCTCAAGTGGCGGCACTCCCGCTGTCAACACCGATCCGGCGCCAAACGTCGCCTGACATTCGGGGAAACAAAAAACCGGGGCCTGTCCCCGGTTTTTTATTTTGAGTCCGATTCTGTAGTCCCGCTTCAGGAGCATTTGAGTGATCTGGAAAACCTCCCGCTTCTCGGTTGATCTGAGCCAGCCCCGCGTGATGGGCATCGTGAACGTCACGCCGGACTCATTTTCCGACGGTGGGAAATATTTTTCGGAAGGCGCCGGGCAACGGGCGGCGCTTGATCACTGCGATCAACTTGTCAAAGACGGTACCGACATGCTCGATATTGGCGGGGAGTCGTCGCGGCCTGGCGCCTTGCCGCTGCCGCTGGACGAAGAGCTGGCCCGTGTACTGCCCGTGGTTCGTCATGCCGTCACCCTGGGTGTGCCGGTTTCGGTGGACACGTACAAGCCGCAGGTGATGGCGGCGGTGCTGGACCTGGGTGCCGACATCATCAATGACATTTGGGCTTTGCGCCAGCCTGGCGCTGTCGAGCTGGTTGCGGCGCACCCGAACTGCGGTGTCTGCCTGATGCATATGCATCGCGAGCCGCAGACCATGCAGGCAGCACCCATGGAGGGCGATGTGCTGCCTCAGGTGCTGTCTTTCCTCCAAAAAATTGCCCAGAGCTTGCAGGAGCGGGGGGTTGCAGCCAACCGGATCGTGTTGGACCCCGGCATCGGTTTTGGAAAAACGGTGGCGCAGAATTTCGCCTTGCTGTCGCGCCAGCGCGAGCTGATGGCCGCTGGCTACCCTTTGCTGGCGGGCTGGTCGCGCAAGTCATCTCTTGCCGCTGTCAGCAGCACCTCGCTGGCTAGCGTTGCCCAGCTCGATGTGGTGGACCGTATGGTGCCCAGCATCACCGCCGCCGTGCTGGCCGTGGACCGTGGCGCACGTGTGGTGCGTGTGCACGACGTACGCCAGACGGTGCAAGCTCTCAAGGTTTGGGCTGCTGCAATGGCGTGATCGCCTACAGGGCGGATTTTTATCGCACCGTAGAATTCCCCGAACATAAAATTCGGCCCCACGGGCATGTCCAGATCAGGAAGTGAAAAGATGACAAGACAATACTTCGGCACAGACGGGATTCGCGGCACTGTGGGCCAGGCGCCCATCACACCCGACTTCGTACTGCGCCTGGCGCATGCGGTGGGCCGCGTTCTCAAACGAACGGAAGCCCGTCCCACCGTCGTCATAGGCAAGGACACCCGTATTTCGGGCTACATGCTGGAAAGTGCGCTTGAGTCGGGTTTCAATTCCGCTGGCGTTGATGTGGTTCTTCTCGGACCTCTGCCAACGCCGGGGGTCGCTTACCTCACCCGCACGCAGCGCGCCAGCCTTGGCGTGGTCATCAGTGCCAGTCACAACCCCTTTTATGACAACGGCATCAAGTTTTTCAGCTCCCTGGGCACCAAGCTGCCCGATGCCTGGGAGAAGGACGTCGAAGCCACGCTCGATGAGCCCCCGGTGTGGGCCGACTCGCCCAACCTGGGCAGGACACGCCGGCTTGATGATGCCGCGGGCCGCTACATTGAATTCTGCAAAAGCACCTACGCCAGCGATCTGACGCTCAAAGGCATGAAGATTGTGGTGGATGCTGCAAATGGCGCGGCCTATCACATTGCCCCTGAGGTTTTTCACGAGCTTGGCGCCGATGTCATTTGCATTGGCTGCAAGCCGGACGGCCTGAACATCAACCATGAGGTGGGCGCCACCCATCCCGAGGCACTCATCAAGGCGGTGAAAGACTTCAATGCAGACTATGGCGTGGCGCTGGACGGCGACGCCGATCGCCTGCAACTGGTAGACGCCGATGGACGCCTGTTCAATGGCGATGAGGTGTTGTACCTCATGGTGGCCGAACGGCTGGAGCGCGGCGAGAAGGTTCCCGGAGCGGTCGGCACGCTGATGACCAACATGGCAGTGGAAGTGGCGCTCAAGGCCAGAGGCGTCGAGTTTGTGCGGGCCAAGGTTGGCGACCGCTATGTGCTGGAAGAGCTTGAGAAAAACGGCTGGTTGCTGGGTGGCGAAGGCTCGGGTCATTTGCTGGCGCTGGACAAGCACACCACAGGTGATGGCCTCATCAGTGCGCTGCAGGTGCTGCAGGCCTGTGTGCGCAGCAAGAAGACGCTGGCCCAGTTGCTGACTGATGTGACGTTGTTTCCGCAGACGCTGATCAATGTGCGTTTGCAGCCGGGTCAGGACTGGCTTAGCAACACCATGCTGACATCTGAAACCAAGGCTGTGCAGGCCGAGCTTGGCAACAACGGACGTGTGCTGATACGCGCCAGCGGCACTGAGCCGCTGCTGCGTGTGATGGTGGAAGCGCGGGATGCCGCGCAGGCGCTGAACAGCGCCGAGCGCTTGGCCACGGCTGTCCGAGCCGGTTGATGACGCCTGAGTCTTCGGCGACCGTGCTTGCCGTTCATCGCAGCAGCAGCCACAGCTTCAGCAAGTTCACCGAGAACGCCATCACGCTTGTGGAGGGCCTTGGCGTTGCGGGTGACACGCATGCGGGTGTCACCGTGCAGCATCGCTCACGTGTCGCGCGTGACCCGAAGCAACCGAATCTGCGGCAAGTCCATCTGCTGCATATTGAGCTTTTTGAAGAGCTGGCGCGCGCCGGTTTTTCAGTGCGTCCCGGTGAGCTGGGCGAAAACCTCAGCACCAGGGGTATCGATCTGCTGGCTCTGCCCACGGCCACCCGCTTGCACCTGGGTCCGAGGGCCGTGGTGGAACTCACCGGCCTTCGCAATCCCTGCAGCCAGATTGACCATTTTCAGCAAGGTTTGACTGCTGCAGTGCTGGCCCGTGACAGCGAGGGGCAGCTCGTTCGCAAAGCCGGCGTCATGGGTGTGGTGCTGGCAGGCGGAGAGGTCAGTGCCGGGGACAGCATTGGCGTGGAGTTGCCAGCGCCGCCGCATCAGCGTCTGCTACCTGTTTAGGAATCACACATGAACTCTGCGCAACCTGCGTCCGGTCTGAGAGTTGTTCAGGCCGACTATGCCAATCCCGAGCACACGCGCCACCTGGTGCAGTTGCTGGACGCCTATGCGCGCGACCCGGCAGGCGGTGGCTCGCCGCTGGGATCGTTTGCGCTTGACAACCTGGCGCGCGAGCTGGCTGCGCGTCCGCAAGCCTTCAGCGTGCTTGCCTTCGACGCAAACCGGGCCGTTGGTCTCGTCAATTGTTTTGAAGGTTTTTCCACCTTTGCCTGCAAACCACTGGTCAATGTGCACGACGTGGTGGTGCTGGCCAGCTACCGCGGTCGTCGTGTCGCCGAGCAGATGCTCGCACTGGTTGAGCAGATTGCGCGCAAGCGCGGTGCCTGCAAGCTGACCCTGGAGGTGCTGCAGGGCAATGCGTCGGCGACCAGGCTGTACGAACGGATTGGTTTTGCCGGCTATCAGCTGGACCCGGCGCTGGGCCATGCGCAGTTTCTGCAGAAGTGGCTGGCTTGAGGCGGCGCTGAGTCAATGCGCACTGTGCGTTGCGGAAGGACTGCGCAGCAGTATCAGCGCCACCAAACCCAGCCCGCCCAGCGCCGCTGAGAACCACAAGGCACCCGCGCCAAAGCGGTCAATCGCCAGACCAAACAGCCACGGTGACAGGGCTTGCGCAAAACGCGCCGGCACCATCAGCAGGCCCTGGCGCGCGCCATAGTCCTTTACGCCAAACAGCACCAGTGGCAGGGTGCCCTTGGCAATTGTCAGCACGCCGTTGCCGGCGCCGTGCAGCACGGTGAATAGCGCGCCCGCAGGCACCCCAAAAAGCATGAATACAACTGCGCCCAACGTGTGCATGCCGCCCGCCATGCGCGCCGAGACCAGCGGGTGGATATTGCGCAGCAAACCGTATTCCAGCAGGCGGCCAGCCACTTGCGCCGGGCCCACCAGACCCGCAAACAGCAGCGCGGTGGCCAGCGGTACGCCGTGCACCTGCAGCAGACGCGGCAAATGCGCGGCCATCGCGGTGCTGATGAACCAGGTGATGGCAAACACAAAGGCCAGCAGTACCGCAGTACGGGTAGAACTTGGGGGCGGCGGACTTTGCGCGGGTGTGACCGCAGTCGTTGGCTCGGTTGCTTCAGCCGGTTCAGCGCGCGCAACCGGCAACGCAGCGCGCGGCAACAACAGGTTCAGCGGCAATGCCAGCACCAGGTGCAGGCCGGCCCAGACCCAACAGGCGGCGCGCCAGCCCCACTCCAGCTCCAGCCAGGCGGTCAGCGGCCAGCCCACGGTGCTGGCAAAACCGGCCAGCAAGGTGATGCCGGTGATGGCGCTGCGCGCGTTTTTCCCGTAGAGATAGACCAGCGTGGCAAAAGCCGCCTCGTATAGACCGCCGGCCATGGCCACGCCGAGGATGGCCCAGGCACCGAACAGGCCGATGGGGCCTTGGGCCAAGGCCAGCGCGGCCAGGCCCGCTGCAAATACCAGGCTGTTGCTGGCCAGGACAGGTTGGCCGCCGTGCTGGTCTATCAGCTTGCCAGCCAGTGGGCCCAGCAAGGCCGACACCACCAGCGCCAACGAAAAACCGAGAAACACGGTGGGTGTGCCGATACCCAGATCCCGCGCCATGGACGTCGCCAGCATGGCCGGCAGGTAGTAGCTCGACGCCCAGGCCAGCGTCTGCGCAATGCCCAGACCGGCAACCGTGGCGCTGCGGCGCTGGCCGCCGCTCAGCGCAGCGAGCAGCATCAGGCCTGGCCTGTGTGTCTGCTGCCTTCTAGCCAACGGCTCATCCACACGCCTGCAGCAGCGCCCACTGCTTCGGCTATCACAAAGCCCGGCGCGCTGGCTGGCGCGATGCCGGCAAAGCTGTCTGACAACATGCGGCCCAGAACAGCGGCCGGATTGGCAAACGAGGTGCTGGCGGTGAACCAGTAGGCCGCGCCTATGTAGCAAGCCACCAGCGCAGAAGCCTTGCCGGGTGGGGCACGAAGAATCACCAGAATCAGCCCAGCGGTGGCGACGGCTTCGGCCAGCCACTGGCCCCAGCCGCTGAAGCTGCCGGATGCTGTCCAGCCGCCGCGCAGCTTGCTGCTCAGTTGCAGGATGTTCAGGTCAAACATGGCGTGTGTCAGCCACGCACCAGCGATGGCGCCCAGCAATTGAGCTGCTATAAAAAAAAGAGCTGCATGCCAACGGTGGTCTGGGCCTGAAGGCGTTTTTGACCATACGACCAGAGTCACCAGCGGGTTGAAGTGGGCGCCGCTGACGGGGCCTAGCACCTCGATCAGCACATACAGCGCAAACACCGTGACAAGGGTGTTGGCCAGCAGCGCCACGCCGTTGTTGCCGCCGGAGAGTTGCTCGGCCATGATGCCCGAGCCGATGACGGCGCAGAGCAGGGCGGCGGTGCCCAAAAATTCGGCGAACAGACGCTGCGCCAGCGTCGGTGTAGCTGCGTTCATGCTTTGCAGCACGCCGGGCTGAACATGGACAGCACCTGAGCCCAGTAAGACCGATGGGCCGGGTAGTTGCTCGTGGCGTACAAGCCTATAGCTTTGGGCCCAGCCATCTCACGCGGATGGTGAAATGTGCCAAACACCAGATCCCAGACCATCAAGGCACTGCCGTAGTTGTTGTTGCCCTCCTCAGGCCTGCTGGAGTGGTGCCAGCGGTGCAGTTCATTGGTACTGAAGACATAGTTGAGCCAGCCGTGGCGCAGTGGCAAATTGACATGTTGCAGCATCTGCACCGGCTGGGTGAGGGCGATGTAGCCGAGCAGCACATCGGCCGGGACGCCCAGAAGCATTAGCGGCAGCAGGCTCAAGCCATGTTTCAGTGCGTATTCCAGCGGATGAACGCGGAAATTGTTGATCGAATAAAGGCGCTTGCTGCCGTGGTGCAGCGCGTGCAGCCACCACAGTGCCGGCTGCGTGTGATGCCAGCGATGCGCCCAGTATTTGCCAAGCTCTGCCAGCAGGGCAACCAGCAGCACCTGCACCGCGAAAGGCTGCTCAACCGGAAACAGCCCGCTCGCAGGCTCAAGCAAACCGTACACACCGACGACAAGCAGCGGCGACAGCCACTTCAGCAAGGGTTGCACTGCGCCGGCCAGCAGGCCAAAGCTGATCCAGTCGGTCAGCCGGTCGCCGCGAGGTTTGTTCCATTCGGCTTGGTGCGGCATGCTGCGCTCCAGCAGCATGGCCAGGGCCAGAGCACCCAGGCTACTGAGCAAGATGGCGAGTTCCATGTTGCCGCCGGTGTGTCGGGCATACAAAAATGTACCAACACTGACCAGTAGCGCACCGGGCAGCAGCCCCCAGGAGATGATTTTTTTCATAAGAGAGAAGAAAAAATTGAAGAAACGGGTGACGGAAAATCAGGGACTTCCAGCCAGATCGCGCGCGGTCTGCTGCACCATGGCCCGCTCCAGCTTGTCAGCCGGCAAGTTGATGAGCAGCTCCAGGCGTCTATGGATCGCGTGCAGGGTCTGGCGGAAGGCTTCGAGTTGTTGCGCCTCGTCCCCCTGGATTTCGGACGGGTCGGCATAACCCCAGTGCGCGGTGGCGGGCTGGCCAGGCCAGTAGGGGCAGACCTCACCGGCAGCGTTGTCGCAGACGGTGATGACCAGATCCATTTGTGGCGCGTCGGCAGCGGCAAACTCGTCCCAGCTTTTGCTGCGCAGGCCTTCAGTTGAAATGCCGGCGTTCTTGAGGACCTGCAGGCCCAGCGGATTCGGCTGCTGGTTGTCGCGTGGGCTGCTGCCGGCCGACCAGGCCTTGAAGCGGCCCTTGCCAATGTGGTTCAGCGTGGCCTCGGCCAGTATGCTGCGGGCCGAGTTGTGGGTACACAGAAACAGGACGTTGAGGGGGCGCTCAGACATGAATGTTCTCCGGGGCGATAGTTTGGGTTGGTGATGGAACAGACATCAGGGGCAGCACCACCACCGGCGAAAAGCCGCCACCCGCTGTGCGGAAGTTGGTGGTTTGCCCGGTGTAGGTGCGCGCGGCCAGCAGTTGCACCTGACCGCCAAAGGTGTAGGCGCGCAGGTCCAGCTTCAGGCGCGTCGCCACGCCATCCACATCGACCAGCCTTTCACTGGGCGGCACCAGCGCCTGGGCGATGAAACCACCCGCCGTGATGTGGG